>NZ_QAIH01000225.1:169526-195224 GCF_003060895.1 Acidovorax sp. HMWF029 | reverse complement strand
AGCTTGAGCCGCTTAAGACGCATGCTTATCAATTGAATTATGCCAAGGCGGGAGATATTCTTGCCCAACTCACCACCTCAGCGACAGGTGGTACCGGGGGGGGGGGGCGTTTTTTGTCTGAGCGTGGTAGCGCTATTTCGGAGCCACGTACGAATCAGTTGTTTGTGACGGATACGCCCAGTAAGCTGGAAGAGGTGCGACTCCTGCTGGCTAGTTTGGATGTCGCGGTTAGGCAGGTTTTGATTGAGGCGCGGATTGTAGAGGCGCGGGATTCTTTTGGTCGATCGCTGGGCGTACGCCTGGGGGGGGCCGACCTTCGTGCGAACCGGGGTGGTGATGGTGGTTATGGCATTGGTGGAAACAACCGGGTTGCGTTTGGTTCGACGTATAGCGATGCAGTGGCGTCGAGTGGTGCAGGGGGTACCACAAACACAAATGGGAATTTCGTAAATCTTCCTGCCAGCCTCTCTAATGTTAGTAGTGTCGGTAGTTTTGCTCTTTCTATATTTAATTCCGCTGCGAATCGATTTCTTACGTTGGAGCTCTCAGCCATGGAGGCCGATGGTAAAGGGAGAATTGTTTCAAGTCCTAGAATTATTACTGCCGATCAAACCAAGGCACTTATTGAGCAGGGGACCGAGTACCCGTATTCGGTTACGGCTCCGAATGGCGCTACTACGTTGGCATTCAAGAAAGCAGTCTTAAAGCTAGAAGTTACTCCCCAGATTACGCCGGAAGGTAATATCATATTGGATCTCGATGTGAATAAGGACAGTCGAGGCGAGACTACCACCCAAGGTGTTGCTATAGACACCAAGCATGTGAAGACTCAAATTCTTATCGAAAATGGCGGTACCGTTGTCATTGGTGGGATTTTTGAAATGGAAGAAACAAATCAGGAAAACAAGGTTCCATTAATTGGGGACGTGCCCGTTGTTGGCAATCTTTTCAAGAGTCGAACCAAAGAGTCAACCAAGCGGGAGATGCTGGTTTTTATTACTCCGAAGGTGATATCGGATCGTGTTTCTGCTCGTTGAATTTAGGATGTGGTCAAATGAATAAATTTTTTAAAATTGCAATTCTTGCGGGTGTCGGCTTTCTCTCAGCGTGTGGTGGCGGGGGGGGGAGTTCTGGGAGTACTAGCGAAGAATACAGCATCTCTTTGCGAGCTGTTAAAACCCAATTGCCCCTGAATATTGCTAGCCAGCCAGCGGTAATGGGCGCATACGGTGCATATACAACAACGCTCTATGTCGAAGCTCGAAAGGGTAGTGTTCTAATTCCTGGTGGGGAAAACGTTTTTGGTTGCAATATTGCGCAGGGGTTGGATTCAGGAGCTCTTTATTATTTGGATGGTAAATCTGAGCACGAAGATGCAAATAAAAATCCGCTTGCTTACAGGGCCATTACATTGGGTGCAAACAGTGGCGGGGCATCCTTTCACTTTCACGCTGGTAATCAAGTGGGAACCGCGCGTGTGACATGTTCGGTCTCGGACCCGCGTGATGGTAAAAATCGCTCCGCAAGCGTGGATATTGTGGTGGGGGGCGGAGCAAGTGGGAAGCCTGCTAGTGTTCGTGGTGTTGCTCAGGCTCCAGGGGTCCTTGGGTCTAGCGGCAACTTGTCAAATTTGAGAAATAATGTTGGTGTTCAGGTTTTTATGATGGATGATTCAAATCAACCGGTTCCCAACTCTTCGGCGGTAAATTTGCAAGTTAGTATTCGACCGTTTGGGGTTTCGGCGGAGGCTAAGCTGATTTCCGGAAATCAGTCTGGTGGTGTTCTGCAAATCGGTACATTGGGGGGTATCGGTTCATTCTCACTTTCTAGTGGAGCATCTAGTGGAATTATTCTTCTTGAGTTGACTGCAGATCGGTTTGATAACATTGTCTCAAATGGCATTCAGGATCCGGTAACTTCTTTTCTCGCAATCGATGTTGTAGATGGGGTGGGTATAGCGCCGCTGGCTTTTACAGCTGCAACGATTACCGTGCAAAATACCTTGCCGTTTGCTACTGCATTGCAGGCGACTGGGGGGGTGGCTCCATATACTTGGTCTGCGGTCGGTGCTTTGCCCCCGGGCTTGACTTTGAGTAGCACTGGAGTGATCAGTGGTACACCACTGGCAACGCCTGGGGCATACAACATTGTCGTAACTGTCACAGACGCTATTGGTGGTCGGGTGACGCGCAATATGACGCTGACCGTGACAGGAGCCTTGCCGTTGGATCCATTTGTTTTTGCAGTGAATGGCTGTTCTGCAAATGTCAATACGTCGTGTGTACTGCCTAACGCCATCAAGAACAGCCCTTATCTTTATTCCTTCTCTGCAAGTGGCGGTGATCCTGCGGCAAGCATTTCTTGGAACTTCCAGCTATTGCCTGCTTGGCTTGCATCGGCAACTACAGGAAACACGGGTTTTATTCGTGGAACGCCACTGACTTGCGGAACGAATACATTCTTGGTCACTGCTACCCGTGGTACCAGTGTGATAACGCGTCAGGTGTCGGTTGAGGTTGTGGGTGACGCCGCGGCAGTGCCCCCAGTTACTTGCCCTTGATGCGTGAAGGTGTGCGGTCCGAGCGTCTTGTGTTGGACGTTTGGACCGCCATAAAGATCAGGCGCACGCCACTTTACCGTGGCGGTAAGGATGGCCACGCGCCGCAACATAATACGCACCTGACCAAGTTCCATGAACACGGCGTAGATGCGCGCTACAAGAGCAAGAACACAGTCTCAAAGACCGAGTTATGCCCGCAGGAGGCAAACACGTGGAAAATGGGTGAGAAATTTTCCAAAAAATGGAGCAAATTCGCTCGAAAATAGGCGGCATCCATCAGGATGCCTTGGTCTTGGAATCGATGGGGCGTATCCTAAAAGGGGCTCGCATTACTCCACGAGTGGCTGGCATAAAATAATCGTTTAAGTTTTCATGCGGGTGCCGGTGAAAATCTTCGGCACCCCTTAAGCCAATGGAATCACACCCAGCCAAATTGTCTAGCGGAGAATACGTTTCTATTGACCTCGGAGAGCGCAGCTACAACATCGTTGTGCGTGAAGGTTCTCTTGGCGTTGTAGACACCTACGTTGGCTTGCCTTCTGCGCATGCTGCGTTGATCGTGTCAAACACTACCGTCGCACCACTGTATTCAGCGACCTTGCGCTCAGCGATCCAGGGGCGCTTTTCGGTGGTTCATGAAGTGCGCTTGCCTGACGGTGAGGGATACAAGAATTGGGAGACGTTGCAGCTAATATTTGACGCACTCTTGTCGAACGCCTGTGACCGTAAAACGGTACTTTTTGCTCTGGGTGGCGGGGTGATAGGTGACATGACAGGCTTTGCCGCTGCCAGCTACATGCGAGGCGTACCCTTTGTGCAAGTGCCTACGACCTTGCTTGCACAGGTGGACTCTTCTGTGGGCGGGAAAACGGCTATCAATCATCCACAAGGGAAAAACATGATCGGGGCTTTCTATCAGCCTCGCTTGGTTGTGTGCGATCTTGCCACCTTGGATTCGCTGCCGTTTCGGGAGCTCAGCGCTGGATTGGCGGAAGTCATTAAATATGGGCCGATTGCTGACGTCGATTTCATGGATTGGCTAGATTCTTCCATTGCGCATCTGCTGGCGCGAGACCGTGCAGCCCTGGCGCATGCGGTGCGTCGCAGTTGCGAGATCAAGGCCTGGGTAGTGGGCCAGGATGAAAAAGAAACGGGCCTGCGTGCCATCCTCAATTTCGGGCACACCTTTGGGCATGCCATCGAAGCGGGCATGGGTTATGGCGTCTGGTTGCATGGAGAGGGTGTGGCCGCCGGCATGGTGATGGCTGCCGAGTTGTCCCGTCGGCTGGGTTTGGTGGACGCTGCGTTTGTTGAGCGGCTCACAGCGCTGATTGACCGGGCTGGTTTGCCGACGAAAGGGCCCGTGCTGGATTCTGTAGACAACGCGGGCCGCTATCTGGAGTTGATGCGTATCGACAAGAAGTCGGAAGGTGGAGAAATCCGATTTGTGCTGATTGACGGGCCTGGCAAGGCCGTGGTCCGTTCGGCGCCCGACGCATTGGTGCGGCAGGTCATTGACGCGTGTTGCGCCTGACATGGTCAATCTGAATTTGCTATCTAATTTGTAGCTTATGGCGCATGTCTAAAGCGCGCAGGGCACGATTTTGATTCAAAGTTCTGATCTTTTGCCCACAGCCTCCAACCCTGCGCGCACGCGGGGGCGGCGCTACCCCGAGCAGCCCGCGCCTACGCGCACCGAGTACCAGCGTGACCGTGATCGAATTGTGCATTCCACCGCGTTCCGGCGCTTGGTCTACAAGACGCAGGTGTTCCTGAACCACGAGGGGGATCTATTCCGCACCCGGTTGACCCACTCGCTTGAAGTGGCCCAACTGGGGCGCTCGATTGCGCGGTCTTTGAAGATCAATGAGGATCTGGTTGAGGCGATTTCGCTGGCGCATGATCTGGGTCACACGCCCTTCGGGCATGCGGGGCAGGACGCGCTGCACAGCTGCATGGCGGAGTTTGGCGGTTTTGAGCACAACCTGCAAAGCCTGCGTGTGGTGGACCAGCTGGAAGAGCGGTACCCCCAGTACGACGGCCTGAACCTCACCTTTGAGACGAGGGAAGGCATCCTCAAGCATTGCTCGCGCCAACATGCCGAGCAGTTGGAGGCGGTCGAGCCCGGTGGTGTGGGTGGGCGCTTCCTGCGCAGGGAGCAACCAAGTCTGGAGGCGCAGTTGTGCAACCTGGCCGACGAGATAGCCTACAACGCGCACGACATTGACGATGGTGTGCGGTCGGGGCTGATCACGTTGGCGCAGCTGCGGGATGTTCCCCTGTTTGATGCCTACCGGGCTGCGGCGCAGGCTGAGCACCCGGATCTCGCTCAGTCGTCGTTACAAAGGCGTCTTTTGTTCGAGGCGATCCGCCGCATGCTTAGCGCACAGGTGTATGACGTGATTGATGCCACCCGGGTGGCCCTGCGTGAGCATGGGCCAAGCAGCGCAGACGATGTCCGCAAGTGTCCTCCGCTGGTGGTGTTCAGTGACGGGATGCGCGAGCGCTCCAAGGCGCTCAAGCAGTTCCTGTTCCGCCATCTCTACCGGCATCCGCAGGTGATGGAAACCACGGCGCTGGCGCAGGAAATTGTGCGCGACCTTTTTGCCGCGTATGCAGTCGCACCCCAAGAGATGAAGGCGGCGTTTGCGCAGCAGGCGCTGGCGGGGGGCGCGTCGACGCGCGCGCGCGCTGTGGCCGATTTCATTGCCGGTATGACGGACCGCTTTGCTGCGCGCGAGCATGAACGGTTGACGGGGCGGCGTCTGCTGGGTGGATGACGCAGCCGCCCGGCGAGGCGCCGGTAAAATCAGGCCCCTTTTTACTGTGCCTGCCAGCGCGCCTATGACATCCACTTCCTCCATCTTCCCGATGGGCGCGCCTGATACCGCAGCCCCGTTCATCCATGACACCGTGCGCTGGCTGGAGAAGGCTGTGATCGGGCTCAACCTGTGCCCGTTCGCCAAGGGCGTGCATGTGAAGGGGCAGGTTCACTACGCTGTGGCGCTGACCGACAACCCCGTGGCTGTGCTGGAGTTGTTGCGTGAAGAACTCCTCGCCCTGCAGGGCATGCCTGCCGAGGTGCGTGACACAACGCTGCTGGTGTTGCCGCACTGCTTGCAGGATTTCCTGGATTTCAATGATTTTCTCGGTGAGGCCGAGGATCTGCTGGAGGCTCTCGGGCTGGACGGCACCCTGCAAATCGCCAGCTTCCACCCGCAGTTCCAGTTTGCGGGTACCGAGGTGGACGATGTGACCAATTGCACGAACCGCGCGCCTTACCCCACGCTGCATCTGCTGCGCGAAGACAGTATCGACCGGGCCGTGGAGGTGTTCCCTGAAGCGGAAGCCATCTTTGAGCGGAACATGGAAGTGTTGGAGGACTTGGGGATGGAGGGCTGGTTGGCGCTCGATGTGGGGCCTCATGCACCGGTGCCCGGGGTGGCCTCTGCCGAAGCGGGGGATGCGCGATGACACAGAAGAAGCATTCTTCCGCGCCGCGCGGAGTCGGTGGGGCGAATCGCAAGAAGGAGTCCAAGCCCGACGCCCAGGCCGCGGAGTTGTCCGAATTGAGGCCCGGGCAGTCGGTGGAGTTGCTCAAGGAACTTCACATCCTTACCCGTGAAGGGCGGCTGAACCAGGATTCGCGGCGCAAGCTCAAGCAGGTGTACCACCTGTTCAATTTCATCGAACCTCTTCTGACTGAGCTTTCGGGAGAGGACAAGGGGCCGACGCTGGCGGACCATGGCGCGGGCAAGTCGTATCTGGGCTTCATTCTGTACGACCTGTACTTCAAGGCACTGGGACATGGTCATATCTACGGCGTCGAAACCCGTGCCGAGCTGGTCGAAAAGTCCCGCCTGCTCGCGCAGCGGCTGGGTTTTGTGCGGATGTCCTTCCTCAACCTGTCGGTCGCCGAATCGTCGGCAGCCGGTGAGCTGCCCGCGCAGATCGATGTGGTCACGGCCCTGCATGCCTGCGACACGGCCACCGACGATGCGATTGCCTTTGGCCTGCAGAAGAAAGCCCGCGCCATGGTGCTGGTGCCCTGCTGCCAGGCCGAGGTGGCCGCCTGTTTGCGCCAGGGCAAGGCACTGCAGCTGGCCCGCACGCCCCTGGCAGAGCTGTGGCGGCATCCGCTGCACACCCGCGAGCTGGGCAGCCAGGTGACCAACGTGCTGCGCTGCCTGTACCTGGAGGCCAGTGGCTACCAGGTGACGGTGACCGAGCTGGTCGGATGGGAGCACAGTATGAAGAACGAACTCATCATCGCCCGCTACACGGGACAGAAAAAGCGCAGCGCGGCCGAGCGTCTGCGCGCCATCCTGGTTGAGTTCGGGCTGGAAAAGGCCCTGGGGCCGCGTTTTGGGCTGGCAGTGGCTGCCGACGTGGCCGAGGCTACCGCTGCGGGCTGATTGCTTCACCGTTGCCCCAGCGGCGCAGTAGCGTGTGGACGGAGGTTTGAAATCGGGGACGGGTCTATGATGGCGCGCATTGCCTCCACCCACCTCCGCCCATGGCCCGCCTTCCACGCCTGACTCTGCCAGGCCACCTGCACCACGTGATCCAGCGTGGCAACAACCGCCAGCCCATTTTTCAGGATGGCGAAGACTTCCACACCATGCTCGCCTTGCTGGCAGACAACGCGCTTCAGCATGGGGTGGCTGTGCATGCCTATGTGCTGATGGACAACCACTTCCATCTGTTGGTCACCCCTGCAGCCGACGACGGTCTTCCCAAGATGATGCAGGCGGTGGGGCGGCGCTACGTGCAGTATTTCAACCGCCGTCATGCGCGCACCGGAACATTGTGGGAGGGGCGCTACCGGTCCACCGTACTGCAGCCCGACAAGTACATGCTGCCTTGCATGGTGTACCTGGACCTCAACCCGGTGCGGGCAGGAATGGTGGCGAATGCGGCGGACTACCCCTGGTCCAGCCATGCCCACTGGCTGGGTGTGCGCAACGACCGCCTGCTCACGCCCCATGCGCTTTACTGGGCGCTGGGCAACACGCCGTTTGCCCGCGAGGCCGCCTATGCGGCGCTGGTGCTGGCGGGGATCGGGTCTCTGGAGCAGGCGGCGCTCACGGCCTCGGCCCTCAGCGGATGGGCCCTGGGTGACGCCGATTTCATCGAAGGTTTGCAAAAACAGACACCGCGCCGGGTGGTTGCGGGGCAGGCCGGGAGGCCAAAAATCGTGAAGAAATCAGGCGAAAAATAGGCCTTTCCGCGCTTCTGTATTGGATTAATTGCTATCAAATTTAATGTGTCCCCAATAAAATATCAAACCACGATGCTTGGTTATTAAAAGGAATCTGACCCTAATTAATGTGCTTGCCAAATCATGTTGCAATGCACTAATCTCCCACTCCCTGCGAAAAAATATGAGGAGTGCGCCATGACCACGGCTGCCGAGATCCAGCATCTGCAACAACACGGTTTGTATTCATCGGGCAACGAACACGACGCCTGCGGCCTCGGCTTCGTCGCCCACATCAAGGGTGTGAAGCGCCACGACATCGTGACGCAGGCCCTGAAGATCCTGGAAAACATCGACCACCGTGGCGCCGTGGGGGCCGACCCCCTGATGGGCGACGGCGCGGGCATCCTGATCCAGATCCCCGACGCGCTGTACCGCGAAGAAATGGCCAAGCAGGGCATCACGCTGCCCGCCGCCGGTGAATACGGCGTGGGCATGATCTTCCTGCCCAAGGAGCATGCCTCCCGCCTGGCCTGCGAGCAGGAGATGGAACGCGCCATCAAGGCAGAAGGTCAAGTCCTGCTGGGCTGGCGCGATGTGCCGGTGAATGTGGACATGCCCATGTCCCCCACCGTGCGCAAGAAGGAACCCATCCTGCGCCAGGTGTTCATCGGCCGTGGCAACGACGTGATCGTGCAGGACGCGCTGGAGCGCAAGCTGTACGTGATCCGCAAGACGGCTAGCGCCAACATTCAGGCCCTCAAGCTCAAGCACAGCAAGGAATACTACGTTCCTTCCATGTCCAGTCGCACGGTGGTCTACAAGGGCCTGCTGCTGGCCGACCAGGTGGGCAAGTACTACCTGGACCTGCAGGACGAGCGCTGCGTTTCGGCCATCGGTCTGGTGCACCAGCGCTTCTCTACTAACACGTTCCCAGAGTGGCCATTGGCCCACCCCTACCGCTATGTGGCGCACAACGGTGAAATCAACACCGTCAAGGGCAACTACAACTGGATGAAGGCGCGCGAAGGCGTGATGGCCTCGCCCGTGCTGGCCGCCGACCTGCAAAAGCTCTACCCCATCAGCTTTGCCGACCAGTCCGATACGGCTACGTTCGACAACTGCCTGGAACTGCTGACCATGGCCGGCTACCCCATCAGCCAGGCCGTGATGATGATGATCCCTGAGCCCTGGGAGCAGCACACCACCATGGACGAGCGCCGCCGCGCCTTCTATGAATACCACGCCGCCATGCTTGAGCCCTGGGACGGCCCAGCCTCCATCGTGTTCACCGATGGCCGCCAGATCGGCGCCACGCTGGACCGCAACGGTCTGCGTCCATCGCGCTACTGCATCACCGACGACGACCTGGTCATCATGGGCTCGGAGTCGGGTGTGCTGCCCGTGCCCGAGAACAAGATCGTGCGCAAGTGGCGCCTGCAGCCCGGCAAGATGTTCCTGATCGACCTGGAACAAGGCCGCATGATCGATGACGACGAGCTCAAGGCCAACGTCGTCAACACCAAGCCCTACAAGCAGTGGATCGAGAACCTGCGCATCAAGCTCGACAGCATCGAAGCTGGTGCCCAGGCTGCCGCGCCCCAGGCTGCTGACCTGCCCCTGCTGGACCGCCAGCAAGCCTTTGGTTACACCCAGGAAGACATCAAGTTCCTGATGGCACCCATGGCCAAAAACGGCGAAGAAGGCATTGGCTCCATGGGCAACGACAGTCCGCTGGCCGTGCTCTCGGGCAAAAACAAGCCGCTGTACAACTATTTCAAGCAGCTGTTCGCGCAGGTGACGAACCCACCCATCGACCCGATCCGCGAAGCGATCGTGATGTCGCTCAACAGCTTCATTGGCCCCAAGCCCAACCTGCTGGACATCAACCAGGTCAACCCACCGATGCGGCTCGAAGTGAGCCAGCCCGTGCTCGACTTTGCCGACATGGCCAAGCTGCGCGACATCGCGCAGTACACGCAAGGCAAGTTCAAGAGCGCGACCATCGACATCACCTACCCGCTGAGCTGGGGCCGTGAGGGCGTGGAGGCCAAGCTGGCTTCGCTGTGCGCGCAGGCCGTGGACGCCATCAAGGGCGGTGCCAATATCCTCATCATCAGCGACCGCGCCGTGAGCGCTACGCAAGTGGCCATCCCCGCGCTGCTGGCGCTGTCTGCCATCCACCAGCATTTGGTGGTCACGGGCCTGCGCACCACTGCGGGCTTGGTGGTTGAAACGGGGACTGCCCGCGAAGTGCACCACTTTGCCGTGCTGGCTGGCTACGGCGCAGAGGCTGTGCACCCCTACCTGGCCATGGAAACCCTGGCCGACATGCACAAGGACCTGGGCGGCGATCTGTCTGCCGACAAGGCCATCTACAACTACGTCAAGGCGATTGGCAAGGGCCTGTCCAAGATCATGTCCAAGATGGGCGTGAGCACTTACATGAGCTACTGTGGTGCCCAGCTGTTCGAGGCCATTGGCCTGAACACGGAAACCGTGGGTAAGTACTTCACCGGCACCGCCAGCCGTGTGGAAGGCATTGGCGTATTCGAAATCGCCGAAGAAGCCATTCGCATGCACAAGGCAGCTTTTGGTGACGACCCTGTGCTCGAAACCATGCTGGACGCAGGCGGAGAATACGCTTGGCGTGCCCGGGGCGAAGACCACATGTGGACGCCTGACGCGATTGCCAAGCTGCAGCACAGCACCCGCGCCAACAACTGGAACACCTACAAGGAATACGCCCAGATCATCAACGACCAGAGCAAGCGCCACATGACGCTGCGCGGTCTGTTCGAATTCAAGATCGACCCCACCAAGGCCATTTCGATCGACGAGGTCGAGCCTGCCAAGGAAATCGTCAAGCGCTTCGCTACGGGTGCCATGTCGCTGGGTTCCATCTCTACGGAAGCCCACGCCACCCTGGCCGTTGCCATGAACCGCATCGGCGGCAAGAGCAACACCGGTGAAGGCGGCGAGGACGCTGCGCGTTACCGCAATGAACTCAAGGGCATCCCGATCAAGAAGGGCGATACCCTCAAGAGCGTGATCGGTGCCGAGAACGTCGAGGTGGACCTACCTTTGCTGGACGGCGACTCGCTGCGCAGCCGCATCAAGCAGGTGGCCTCGGGCCGCTTCGGTGTCACGGCCGAGTACCTGTCGTCTGCTGATCAGATCCAGATCAAGATGGCACAAGGTGCCAAGCCCGGTGAAGGGGGCCAGTTGCCCGGTGGCAAGGTGTCTACCTACATCGGCAAGCTGCGCCACAGTGTGCCTGGTGTGGGCCTGATCTCGCCCCCGCCGCACCATGACATCTACTCCATCGAAGACTTGGCCCAGCTGATCCACGACCTGAAGAACGTGGCGCCGCACGCAGGAATCAGTGTCAAGCTGGTGTCTGAAGTGGGCGTGGGCACCATTGCAGCCGGCGTGGCCAAGTGCAAGAGCGACCACGTGGTGATCGCCGGGCACGACGGCGGCACTGGCGCATCCCCCTGGTCGTCTATCAAGCACGCGGGCGGCCCATGGGAAATCGGTCTGGCTGAAACCCAGCAGACCCTGGTGCTGAACCGCCTGCGCGGTCGCATCCGTGTGCAGGCCGACGGTCAGATGAAGACTGGCCGTGACGTCGCCATTGGCGCGCTGCTGGGCGCTGACGAGTTCGGTTTTGCCACGGCGCCCCTGGTGGTGGAGGGTTGCATCATGATGCGCAAGTGCCACCTCAACACCTGCCCCGTGGGCGTGGCCACGCAAGACCCTGAGCTGCGCAAGAAGTTCTCGGGCAAGCCCGAGCACGTGGTGAACTATTTCTTCTTCATCGCCGAAGAAGTGCGCCAGATCATGGCCCAGCTCGGTATCAAGAAGTTTGACGACCTGATCGGCCGCACTGACCTGCTCGACATGCGTCAGGGCCTGGAGCACTGGAAGGCACGCGGCCTGGACTTCAGCCGCCTGTTTGCCCAGCCCAATGTGCCTGCCGACGTGCCGCGCTTTCACGTGGATGTGCAAGACCACAACATTGAGCACACACTCGATCGCAAGCTCATCGAGCGCAGCCAGCCCGCCATTCAAAAGGGCGAGCGTGTGCAGTTCATCGAAGTGGCCCGCAACGTGAACCGCTCGGTCGGCGCCATGCTGTCGGGCGCGGTCACCCGCGTGCACCCTGAGGGCCTGCCTGATGACACCATCCGCATCCAGCTGGAAGGTACGGGCGGTCAGTCGTTCGGTGCATTCCTCACACGCGGCATCACGCTGTATCTGATTGGCGATGCCAACGACTACACCGGCAAGGGCCTGTCGGGTGGCCGCGTGGTGGTGCGCCCCAGTATCGACTTCCGCGGCGATGCCGTGCGCAACACCATCGTGGGCAACACCGTGATGTACGGTGCCACCACGGGTGAGGCCTTCTTCAGCGGCGTGGCCGGTGAACGCTTTGCGGTGCGCCTGTCGGGTGCCACCGCAGTGGTGGAAGGCACAGGCGACCACGGCTGTGAATACATGACGGGCGGCACCGTGCTGGTGCTGGGCAAGACCGGTCGCAACTTCGCAGCGGGCATGAGCGGCGGTGTCGCTTACGTCTACGACGAAGACGGCCAGTTCGATACGCGCTGCAACATGTCCATGGTCACGCTCGAGCGCATCCTGCCCGCTTCGGAGCAAGAGGCTACCGTACCGCGTGCCATCTGGCACAACGGCCAGACGGACGAAGCCCAGCTCAAGAAGCTGCTGGAAGACCACAACCGCTGGACGGGCAGCAAGCGTGCGCGCGAACTGCTGGACAACTGGGCATCGTCGCGCGGCAAGTTCGTCAAGGTCTTCCCGACCGAGTACAAGCGCGCGCTGGCTGAAATTTATGAACGCAAAGTGCTGGAGGAGTCTGCTACACCAGCGGTAGCTGCTACTAAAAAGGAAGCAGTGCCCGCCAAGTAAGGCCCGGCCATTGATTCAGCACCACATTCATAGATAAGGACACCGTCATGGGAAAAACTACCGGCTTCATGGAATACGAGCGCATCGAAGAGGGCTACAAGCCCGTGCCCGAGCGCTTGAAGCACTACAAGGAATTTGTGATCGGGCTCGACAGCGCCCAGGCCAAGGTGCAAGGCGCGCGCTGCATGGACTGTGGCACGCCGTTTTGCAACAACGGCTGCCCGGTGAACAACATCATTCCTGACTTCAACGATCTGGTGTACCAGCAGGACTGGAAGAGTGCGATCGAGGTGCTGCACAGCACCAACAACTTCCCTGAGTTCACCGGCCGCATCTGCCCCGCACCCTGCGAGGCCGCCTGCGTGCTCAACGTGAACGACGACGCTGTGGGCATCAAGTCCATCGAGCACGCGATCATCGACCGCGCCTGGGAAGAGGGTTGGGTCAAGCCCCGCCCCGCCAAGCACCAGACGGGCAAGAAGGTGGCCGTGGTCGGCTCCGGCCCCGCAGGCCTGGCCGCAGCCCAGCAACTGGCGCGCGCAGGCCACAGCGTCACGCTGTTTGAGAAGAACGACCGTGTGGGCGGCCTGCTGCGCTACGGCATCCCCGACTTCAAGATGGAGAAGTCGCACATCGACCGCCGCGTCAAGCAACTCGAAGCCGAAGGCGTGGTCATCCGCACCAGCGTGTTCGTGGGCGCTGCCAAGGATGGCTTGGGCAAAGACTCCAAGGTCACCAACTGGGCCAAGGAAACTGTCACCCCTGAGCAGCTGAACAAAGAGTTCGACGCCGTGCTGCTGACCGGTGGCGCCGAGCAATCGCGCGACCTGCCCGTGCCGGGCCGTGACCTCGACGGCATCCACTTCGCCATGGAGTTCCTGCCACAGCAGAATAAGGTCAACGCGGGCGACAAGCTCAAGGGCCAGATCCTCGCCACGGGCAAGCATGTCATCGTGATCGGTGGCGGCGACACCGGCAGCGACTGCGTGGGCACCAGCAACCGCCACGGCGCGGCCAGCGTCACCCAGTTCGAGGTGATGCCCCAGCCCCCCGAGGTGGAAAACCGGCCTCTCACCTGGCCGTACTGGCCGCTGAAGCTGCGCACCAGCTCCAGCCATGAAGAAGGTTGCGTGCGCGAGTTCGCCATCTCCACCAAGGAGTTCACGGGTGAAAAGGGCAAGGTCAAGAGCCTGACCACCGTGCAGGTGGAGTTCAAGGACGGCAAGCTGGTCGAGATCCCAGGCACCGAAAAGCACTACCAGGCCGATCTGGTGCTGCTGGCCATGGGCTTCGTGAGCCCCGTGGCACCGGTGCTGGACGCCTTTGGTGTGGACAAGGACGCCCGTGGAAACGCCCGCGCTACAACGGATTTTGAGGGCGGCTACGCCACCAATGTGCCCAAGGTGTTCGCTGCCGGTGACATCCGCCGGGGCCAGTCGCTGGTGGTCTGGGCGATCCGGGAAGGCCGCCAGGCCGCCCGCGCAGTGGATGAATTCCTGATGGGCTACTCAGACCTGCCTCGTTGATCGTCGGTGGATGGGGTCAAGCAAAAGCGGCGTCTGTAGGCGCCGTTTTTTTTGGGCTTTTGTAACAGGGTCTACATGTGCCTTGCTGGGCAAAACCATGGGGCCCACCGATCCTGTGCTTTGTTGGCACAATTGGGAGTCCTGTCAATCCGGGTTGCCTCTGACTTGGGTGCGACGCCCTACCGCACCCACTGCCAATTTTTACAAACATGCGTGAATGTATGTTTGTGTCTTCGGCTACCATCGCGGCTCGCTTCTCAAGGGGGCGTGCCGGATGCTGCGTGGGCAGGTACCGGATTTTCTCAACCCCTTATCTTGCATGCCCGAGCCATTCTTCCTTGCCGAACTGCGCAACGTTACCTTCTCCTATGGTGACCGCGCTATCCTGCGCGACGTTTCGCTCTCGGTGCCGCGCGGTAAGGTCACGGCGCTCATGGGGGCGTCTGGCGGCGGCAAGACAACGGTGCTGCGCCTGATCGGCGGCCAGCACAAGGCTCAGAGCGGCCAGGTGCTGTTTGATGGCCAGGACGTGGGGCGCATGGACGTGGCGACGCTGTACGCGGCGCGCCGGCGCATGGGGATGCTGTTCCAGTTCGGGGCGCTGTTCACCGATCTCAGCGTATTCGAGAACGTAGCTTTCCCGCTGCGCGAGCACACCGATTTGTCCGAGGCCCTGATCCGCGATGTGGTGCTCATGAAGTTGCATGCGGTGGGCCTGCGCGGAGCGCGCGACATGGCGCCCAGCCAGATTTCTGGCGGCATGGCGCGCCGCGTGGCGCTGGCCCGCGCGATCGTGCTGGACCCGGAACTGGTCATGTACGACGAGCCCTTTGCGGGCCTGGACCCGATTTCACTCGGCACGGCAGCCCAATTGATTCGTCAGCTCAACGACGCCATGGGCCTGACGAGCATCATCGTCTCGCACGACCTGGACGAAACCTTCCGGCTCGCGGACCATGTGGTCATCCTGGGCGAGGGCGTGGTAGCGGCCCAGGGTACCCCTGACGAGGTGTGCGCCAGCCGCGACCCACTGGTGCACCAGTTTGTGAATGCCCTGCCTGCAGGGCCCGTGCCGTTCCACTATCCGTCGCCTGATCCCGTACAGGACTTCGGCCCGGAGGGAGGGCGCAGGTCATGAGTTGGTACAGGCCTGCGGATGTCGGTTTTGCAGTGCGCCAGCAACTGGCGGATATTGGCCTGGGTGCGCGCCTGTTTTTCCGGCTGTTGCGGCTGGTTGGGGCGACCTTTCTGAGGCCCGGGCTCGTGCGCGACCAGATCCACTTTTTGGGCAACTACTCGCTGGCCATCATTGCCGTCTCGGGCCTGTTTGTGGGCTTTGTGCTGGGTTTGCAGGGCTACTACACGCTGCAGCGCTATGGATCTTCCGAGGCCCTGGGCCTACTGGTAGCGCTAAGCCTTGTGCGTGAACTGGGGCCCGTGGTCACCGCGCTGCTGTTTGCGGGTCGTGCAGGCACCTCGCTCACGGCTGAGATCGGGCTGATGCGTGCGGGCGAGCAGCTCAGCGCCATGGAAATGATGGCGGTGGATCCGGTGCAGCGCATCCTTGCGCCGCGCTTCTGGGCCGGGGTGATCACCATGCCGCTGCTGGCGGCAGTGTTCAGCGCGGTGGGTGTCATCGGTGGCTGGATGGTCGGCGTGCTCATGATCGGCATCGACCCTGGGGCCTTCTGGAGCCAGATGCAAGGCGGGGTGGATGTCTGGAAAGACCTGGGCAATGGCGTGCTTAAAAGTGTGGTCTTCGGCTTCACAGTGACCTTTGTTGCACTTTTGCAGGGCTACGTGGCCAAGCCTACGCCCGAGGGCGTCTCGCGTGCTACCACGCGCACCGTGGTCATGGCATCCCTGGCGGTGCTGGCGTTGGACTTCGTGCTCACGGCCCTGATGTTCAGTATCTGACGCCAGCGAAGCTGGCGCGCAAAGGAATCCAAAACAATGCAACGTTCCAAAAACGATTTCTGGGTGGGGCTCTTTGTGATGCTCGGCACGGTGGCGCTGGTGTTTCTGGCGCTGCAGTCGGCCAACCTGCTGAGCCTTAACTTCCAGTCGGGCTACCAGATCACTGCGCGCTTTGACAATATTGGCGGCCTCAAGCCCCAAGCGGCGGTGCGCAGCGCCGGTGTGGTGGTGGGGCGCGTGCAGGCCATCACCTTCGATGACAAGACCTACCAGGCGCGCGTGACGCTGGCCATGGAAAGCCGCTACGCTTTCCCCAAGGACAGCTCGCTCAAGATTCTCACCAGCGGCTTGCTGGGCGAACAATACATCGGCATCGAGGCAGGTGCGGACGAAAAAAATCTGGTGGCGGGCGACATGGTCACAGCGACCCAGTCAGCCGTGGTGCTGGAAAACCTTATCGGACAATTTCTATACAGCAAGGCCGAAGACGGCAGCAAACCTGTTGGGGCAGGTGGCAAAAAATGACGAACTCTCGCAACACAACTCCGGCCCTTCACGCCCAACGCGGGGCTTTGGCCGGGCGGCTGGCGGCCTGCCTGGGGCTTATGCTGGGTGCTGCCCTGCTGACGGGCTGTGCCACAGTGGCCAACCCCGACCCCCGTGATCCCTTTGAGTCCTACAACCGCAGCATGACCAACTTCAATGAGCAGGTCGATGCGATGGTGCTCAAGCCGGTCGCGATTGCCTACAAGGAAGTCACGCCTGCGCCCGCGCGCACCGGAGTGAGTAACTTTTTTGCGAACCTGGGCGATATGTGGTCGTTCGTGAACAATGTGCTGCAGCTGCGTGGCGAAGCCGCCGCCTCCACTTTCATGCGGGTCAACGTCAACACCTTCATGGGCATTGGCGGTGTGCTGGACATTGCCAGCGAGCTGGGTATCGAACGCTACAAGCAGGATTTCGGCCTGACCCTGGGATACTGGGGCATGGGCACAGGGCCGTACCTGGTGCTGCCGATCCTCGGGCCGTCCACGGTGCGCGACACCCTGGCCCTGCCAGTGGACATGAAAGGCAATGTTGTCAGCTATGTCGATCCAGTCTCAGCGCGCAATTCGCTCTATGCGCTGCGCATCGTGGACACGCGGGCCAACCTGCTGCGTGCCAGCTCGGTGCTCGACAGTGCGGCGCTGGACAAGTACAGCTTCACGCGCGATGTGTTCCTGCAGGTGCGCAGCCAGCAGGCTGGCACGCCGTTCAACGGCGACGAGAAGAGCGAGACAGATGGCAACAACGGAGTCCTGCCCGAAGAGCCGCCGCGCTGAGAGGCACAGCCCGCTGTGCCGGCGGGCGCAGCCTGTGTTGCACTTGCTTGCAACCCGCAACAGCAGCGACGCATGCGGGACCGCCATGGCCGCGACAATGATATGGCGGGCTCCAGCCCGCGCCGATGAAAGCCAAGAACATGATGAATCGACGCACTATGGTGCGCAGTACCCTGAGCCTGACTGCCGCAATGGCGCTGTCGCTGGGCCTATCCGTATCGGCCCTTGCGGCCGATGAAGCTCCCGATGCGCTGATCAAGCGACTGTCTGCCGATGTGCTGTCCACCGTCAAGGCCGACAAGGCCATCCAGGGTGGCGATCTGTCCAAGGTGATCGCGCTGGTGGACAAGACCGTCATGCCCAACGTCAACTTCCGCCGCATGACGGCTGCGGCCGTGGGCCCCGGTTGGCGTCAGGCCACGCCCGATCAGCAAAAACGGCTGCAGGAGGAGTTCAAGATCCTGCTCGTTCGCACCTACGCCGGTGCTTTGGCCCAGGTCAATGATCAGACCATCCAGGTCAAGCCCCTGCGTGCTGCGGCCGAAGACAAGGACGTGCTGGTGCGTACCGAAATCGTGGGCCGTGGTGATCCCATCCAACTCGACTACCGGCTGGAAAAGACGCCTGGTGATGGCGCAGGCTGGAAGATCTACAACCTGAACGTGCTGGGGGTGTGGCTGGTGGAGACCTACCGGGGTCAGTTCGCGCAAGAGATCAATGCCAAGGGCATCGACGGCCTGATCGAGACCCTGGTGGCGCGCAACAAGGCCAACACCACCGCCAAGGGGTGACCCAGTGTGAATCCATCCGCCATGCTGGTACTTCCCCAAGAGCTTACCCACCGTCAAGCCACGGCCTGCCTGCGGATGCTTGTGCAAGGGCTGCGGGTGCACCGCGAAAGTGGCGTGGTGGTGGACGCGAGCGCCATGACGGTGTTTGACAGCTCGGCGCTGGCGGTGCTGCTGGAATGTCGGCGCGAGGCGCTGTCGGTGGGCAAGACCTTTGCCGTGCAAGGCCTGCCCCCGGCGCTGCGCGGCATGGCGGGGTTGTATGGCGTGGGCACGCTGCTCACACCCGTGTCCTGACGCGGACCTTTTATTGCCGGGTCCGGGCCGCTGCAAGCCGCCGTCTGCCCCCTCCCCAACGCGGTTCAAGGCAAGGCCGTAAAATCAGGGGCTTCATGCCCGCAGTCTCCTTCCAAGCCATCTCCAAGACCTTTGCGACGCCCAAAGGCCCTTTTCAGGCACTGAACCAGGTCAACCTGAACATTGAGGAGGGCGAGTTCTTCGGACTCCTCGGCCCCAACGGCGCCGGTAAAACCACCCTCATCAGCATCCTGGCCGGCCTGGCGCGTGCCACCAGTGGCCGCGTGCTGGTGCAGGGTAGTGACGTTCAGGCGCAGTACGCTGATGCCCGCCGCAAGCTGGGCATCGTGCCGCAAGAGCTGGTGTTCGACCCCTTCTTCAATGTGCGCGAGGCGCTGCGCATCCAGTCGGGCTACTTTGGCGTGAAGAACAACGACGCCTGGATCGACGAGCTGCTGGAAAACCTGGGTCTGGCCGACAAGGCCAACGCCAACATGCGCCAGTTGTCCGGCGGCATGAAGCGCCGCGTGCTGGTAGCGCAGGCACTGGTACACAAGCCACCCATCATCGTGCTCGATGAGCCCACGGCGGGCGTGGACGTGGAATTGCGCCAGACGCTGTGGCATTTCATTGCCCGCCTGAACAAGGAAGGCCACACCGTGCTGCTCACCACCCACTACCTGGAAGAAGCCGAGGCCCTGTGTGGCCGCATCGCCATGCTCAAGGCGGGGCAGGTGGTGGCGCTCAACCGCACTTCTGAGTTGCTCAAGGCCGCCTCTGGCAGCGTGCTGCAGTTCAAGACCGACGCGGTGCTTGCGCCTGCACTGGCTGCGGTGGCGCGGGTCACGGGCCGCATCGTGCAATTGCCGGCCCACGACGCGGCAGAGATCGAAAACCATCTGGCCGCATTGCGCGTGGCCGGGGTCGAGGTGCAGGACATGGAAATCCGCAGGCCTGATCTGGAGGATGTGTTCTTGCAGGTGATGTCCGGGACATCGGCGTCCAACATCCCGCTGGAGGGGGGCGCGTCCGCCGTAGCGCCGGGCCGCCCCAAGCAAGGCGCGGCCCCCTTGGGGGGCAGCGAGGACACGGCAGTGCCGAGCGTGGGGGCGCAACGATGACCGGCTGGCAAACGCTGTTTTACAAAGAAGTTTTGCGTTTCTGGAAGGTCAGCTTCCAGACCGTGGCCGCCCCGGTGCTCACCGCCGTGCTGTACCTGCTGATCTTCGGCCATGTGCTCGAAGACCATGTGAAGGTCTACGACCGCATCAGCTACACCGCTTTTTTGGTGCCGGGCCTGGTGATGATGAGCGTGCTGCAGAACGCCTTTGCCAACAGCTCATCGAGCCTGATCCAGAGCAAGATCATGGGCAGCCTGGTGTTTGTGCTGCTCACGCCCCTGTCGCACTGGGCCTGGTTTGTGGCCTATGTGGGCTCGTCGGTGGTGCGTGGGCTGGTGGTGGGCCTGGGCGTGTTCATCGTCACACTGGCGTTTGCGTGGCCGGAGTTTGCGGCGCCGCAGTGGATTCTGGCCTTTGCCCTCCTGGGGGCGGCGCTGCTGGCCACGCTGGGGCTGATTGCGGGCCTGTGGGCCGACAAGTTCGACCAAATGGCCGCGTTCCAGAACTTCATCATCGTGCCCATGACCTTCCTGTCGGGCGTTTTCTATTCCATCCAGTCGCTGCCGCCTTTCTGGCAGACCGTGAGCCACCTCAATCCGTTCTTCTACATGATCGACGGCTTCCGCTACGGTTTCTTCGGCCAGAGCGACACCTCGCCCTGGCTCAGCCTGGGCATCGTGGGCATCGCCTGGCTGGCCGTGAGCGCGCTGGCCGTGCACCTGCTGCGCACGGGCTACAAAATCCGTAACTGACATGACTTACGCAAAACAAGGTTCAGGCAAGCGCTCCCCTCCAGGGCGAGGCGGTTGTTGCATCCCGATTTGCGTCAGTCCTCATTGATTCCGAGCGCCCCACCATGACCGCTGACCAACTCAAAGACATCATCACCGCAGGCCTGGCCTGTGAACACATCGTGCTCGAAGGCGATGGCCGCCACTGGTACGCGACCATCGTCTCGGCCGAGTTCGAAGGCAAGCGCGCCATCCAGCGCCATCAGCGTGTGTACGCCACGCTGGGCGCGAAAATGCACACCGACGAAGTGCATGCGCTGTCGATGAAGACATTCACCCCTGCCGAATGGGCGGCGCAAGCGCATTAAACACACGCACAGCGCTGTTTTTTACTCATTTATTGATAGCTATCAGCGCATGATGGACGCGCGGTAAAGCCTATTTTTATTCATATTTTGGTTATTTGACATGGACAAACTCCTGATTCGCGGCGGACGCAGCTTGCAAGGCGAGGTGCTGGTCTCTGGCGCCAAGAACGCCGCCTTGCCGGAGTTGTGCGCTGCCTTGCTCACGGCCGAACCCGTGACCCTGCTCAACGTGCCCCAGCTGCAGGATGTGAGCACCATGCTCAAGCTCATCCGCAACATGGGCGTGGCGGCCGAGCGGGCCGATGACGGCACGGTCCGCATTGACGCCAGTGCGCTCAATACGCCGGAGGCCCCGTACGAACTGGTCAAGACCATGCGCGCTTCGGTGCTGGCGCTGGGCCCGCTGCTGGCGCGCTTTGGCGAGGCGACTGTTTCGCTGCCCGGCGGCTGCGCCATCGGCTCCCGCCCGGTGGACCAGCACATCAAGGGCCTGGCCGCCATGGGCGCCGAGATCGTGGTCGAGCACGGCTACATGATCGCCAAGCTGCCCGCAGGCTGGACGCGCCTGAAGGGCGCGCGCATCACCACCGACATGGTCACGGTGACGGGCACCGAGAATTTCCTCATGGCCGCAGCGCTGGCCGAGGGCGAGACGGTGCTCGAAAACGCCGCGCAAGAGCCCGAGATCTCGGACCTGGCCGAGATGCTGATCGCCATGGGCGCGAAGATCGAAGGCCACGGCACCAGCCGCATCCGCATCCAGGGCATCGAAAAACTGCATGGCTGCACCCACCGCGTGGTGGCCGACCGCATCGAGGCCGGCACCTTTCTGTGCGCTGTGGCAGCCACGGGCGGTGATGTGGTGCTGCGCCATGGCCGCGCCGACCACCTCGACGCCGTGATCGAAAAGCTGCGTGAGGCCGGTGCCACCGTGCAAGCGGTGGATGGCGGCATCCGCGTGCAAAGTGCGGGCGCTGCCACGCTCAAGGCCCAGGGCTTTCGCACCACCGAATACCCCGGCTTTCCCACCGACATGCAGGCCCAGTTCATGGCGCTCAACTGCATCGCCCAGGGCACGGCCACGGTGACCGAGACGATTTTTGAAAACCGCTTCATGCACGTCAACGAGCTGGTGCGCCTGGGCGCCAAGATCCAGGTGGATGGCAAGGTGGCGGTCATCGAAGGCGTGCCACGCCTGTCCGGCGCCACCGTGATGGCCACCGACTTGCGCGCGTCCGCCAGCCTTGTCATCGCAGGCCTGGTGGCCGATGGCGAAACCGTGGTGGACCGCATCTACCACCTGGACCGTGGCTATGACTGCATGGAAGCCAAACTGCGTGGCATTGGCGCCGACATTGAACGGATCTCAGCATGAGCAACAACATGATCACCCTGGCGCTCTCCAAGGGCCGGATCTTTGACGAAACCCTGCCGCTTTTGGCTGCCGCCGGCATCGAAGTGCTGGAAGACCCCGAAAAGTCGCGCAAGCTCATCCTGCCCACCAACCAGGCCAACGTGCGCGTGGTGCTGGTGCGCGCTACCGACGTGCCCACCTATGTGGAGTACGGCGGCGCCGACCTCGGCGTGACTGGCAAGGACACCCTGATCGAACATGGCGGCCAGGGCCTGTACCAGCCGCTGGATCTGCAAATTGCCAAGTGCCGCGTGAGCGTAGCCGTGCGCAATGACTTCGACTACGAGCGCGCCGTCAAGCAGGGCGCACGCCTGAAGGTGGCCACCAAGTACACCAGCATTGCGCGCGACTTCTTTGCGACCAAGGGCGTGCACGTGGACATGGTCAAGCTCTACGGCAGCATGGAGCTGGCGCCGCTCATCGGCCTGGCCGACGCCATCGTCGATCTGGTCTCCACCGGCAATACGCTCAAGGCCAACCATCTGGTGGAGGTCGAGCGCATCATGGACATCAGCTCCTACCTCGTGGTCAACCAAGCCGCGCTCAAGCTCAAGCAGGCACCGCTGCGCCGCATCATTGATGCGTTTGCCTCGGCCATACCTGCACCCAAGAACTGAACCCACCTTAGAACGCACTATGACTTTGGTAGCTGCTCCCGCTCGTCTGTCCACCGCTGCGGCCACTTTTGAGGCTGATTTCGCAGCCCGCCTGCATTGGTCTGCCGACACCGACGCGGCCATCGAGCAGCGCGTGGCCGACATCCTGGCCGACGTGCAAAAGCGCGGCGACGCGGCGGTGCTGGAGTACACCGCCCGCTTCGACGGCCTCTCGGCACCGAACATGGCCGCGTTGGAGTTGACCCAGGCCGACTTCAAGGCCGCGTTCGACGCCATCCCGCAGGCCCAGCGCGACGCGCTGCAGGCTGCCGCCAAGCGTGTGCGCAGCTACCACGAGGCGCAGAAGAAGGCCTCGGGCGAGAGCTGGAGCTACCGCGACGAAGACGGCACCTTGCTGGGCCAGAAGGTCACGCCGCTGGACCGCGTGGGCATCTACGTGCCCGGCGGCAAGGCCGCCTACCCGTCGAGCCTGCTGATGAACGCCATCCCGGCCCACGTGGCGGGCGTGCAGGAAATCATCATGGTCGTGCCCACACCCGTGCGCGGCAGCGTGGCGACAGGCGGAACGGGCGAGGGCACCTCGACGAAGGGCGAGCGCAACGAGCTGGTGCTGGCCGCCGCCTACGTGGCAGGCGTCACCCGCGCTTTCACCATCGGCGGCGCGCAGGCTGTGGCCGCGCTGGCCTACGGCACGGCTACCGTGCCCAAGGTGGACAAGATCACCGGCCCCGGCAATGCCTACGTGGCCAGCGCCAAGAAGCGCGTGTTCGGCACCGTGGGCATCGACATGATTGCGGGCCCCAGCGAAATCCTGGTGCTGGCCGACGGCAGCACACCGCCCGACTGGGTGGCCATGGACCTCTTCAGCCAGGCCGAACACGACGAGCTGGCCCAGAGCATCTTGCTGTGCCCCGACGCCGCCTACCTCGACGCTGTGCAGCGCGAGATCGATCGCCTGCTGCCTACCATGCCGCGCGCCGAGATCATCGCCAAGAGCCTCACCGGCCGGGGCGCACTGATCCTGACGAAGGACATGGAAGAAGCCTGTGCGATCAGCAACCGCATCGCGCCCGAGCACTTGGAGGTCAGCAGCACCGATCCCCACCGCTGGGAGCCTTTGCTGCGCCACGCTGGTGCCATCTTTCTGGGCGCCTATACCTCCGAGAGCCTGGGCGACTACTGCGCGGGCCCCAACCACGTGCTGCCCACCAGCGGCACGGCGCGTTTTTCGTCGCCCCTGGGCGTGTACGACTTCCAGAAGCGCAGCAGCATCATCGAGGTGAGCGAGGCAGGCGCCCAGGTGCTTGGAAAGATCGCCGCTGAATTGGCCTACGGCGAGGGCCTGCAGGCCCATGCGCAGGCCGCAGAGATGCGGCTCAACCCGCCCGTCAAGCCGCGCTGATCACGCCCTGGGGCGGGGCGCCTGGGCCTGGGGCTTTCGCCTTCGGCTGTTGTGCTGCTGCGGGTGCCGGCGGATATGCAGCGCCTGGCACCGCGTGGTGCCGCGCCCAGCTCAACCGCGCGGGCCGCTGACCGTCGGCACTCACTCGCAGCCGCACGGGGCCAGCAAATGACAGGCGCTGTCCCGCCTCCAGAAAATAGTCTTCCAGCAAGCCATCGCAAGTCAACCAGATGCGGCCTTGCTCGACCTCGAGTAAAGCGATCTCGCCCGCGCGGAAGTCCAGCACCTGAACGGCTTGCAGGGGCGGTAGCGTCTGGCGTTTCCATTGCAGGGTGAGCGGTGCCGCAGGCCGAGTCGGGGCAGCGGGCGACGGTGGGTTGGTGTGGTGCAGCGAGTTCATACCTTCACTGTGCGGCTGCAAGCCGTCAGCCACCAGCCACAGGCGAGGGCTATGTGGGCCAGTACAGACTGTTCAACCGATCAATCTGTACTGTACGTGCTGGGGTGCTTCTGTACTGTGTGCCTGCCAAGTTGCCAGTACAGAATGCAGCATGGCCACCGATGATGCACCCCCGCTATACCTGCAAATTGCCGAGCAACTCGCGCAGCTGATCCGCAATGGCACGCTGGTGCGCGGCGAGAAGCTGCCGTCGGTGCGCGAGCTGGCGCGCCAGCACGGCGTTGCGCAGACCACGGTGGTGCAGGCCTACCACTGGCTGGAAGATGCGCGCCTGATCACGGCACGCCCGCGCTCGGGCTTTTTTGTAGCAACGCGGCCGGTGAGCCTGCCTGAGCCCTCCACGCCACGCCCGATGCGCCGAGCGCGCGAGGTGTCTGTGGATTGGCTGGGTCAGCGCATCCTGGGGCGCAACCAGCCGGTGGACATGGTCTCTTACAGCAGCGGCACCCCTGGCCCAGAGCTGTTCAACCCCGACCGTGTGCGCCGCGCTGTGGTGCGCGCCGCGCAGCGCCACCGCCAGTTGTTGTGCACCTATCCCAGCCCGTCGGGCCATGAAGACGCGCGCCGCGCGCTGGCCCGCTACGCTGTGGGCCTGGGCTGCAGTCTTGACCCGGAGAACATCGTGATCACCGGCGGTTGCATGGACAGCATTGCGCTGTGCTTGCGCGCCGTGACGCAGCCGGGCGATGTGGTGGCGCTGGAGTCGCCCACGCATTTTTCGTTTCTGGAGGTGCTGCAGGGCCTGCACCTCAAGGCGCTGGAGATTCCCACCCACCCCCGCAACGGCCTGTCGCTGGATGCGCTGCAATTGGCGCTTGACACCCAGCCCGTCAAGGCCGTGATGGTGGTGCCCACGCTCAGCAACCCGCTGGGCAGCTGCATGCCGCAAGGCGAGCGCAAACGCCTGGCGCAGATGGCGGCGTGCCATGACATGGCAGTGATCGAGGACGCGATCTACAACGACCTGGCGGAGGCGGACGAGATGCGCCGCGCTGTCAAGTCCTACGACACCACGGGCCATGTGATGCTGTGCGACTCGTTCT
>NZ_QAIH01000225.1:156435-169497 GCF_003060895.1 Acidovorax sp. HMWF029 | reverse complement strand
CCTCATCACCCAGGCGGGGCATGCTGCTGCCATGCGCCAGCTGCGGGCGGCCGTGGCGGCACGCCTGGACGAGGTGCGCCACGTCATCGCCGCGCACTTCCCGCAGGGCACGCGCGTCAGCGACCCGCCCGGCGGCCTGCTGTTGTGGCTGGAGCTGCCGCGCGCGCTCGATGCGGTTCAGTTGCACGAGGCCTGCCTGGCCCGGCAGATCCTGATTGCGCCTGGCACTGTGTTCAGCGCCAGCGGGCGGTTTCGCAACTGCCTGCGCATTGGCGTGGGAGGGGACTGGACGCCAGCCCACCTGACGGCTCTTCGCACCGTGGGTGACATGGCTTGTCAGCTGCTGCAGAGCGGGACGCAGCGCAAGGCCGCGCCAACTTAGGTTGCAACACGAAATTCGTGTTGCACGAAGTTCGTGTAGTATTTGGCCCATGAAAAACATCACCGTGACCATGGATGACACCGTCGCCGAGTGGGTGCGTGTGGAAGCGGCCAGGCGCGGCAGCAGCGTGTCGCGCCTGCTTGGTGAATGGCTGGCCGAAAAAATGCGCCAGGAAGACGCCTACGCCCAGGCCATGCGCGAGGCACTGGGGTTTGAATCCTGGGGCGCGTCCAGCGGACCCTACGTGCCGCGTGAAACCCTGTTTTTGCGCTGAAGGGCTGCGAGGGTATGGCCACCGTCCCCATCTTTGTCGATACCGAAATTCTGCTCGCCAGCGTGGACGCCCGCGATGCCGGGCGCCACGCGCGGGCGCGTGAATGGATCAGCTTTTGCTGGCAGACACGCAGCGGTCGCATCAGCTCGCAAGTGCTCAACGAGCTGTACAACCAGGCCATCCAGCGGTTTGACGGCCCCCACGTGCTGCAGCAGGTGCGCGCCCAGGTGCGCCGCCTGCGCGTGTGGTTGCCGCCGCACCTGGACTCGTACACCGTGGACGGCGCCTGGGACCTGCAGGATCGCTACCGCCTGGGCTACTGGGATGCGCTCATCCTCTCGTCCGCCCACCAGCAGGGCTGCCGTTACCTGCTGACCGAGGCGTTGCCGCACAACGAGCCGATGGACGCTGTGCGGCCCATCAACCCCTTTCTTGTTGCACCTTCAGAACTGGACACTGCCGAATGACTACTCCATCGTCCCCCCTGCAAGCCCTTGCTCGCATCCGCCCCGACGTGCGCGCGATGCACTCCTATGTGGTGCAGCCGTCCACCGGCATGCTCAAGATGGACGCGATGGAGAACCCGTTCCGCCTGCCAGCGCATCTGCAGGCCGCGCTGGGCCAGCGCCTGGGTGCGCTGGCGCTCAACCGCTACCCCGGTGACCGCATTGCGCATCTGAAGGTGGCCTTGGCTCAGTACGCGGGTATGCCCGAGGGCTACGGCATCGTGCTGGGCAACGGGTCGGACGAACTCATCACCCTGCTGGCCCTGGCCTGCGCCCAGCCGGGCACGGGCCAGCGCGCCACCATGCTCGCGCCCATGCCGGGTTTTGTGATGTACCCGCTGTCTGCGCAGCTGCAGGGGCTGGATTTTGTGGGTGTGCCGCTCACGCCCGACTTTGAGCTGGATGAGCCCGCCATGCTGGCCGCCATTGCGCAGCACAACCCCGCCATCACCTACATCGCCTACCCCAACAACCCCACGGCCACGCTGTGGGACGAGGGTGCGGTGCAGCGCATCATCGACGCAGCCGGTGCGCAGGGCGGCATCGTGGTCATGGACGAGGCCTACCAGCCCTTTGCCAGCCGCACCTGGATCGACCGCATGCGCGCCGAGCCCGCCCGCAACGCCCATGTGCTGCTCATGCGTACGCTAAGCAAGTTTGGCCTGGCGGGCGTGCGCCTGGGCTACCTCATCGGGCCCTCGGCGTTCGTGAGCGAGATCGACAAGGTGCGCCCGCCCTACAACGTGAGCGTGCTCAACTGCGAAGCTGCCCTGTTTGCCCTGGAACATGCCGACGTGTTTGCCGCCCAGGCGGCCGAGATCCGTGCCGAGCGCACCACGCTCATCGCCGCCCTGCGCCAGATACCCGGCGTTGAAAAATGCTGGGACAGCGAGGCCAACATGGTGCTGATCCGTGTGGCGGATTCCGCCAAGGCCTACGAGGGCATGAAAAACCGCAAGGTGCTCGTCAAGAACGTTTCTACAATGCACCCCATGCTGGCCAACTGCCTGCGCCTCACGGTAGGCAATGCCGAAGACAACGCGCAGATGCTGGCCGCACTCCAAGCCTCCCTATGACTTCCTCCGCACTCGTCCCCTCTGCCCCATCGGCCGACCCGATGGCCGACCGCATCGCCGAGGTCAGCCGCACCACCGCCGAAACGCGCATCCGCGTGCGCATCAACCTCGACGGCACCGGCCAAGCCAAGCTCTCCACTGGCATTGGCTTCTTCGACCACATGCTCGACCAGATCGCTCGCCATGGGCTGATCGACCTCGACATCGACTGCGAGGGCGACCTGCACATCGACGGCCACCACACCGTGGAAGACGTGGGCATTACGCTAGGCCAGGCCTTTGCGCGCGCTGTGGGCGACAAGAAGGGCATCCGCCGCTACGGCCACGCCTACGTGCCGCTCGATGAGGCGCTGTCGCGCGTGGTGGTTGATTTTTCGGGCCGCCCCGGCCTGCACATGGATGTGAAGTTCACCGCCGGCAGCATCGGCCAGCTCGACACGCAACTGGTCTATGAGTTCTTCCAGGGCTTTGTGAACCACGCGGGCGTCACGCTGCACATCGACAACCTCAAGGGCTTCAATGCCCACCACCAGTGCGAGACCATGTTCAAGGCGTTCGGGCGCACGCTGCGCGCAGCGCTGGAGCGCGACCCGCGCTCGGTCGGTGTCATCCCGTCCACCAAGGGTTCTTTGTGATTTTTATGAACCAAATCGGGCCTCTGCGCCTGATGGGTAAGCGCTAGTAGCTATGAATATGGAAGCAAAAACAGTGGTGGTCGTGGACTACGGCATGGGCAACCTGCGCTCAGTGTCGCAGGCCGTGCAGGCCGCAGCCCAGGGCACGGGCTGGACAGTGCTGGTCACCCAACGCCCCGAAGACGTGCGCGCCGCAGCACGCGTGGTGCTGCCTGGCCAGGGCGCGATGCCCGACTGCATGCGCGAACTGCGCGAATCAGGCCTGCAGGAGTCGGTGCTCGAGGCCGCTGCCACCAAGCCCCTGTTTGGTGTTTGCGTGGGTATGCAAATGCTGCTGGATCACAGCGCTGAAGGCGACACCCCTGGCCTGGGCCTGATCCCCGGCGATGTGCTCAAGTTCGACCTTGTGGGCCGAACCCAGCCCGATGGCAGCCGCTTCAAGGTGCCACAGATGGGTTGGAACCAAGTGCGCCAGATGGAGCACTGGGGGGCTGTGCACCCCGTCTGGGCCGGTGTACCCGACAGCAGCTACTTCTACTTTGTGCACAGCTTCTACGCCGTTCCGCAAAGCCCCGCTCACTGCGCGGGGCAGGCTGACTACGGCGG
Organism: Acidovorax sp. HMWF029; assembly: GCF_003060895.1. Taxonomy (GTDB): domain Bacteria; phylum Pseudomonadota; class Gammaproteobacteria; order Burkholderiales; family Burkholderiaceae_C; genus Acidovorax. The sequence continues at coordinate 166,018 of NZ_QAIH01000225.1, read as the reverse complement.
TGTTTTCGCTGCGGCCATTGCACGCGATAATATTTTTGCGACGCAATTCCACCCGGAGAAAAGCGCGGAACATGGCCTGGCCCTGTACCGCAACTTTCTGCACTGGAATCCCTGATTCTTTTTCTCCACCCTTCCTCCTCAACCATCCCGTTCGGGCCGCGCCGAGATTTGGCCGATCACCGGAACCCCCACCACCATGCTGCTCATCCCCGCCATCGATCTCAAAGACGGCCACTGCGTACGCCTCAAGCAAGGCGATATGGACCAATCCACCACCTTTGGCGAAGACCCCGCCGCCATGGCGCGCAAGTGGGTGGATGCGGGCGCACGCCGCCTGCACCTGGTGGACCTCAATGGCGCCTTCGCGGGCGTGCCCAAGAACTACGGCGCCATCAAGTCCATCCTGAAAGAGGTGGGCGACGACATCCCTGTGCAGCTGGGCGGCGGCATCCGCGACCTGGACACCATTGAAAAATACATCGATGGCGGCCTGCGCTACGTGATCATTGGCACAGCGGCCGTGAAGAACCCGGGCTTTCTGAAGGACGCCTGCAGCGCCTTTGGCGGCCACATCATCGTGGGCCTGGACGCCAAGGATGGCAAGGTTGCCACCGACGGCTGGAGCAAGCTCACGGGCCACGAAGTGGTTGATTTGGCAAAGAAGTTCGAGGACTGGGGTGTTGAATCCATCATCTACACCGACATCGGCCGCGACGGCATGCTCTCGGGCATCAACATCGACGCTACGGTGAAGCTGGCCCAGGCGCTCTCCATCCCCGTAATCGCCTCTGGCGGCTTGTCAAACATGGCCGACATCGAGCAACTGTGCGCGGTGGAAGACGAAGGTGTGGAAGGTGTGATCTGCGGCCGCGCTATCTACAGTGGCGACCTGGACTTTGCAGCTGCGCAAGCGCGGGCCGACGAGTTGGCCGGCAGTTAAGAAAAGAACCTGTTGTTTGCGATCCATTGCGAGATCGTGAGTTAACAGGCGCTCAGTTCATCAGACCATCCATGGCCGCGCCGGTGGGGTTCTGATAGCTGCTGCAACAACTTGGATGCATAGAGGTACCCCCACTGAAGGGGGCCACTCAGCAGGTGGGCAGGGCTTGACCAACGTTCACGCTGCGCACGGTTTGCAGCATCGTGCTCCAGTAAGCTGGCATGCCGTCCCAGGGGTTGCCGGTGTCGGTAGCGAAGTCGTATTCCAGGCTGGTGGCGAAGAAAACGCCCGTGTTGTAGCGGGCTGATGCGGCCGACAGCACTGCCTTCTGCATGGCTGCGCAGTTGGCCACGTTGTGCACCAGGGCGGCCTGCGTACTGTTGGCGCGGGTGTAGAGCCAGTCGGTATCGGTAGTGCGTGGGTCGTAGGCCTCGAACTGCGAGCCCTTGCCCTCGAACACCGTCAACACGTCGGCTACGGCAGCATAGCCCGCCACAGGCGCCATGCCGGGGTTACCGATCACGCGCAGATTGGTGTCCTTGGCCTTGATGTACTGGTAAATCTCGCGGTAGACGTTCAACTTGTTGGCGGTAGCCGCCATCTCATCCAGGAAGATGCCCTCAATCAGGCTGCTGCCGTAGAGGTTGAAGTAGGCGTCGATGTTCTTCTTGATTTCGGCCACGGAGCGGTCGCCATAGCCTGTGTAGACGTAGCCCAGTAGCCCACCACCAGCTGCCTTGAACTGCGTGGCGACGGTGCGCAAATTGCTGTCCACCCGCGTGAAGACGCCGTCGGAGGGATTAAAGATGGCCGTCACCTTCACGCCGGGATTAGCCGCCGTTCCGGTGGTCAATGTATTCCAGGCGGTGGTTCCCGCTCCTTCGGGGTAGAAGTAGGCTGGCACCAGCACTTCCATGGCTGTGGGCGAAGGGCGCAGGTAGACCGTGCGCACCGCCGTGGCGGACTGGCCCGAAACCGTGGCCGAGGCCTGCAGTTGCTGGCGCCCCGTCGCACCGGTCAGTGTGGCTGTGGCCACGCCGCCCTTGGTGCTGCCCAAGGCCGCTGCGCCGGAGCCGACTGCGAACTGCACAGTCGTGCCGTCGGCCGCGTCCGCGCCGTTGACGGTTACGCGTGCAGCCAGCGCCAGCTGGGTGCTGGCGGTGTACACGTCTTCCGCCGCCGGCGTAGTGAACTGCACCGTAACGGTGCCGCCTGCGGCGGGCGTGTCGGAACTGCCGCCGCAGGCGGCCAGCAAGCCGCCAGCTAGACTGAGCAGTCCCAGGCGAAGGGAGGTGCGGGCAAAGCGGGTGGGGCGGATCTTGGGCATGGTCTTCTGCGGTGAAAGAAGAGGGGTGGCAGAGCGAGCGAAGGCCAGGAGTATGCGCGCGCCGTGTAAAGGTTTGGTGAAGCTGCAGCCCGTCCCCCACCCGCAATCACTGCAGCATGAAGGTCTTGTATTCGAGCCGGTTGAGTTCGCGAGACAGCAGCAGCAGCCCCGTGCACAGGGTGACCAGTGTGGCCAGTGCGAACCCGTAGCCGTACAGCGCCGCACCCGCCCAGAGAGTGAAGCCAGTGAGCACCACGTTGAGCAGCACGAACTGCAGGCACAGCAGTAGCACGATGCGGCGCTGGTCCAGGTAGAAGAACACGTTCAAAATGGCCATCAGCCCCACCTGTAGGCCCGCACCCACCACCTGCACGTGCAGTAGCGGTAGGTACAGCCGGGAGATACCCAGGGCTGACAAGATGGTCGGGCCTGCGACGAAGGTGATGAGCACGGCCAGAGTCTGGATCTTTCCGATCTCGGACAGGCCCTGCTGGATGGAGTACACCATCTCATCGCGCATGGATTCGATGTATTCCAGCGAGCCGCCGCTGCGCACAGCGTCGTAGAAGCGGTCATAGAACTCGACGAAGTCGGTCTCGATGCGCACCAGAAACACTGCCATACCGGGGATGATGGACAGGTATGCCAAGAACACCGGCAGGTCGTAGATCAGCGAGGCGCGCAGCCCGCCGATGATCTCCTGCGAGGTGGGTGGAAAGTACCAGAACATGAACTTGTCGGCCCACACGCCTAAGTTATAGAGCAGTCCAATGATCATCAGTGAGGGGTAGCTCAGCTCGCGCCGCGCGAAGTCGAAGGCGAACAGTCGGCCTTCGGGGTTGAACTCGCGTACCACCAGCACCCACATGCCCGCCAGCAGCACGTAGTTGCCGGCCACGAAACCCGCTAGCAGCCCTTCCAGGCCCCAGGGTCGTAGCAGCAGCGAGACGATCACGATCAGCAGGTACGACAGGCCGAACAGCGCGACGATGGTGCGGTAGCGCTTCATGCCGGACAGCAGGATGGTGAGCACCCATACGCCACACATGATGACGAAACCCGCCAGCATGAGTAGACGGTAGGCCAGGCCCTCGCCCGGCAGCACAAGAAAGAGTGACGCAGTGCCGAGCGCTGCCGAGACCAGCAGCACCAGCAGTAGCAAGCCGTGCAGGTTGGGCAGGATCAGGTCGCGCCGCTTCTCGAACAGTCGGTCCGACACGAAGCGCGTGAACGCGAGCTGTACCAGCCCCGTGAGGATCAGGCTGCCCGCGACCAGGTAGGTTACCGAGGTCTGGAACTGCGTGACCAGGAACGAGGGCACCACCACGCTGGCGCTGAAGATACCCACCAGCAGGATGCCGACGATGGAGAACACCCACGGGCCGGAGCCGATCACGCCGGCATAGGCATACGCCTGCACCAGGCTGAGCAGGGTGTTCTTGCGCAACATGCGCCGCAGCTCGAACCCTATGCCAGCCATCAGCGCACCTCCTGACCGCTGCGGGCGAAGGCGCCTTCATAGACACGGCGGTAGCGGTCGAACATCATGGTGTCTGTGTAGTAGCGCTCCACGCGTGCCACTGCTGCCGCGCTGGCGGCATTCCAGGTGGCGGTGTCCTTGAGCAGTTCCAGCGAGGCGTCGGCCAAGCGCTGCGGGTCGGCGATGGGCACCACGCGGCCGGACGAACCCAGGGCGCGGTCATCGTCATTGAGCCCGTCCACCAACTGGCGGCAAGAGCCTACGTCGGTGGTCACCACCGGCACGCCAGCGGCATAGCCCTCCAGCACCACCAGTGGCAGCGCCTCGCTGATCGACGATAGCACCACCAAGCCGATGCGCGGCATCAGGTCCTCCACCTTCTGAAAGCCCAGAAAGCGCACATGCTTCTGCAGCCCCAAGCTGTTGACCAAGTTCTCGCACTCCTGGGCATAGGCAGGGTCCTCGTCGGCTGGCCCGGCAATCCAGCCCTCGGACTCGGGCAACTGGTTGACCACGCGGCGCATGGCGCGGATGAAGGTCTTGATATCCTTAATCGGCACCACGCGGCCGATCAGGCACAGCACCGGCGGCGGATCGGTCGGGCGCTGCTCGCGCAGCGGGGCGAAACGCGCCAACTGGATGCCGTTGGGAATATTGAAGGTGCGCTTGGGCTCGGCACCGTCGGCGATCTGGCGCAGGCGGTTGGCCTCATACAAGGCAATGATCGGATCGGCAGCCGCATAGCAGTACTGGCCCAGCCACTCAAAGAACTGAATCCACATCTGCCGGAAGTGCGACAGTTCGGTCGGGTCGCGCTGAAAAACGTTGCGGTTGTCGCGGATCCACTCGCTCTTAAACAGGTCGATCTTGCGTTCCTTTGTGTAGATTCCGTGCTCCGACAGGATCAGCGGCGTGCCGCGCAGCTGGTGCACCAATCCGCCCAGGAAGCCCGCGTAGCCCGTGGAAGCGCAGTGCGTCACACGCACCGGGATCATCTTTTGCGCCACCCTTGCCAGCATCCACAGGGGCTGGTACATGATGCGCACCGTCCAGAAAAAATCGACGAAGGACGGGTCGGTGCAGTGGCGTCGGTAGCTGTCGCAGATCAGTTCCCAGGCACGCTCGCTGTACAGGAAGTCCTCGAGCTGGAGCTTGCCGCCGGGCTGCATTTCTCGCGTGATCTGTTGCAGCAGCGTCAGGGTCTGCTGGGTCGTGGGCTCGGTGACGGGGGGGCGCATCAGCGCCTGCACCATCTCAAATGCCTCGCGGTTGCCTGCACGACGTGCAGGTTGTCCGTGGGCGTGCAGCTCGCCGTACAGGAAGTGCTCCTCGAAGTGCACCACGTTGGGTGGCAGTGTGTAGCGGAACTGGCCATAGTCCTCGCGTCGGCTGCCTAGAAACACGATGGCAAACCGGTACTCGGGATAGGCGCGGATGATCTGGTTGATCCAGCTGGAAACGCCGCCGCTCACATAGGGAAAGGTGCCTTCCAGCAACAGCGCCACGTCGGCTTCCTGGGCCTTGGGGTGGGTCATCGGGTGCCGCTCCAGTAGTCGATCACCGGGCGTAGCCGGGGCAGGGCGTCCCACTGGTTCAGTTCATGCACTAGTTCCTGGGCGCTTGCGAAATCGCGCCGCTGGAAGGCCAGCTCTGCCTGGTAGGGCAGCAGCCGTGTGGCGGGCATGCCCAGGGCACGAGCGCGCTCATAGGTTTCGGCGGCTGCGCCCAGGTGGCCCTGCTCGTGCAGCAGACGGCCGCGCCGCAGTGTCAGTTGGGGGTGATCGGGGGTGTGCTGCAGCACCATGCCGCAGTAGCGCAGCGATTCGTTGATGGCGTACTCGCGCAGGTCTCCCTGCACCAGTTGCTGGTAGATGAGTTCCCAGTACAGGTCCGACAGGCGGTGGAGGGCTTCTAGCGCCTGGGGGCTGGACATGCCGACACCCTCGACGTTCTGGGCGGCGCGCAGGGTCTGCAGTTCGGCGTCGATGGCGCGGTTGACGCGCTTCTCCAGCGTGTCCAGCATGCCGTAGGCCAACAGACGCAGGTCTTCGCTGGGGTCGCTGAGCACGGTGCGCAGCAGGGGCGAGGCCACGCGGCCGGAAACGAACTGCAGCGCCACCATGGCGCTCATACGTGCCTGGGCTGGTGCCTGCGCGTTGCCCAGGAAGGAGCGCAGGCCGGCCTGCCGGAAGCTGCCCTGCATGCGCTGGTGCAGGTCGAACTCGGGCAACTGCAGAGACTGGAAGTCGTCTGCCGTGACAGGCGTGCGGTAGATGCGCAGCACCACCACGGCCAGGACGATACCAATGAACCCCGCGATGGGCACGGCAAAGCTGAATGCTGCCATCAGAGCCAGCGCGGCCCGGCGCGGCCGTGCGCGCTCCGAGGTGAGCAGCGGCAGCAGTGCGAGCGCCAGCAGTGTGCTGGCGGTGGCGTGGGCGATCAGGTAGGTGGCCAGGCCGGCATCCGAGTGCCCTTCCAGCAGCGTGGGCGCGCTCCACGCGCCGAGTTCCAGCAATAGGGCGCTCAGGCCAAGTTTGAAGCTAATCATGGCTTTGCGCCAGGCGGGGGATGCGCGCCAGGGCCTCGATGGGGGAGCGGCCGTCCAGTGCGATCACGTGGGGGAACACGCCAGACGCTGACAGTGGCTGTCCACTGCGCTGCTGCGACCAGTGCTCGATGCGGTTGATGTAGCCCTCGGCCGTGGCCTGGTCGCCCAGCGGCATCAGCAGGGCCAGCACCTGGCGTTCGGCTCCGACGCACAGCCAGCTCTCGTCGAGCTCGCGCTTGAGGCGCAGGATCTGTTGCGGCAGGTCGCGTTCGATGGCGCGTGGCAGGAATTCCATCGCCACCATCACGCTGCCCACCAGGGTGGTCTGGCAGACATGCGAGAGCCGTTGCGCCTCGAAGGCAAAGTCGGGGGGGCATTCGGGCAACGCCTGCACCACGGGCTGCGATAGGGCCTGCGTGGCCAGGCCGTCGGTGTAGTAGCCTAGTAGCAGGTTGATGGTCTGCAGGTTCTCCTCCTGCAGTGAGAAGAACGGCATCTCGTCTACCACCAGCATTCCGTAGATGGTGCCGCCCAGGTCCAGCAAGGGGGCGGCCACCAGGTACTGGCTGTGGGGCTGGTTGGCCAGGGTCTGGCTGATGTGGCAGAGCTTGCGGGTTTCCAGTGCCTGCTCTAACAGGGCGTCGTGGCGACGCAGTTCCGGCATTTTGCCGATGGCTGCCAACGGCGCCGTGTCCAGGTGCTCGTCCCTGACGGCGTACAGCGCGGCCGATTCAAGCTGGCAGTACTGGGACAGCAGGCGCAGCAGCACGGCGCTTCCCTCAGGCGAGCCGCTGGTGCCGCGCAGTGCCGAGAGCGCGTCCCGCATGGACATGGGGCGTCCGATCAGTTCCTGTTCAAGCCGATCGTGCGACAGGCGTAGCAGGTAGTACTGTCGCACCAGGTGTTCCAGCCGCTGGTCCAGGTAGACCTGCATGATCTCGGCCCGCCGCGTGCGTGACTGCCACAGGCTGGAGAACTCGCCCACCAGCATCACCAGGATGAGGCCGCCGAGGAAGTAGATCTGCGGAAAGCGGTCGTAGTGGTCAAGGTTGAGTCCCAGCCAGCCCAGCAGCAGCAGGCAGGCGCCGCCAAGGCCGGCCAGCGGCCCGTAGCGCAGCGCTGCGAGCACGGGTGCCAGCCAGGGCCAGGGAAAGGCCGCATCGGTCCACAGCGGGTCTTCGGGGCTGGCCACCAGGCCCAGGGCGAGCGCCAGCAGCGACAACAGGACCGTCTCGCCCACTATCACGCCGGGCCGTGCGCCGGTGGCTGCCAGCTTGCCGAGCAGCACCAGGGGGCCGTGAGAGCGTTGCTGCGGGCGCTTGGCGGCGCCAGCAAGTATGCGGCGCCGGGGCGAGGTCGAGGTTTCTTCGCTGGACATGGTCAATGGCAACGGCGCGGTGGGATGCGGGATGGGAATCGGCCGGGATCAGCGTGCCGAGGACAGGCCGGTGCTCAGCAGGTCGCGGATCAGCTTCTGGCCCACTGCAGACAGTGCCTCGCGGCTCCATCCGCTCTTGCCGCCCGTGCCCGTCCAGAGCGTGTCGCCGGTGGAGACATCGACGATGCGCAGCGTCACGCCAGCCGCGGGTTCGCCGTCCACGCCGACCTTGTAGCGCCACTCGTCCACAGCGCCGGTCAGGGCGTAGCGCACCTGTTGCTCGCGCGCCCATACCAGGGCTTCCTGCTGGCGCTTGATGTCGCCGGCGTCGAACAGGGCTTCCTGCTGGGTGGTGGCGTTGTAGCGCAGCACACGGCCGACACCATGCGCATGCAGCAGCGCTTCGGCAATGGCTTCGGCACGGTTGCCCGCCAGTGGCGTCTCCGTGTGATTGGCAAACGGCAGCACGACCCAGGTGGACTTGGGCTCCAGGGCTGGCGAGCGGCCGCGGTCGGTGGTGGTGCAGGCGGTGAGCAGCAGGGCCGCTGCAGCGATGGCGCCGTAGCGGTGCAGGAGTGTGGAGAAAGAGCGCATGGTGGGTCCTTGGGTGACGCGGGAATTCATCAGAAGTGAAGGCGGTAAGAAATCTGTACTTCGCGCGAAGGGCCGTCGGTGCGCAGGCCCGACTTTTCCAGGCCCCAGCTCATGGTCAGGTGGTCGGGGCCCAGTACGTTGCCGGCCACTCCCAGGCGCAGGCCGTAGCCCGTGCCGTACTGGCTGTGCCGGGTCAGGCTCACGGCGGCGAAGGGGCGCAGCTTGCGCGTGTATTCCTGCTCCTGGCGCATGTTGGTCGCAATCTGCAAGCCGTAGTAGCTGAAGCCGTGGGGCAGGAAGTAGTCGGGGCCGGGGCCATCGGCGGCTGGCGGCAGGAAGCGGCGGTAGCCCTCGTCACGCTCACTCAGCAAGGTGAGGTCGCTGCGCCGGAAGGCGTGGTGCGACCAGAACGCGCTGAAGTCCAGCTGTGGTGCGTCCTGGCGGTAGCTGTGGGTGTAGTAGAGCGAGCTGTGTCGGCCCTTGCCCAGCAGGCCGCCGGTCTGCAGCTGGTAGCGCTCTCCCCAGAGCGTAACGATGATGGAGTCCTGCCGCGTGGGTTGGTAGCGCAGGGCCACGCTGGCGCGGTCCTTCATCCCGGCCACGCGCAGGGCCAGGCTCTCCTGGCTAGGCAGGTCCAGGCCCAGGGACATGCGCAGTAACAGGCGGTTGTCGATGCGCTGCTCGTGTTCCAGTTCCACGGGCGTATAGGTATCGAAGCTGCGGCGACGGCCAGCCGTCAGCTTGGTCTCGCTGCCGGGCTGGCGCCACGACAGCCGCGCCTGCATGGCGGTTTCGTTCGGTGCGTCAACAATGGCCTCGGGGCTAGTGGAGCGGCGCAGGATGCGACCATGTTCCAGGTCCAGCGATAGGCGCGGGTTGATGGCGATGTGCACCGCGTCGCCCAGCTCGTGCTCGCGCAGGCCGCCCAGGCGGCGGTGGCGGATGGTGCCACTGGCATGGTCGCTGAAGGCCAGTAGACTTTCAGTGAGCTGTAGGTGCAGGGGCTGGTCATCGTTCTGGTGCTCCAGCCCCTCGAAGGCCGCAGTCTGGGCCAGGCGCATGTCGTCCACGGCACGCGCCGCGTTCACGCGGTCGTAACGCGGCAGGCGTTCGTCAAAGGTTTCCAGTAGTTGCCCGGAGGAGGCCTTGTCGTCTTCGGCCAGGGCCACGGTTATGTCGGCCCACAGCGGACGGTTGGAGCGCAGGCTCTGGCTACGCGCGTACTGGTGCCACAGGAAGCCGCGCTCGGCGGTGTACTCCCCCGCGTCCTGGAGCCAGCCGATGGCGGCTTCCGCCGCAGCGTTGGACAAGCT
>NZ_QAIH01000225.1:154738-156425 GCF_003060895.1 Acidovorax sp. HMWF029 | reverse complement strand
GTCCAGGCGCAGCAGTTCACGCAGCACACTCATGGCCGGGTCGCCCTGGCCCTGGGACAGGACCAGGCGGGTGCGGGCCACGCGGCGCGTCTGGTCCAATCCCTGCTCGTTCAGCCAGCTTCGGCGGGCCTGAGCGACGGCCTGTGATGTGCCCGTGCTGTGGCGCGCGCGCACCTGCTGCCATTGCTGGGCCAGCAGGTGGCGGCGCAGGCGCCAGGCCTGGTCGAACTGCTGGTTCTGGTCGAGTGCATCGGCATAGTTCATCAGCCACAGGAAGTTGCCTTCGTGGGCCTTTATGCGCGGAGTCAGATAGCGGTCCAGGGCGGTTTGTGGCAGCGACAGCGCCTGGTAGGCGGAGGCCAGCGAGTCATGCAGCGCTGCATCGGCGCTCCACGCGGGTTCGTTGGTCCCCAGCAGCTTGCGCAGTGCAACGGCGTCGTTGCTGTCGATGAACAACCACAGCAGCGCGCTGCGCATGTCGGCCGAGTCGGGGGCGGCGCGCAGCCCAGCCTCGAAATAGGCGCGGGCCTTGGCCATATCACCCGTGTTCTGGTAGTAGGTTCCTGCTAGGCGCAGGAACTCGGGCATCTGCATGAGCGGTATGGTCGATCTGGGAATGGGGCGGTCGCCGGGCTTGGCCGCCTCGCGCAACAGCAGGCCCACGTCGGCCCAGCGGCTGCGGCTGACGTGGAACGTGAGCGCCGACACCAGGTAGCCTGAAGTGCCTAGGCGCCGCCAGGCCAGTTCGTTGATCCGCGCCGCCTCCAGGGGGTTGTCTTCGGCCAGCAGCCGCACCAAGGCCTCGAAGTCCTCGGCGCCGGCGTCCGGCGCGGCGGCCAGCTTGCGGTAGGCCTCAATGGCGAGCTCCTGCCGCTGGCGGCTTTCGGCCAGCTGGCCGGTCATGCGCCAGAACTCGGTGGTGATGGCCGGTGCAATGCCTTTGTCGCGGGCGGCTTCTAGCCACGCCAAGCCTTGGTCGGGCTGACGCAGCACCAGGGCCAGCACGGCGGCATGCATGGCGCGCTCGGGCGTCACGTTCTCGGGGGTGGCCAGCACCTCGCGCCAGAAAGCGAGTGCTGTCTGCGGCTCGCCCATGCGTTCGGCCAGCAGCGCCATCTGCTCGCGGGCGGCGATGCCTTGGCCGTGCTCCTGGAGGTAGGCCATGGCGGCCTGGGGTTCGCCCAGGCGTTCGTAGGCCTCGATCAGATCCTCGATGAGCTCCCTGTCCGATGGATTGCCGCGCAGGCTGTAGCGCAGGGCCAGTACCAGCGCCTGGTCGTCGAACTGACCGGGCGCAATGCGCAGCACCGCCTGCCAGGCATCGTCGCGTTGGGTTTTCTGGGCAATGACGAGCCAATGTTCCAGTGCCACACCAGGCCGTTCGGTCCATTCGGACACGCGGGCCAGCCGCTCGCGCCAAGCGATGTCACCGGGACGCTGCTGCACGGCCGCGCGGGCAATGGCCCAGGCGTCATCGGGCTTGCGGTTCTCTAGAAACACCTGGTAGGCCAGGGAGTAGATCTTCTCGTCGAACGGTAGGCCTGGCACCAGCGTCGGGGGGGCGGCCGGGCGTGCCGGTGTCGGCTGTGCGGTGGCCGGGGCTACCCCGGCGTTTGCGGTGGCGATGGTGCGCCATCCTTCCGTGTGGGTGACTTGGAGCCCTGGCGGCTGCAGCCACCGGGCGCCG
>NZ_QAIH01000225.1:79267-154727 GCF_003060895.1 Acidovorax sp. HMWF029 | reverse complement strand
GTCCGGGGGCTGGGCCAGCGCTACGCGCAGCAGCTTGCGCATGTAGCGGTCGGCCACATCCGGCCGGGCTGCCGCGCGTGCTAGCTGCACCATGCGCACCAGGGTCTGCGTGTCGTCCATCAGCGGGCCGATCTCGCGCTCGCCCAGCGCCAGCGCATCGGCCGGGCGGTTGCCCGATTGCAGCGCGTCTAGCGCGGCGTGGAAGTATGCCTTGGCGCGCACAGGGTCGGGCGTGACGCGCCGCGCCAGGATAAACAGCTGGGCGCAGGTGGCGTAGTCGGACACGCCCAGCGCCTCGCGGGCGGCCTGTTCGTACAGCAGGGCGGCCTTGGCCGGGTCGCGCTCCTGCTCGGCCATCTGGCGGTGCGTTTGCGCGCTTATGGCGGCTGCTGTTGCTGCTGCGGTGCTGGGGGGCTGGAAATGCGAGATCCAGCTGTCCAGCTGCACTTGCCGCTGGGTGGACCATTCGTGTTTAACCAGCTCCTGCAGCAGCGCGCGCAGCTCCTCGCGCTTGGCCTTGCGCGGCTCTTCCTCGTCTTCGGTGATGCCCCAGTACTCGGCTTGGGTCAGTTCCCAGCGTGCCCACAGCACCTCGCGCTGTACCTGCGGATCGGCGGACTGCAGCAGCGGCTGCAGCGTGGTACGCGCCTCGGGCAGTTCGCCCAGGATCATCTGCTGGTGCGCCATCAGCACACGCAGGCGCGTGTTGCCCGGGTCGCTGCGCAGCAAGTTGTGCAGGTAGGAGACGGAAAGTGCCACGTCCGCGCTGTCCACCGAGGCCGCCAGGCGGCGCTCCAGATCCTGGCGCGGGTAGAGCAGTACCAGCGCCCCTCCCACAAGGCTTGCGAGCACGGCGATCAGCCAAGCCGGAGCCAGGATGGGGCGCTCAGCGGGACGGGCACTGGATCTGGATGTCTGCGACAGCATGCGAGAGCTTGTACGACCGCGGTGGAGTGCCGGTACCGGACGATGGGGTGGAGCGGCCGGAGGCTTGCAGCGGCTGACTGTTGGCCTGGACCTGGCAGCCCTCTATACCGACCATGCTGAACTCCACAGGGTTGTGGCCGGTGAGCGTGAACGCCAGGCTTCGTCCGTCTGCGCCGGGTATCCATTGGGTCAGGCGGGCATTGGCGTCGTGCAGGTAGGGCAGTGCGCCGCCCTGTGTCTCGGCAGGCTGGGGTGGTTGGGTGCGCAGCCGTGCGCTGGGGCCGGTCAAGTGCACATAGGTGCCCTCGGGGCCGCTTCGCCATCCGGCCACGCCATGGCTGCCGGTCAGGCTCGGTGTGCCCAGTGCGGGCGGCAGGCGCAGCGTGCGCAGGTCGCCATCGCCGCGGACGCGCCAGCCGCTACCCTCGCGTGCCACGGCGTAGGCGTGCCAGTCGCGCACCTTGCGGATGTATTCGGAAGGGAATACCGGGTGCAGCGGTTGCGCCAGGGCCCAGCCGTAGACCTTGTGTAGCGCGGTAAGGCCGGCGCGCTTGCTGGCTGAATAGGTGTGGTAATAGATGTCTACCGGCTTGAGGCGCCGGGGCTTTTCGGTCATGTCGAAGGTCTGCAACACCCGCTCGAAGCCGTAGTACGGGCCCTTCCACAGGTTGGTGTAGATGTTTTCGTTGGTGATGGGCGCATACACCTGTAGGTAGCCGTTCTTGGTGATGCCCAGGGGGCCGATCTGTGTCAGCGAAGGCACGTTGTGGCTGATGGAGGTGTCGCCGCCGTTCATGTTCAGCAGGCCAGCGCGTTCAGTGATCTCCAGGGCCTCGGCGTCGGGGGCGGTGTCGCCCGACCACAACAGTATCTTGACCTTTTTGCCAGGTGGTGCCAGGCGCTGGTTGATGTAGTCGCTCGAGCCCACGATCTCGCGCGTGAGGTCCATGGTGTAGCCCGGCACGTTCAGGCTCATGGCCGCTTCCGACTTGTCGCCGAACACGCCGTGGCGGACCGTGTGGTCCCATAGGAAGGGGTGGGAGAACGTGTGGCTGGCCAGCTCGACGTGCGGCAGGCGGAAGATCTTCCGCGCCACGTCCTCGAGTTGGGGGGCGATGTCTGGGTACAGGCCATGCGGCGCGGTCTCGGATTCGATCACTGATACCGCGTGCGGGATGCTGCGGTATTTCTCGATGATCTCGGTGCGCATTACCTCGGCAGCGAAGGGGCTGCCGGGCAGTTCGGCGCGCGAGGGGAAACCGTCGCCGTCGATGTGCGCGAACAGCATGCGGCGGCCGTTTTCGGTGGTGGTGTCGGGCACCGGCATGGGTGGCAGCCGCAGGCTACGCGCCAGCAGTGCGAAGGGGTCCACCACCCAGCGGTAGTACTCCGTGCCAGGGATTTCCGCTGTGACGAAGGGCGTGGACAGGAAGCCGCCCCAGGGCAGGATGGCGCCAGCCACGTAGTTCTGGCCGCGTTGGTCGCGCAGCTCGATCAGCGATTCGGCGTCCGGGGCCTGGGGTGCGGCGCGGCCGCCCGCCCAGTTGTACCGTGGCCCTGCCAGGGGCTCGGGTTCGACCTCGTAGCCCAACAGCGGGCTCTTGCGCAGGATCTGCTGGCGCCCGCTGGGCGGCGTGGGCGCGGCCTGCACGCCCAGGCGTTCGCCCAAGGCCTTGGGCAGTTGGAAGCCAAAGTCCCCCAGCACCAGCAGGGGCACGCGGTCATCCAGCCGTGCCTGCAGCCAGCGCACCAGCTGCGTGGTCTTGTCCTCGGCGACATAGCCATTGAACCAGGTCACGATGCCCGCGTAGCGGTCCTGCGAAGCGGCGGGCGGCGTGCCATCGCGGATGTCGGCGAAATCCACCACATAACCCAGGTGGTTCAGCGGCATCTGCAGGAAGCGGTGCGCCTGCGAGTAATTGATGGAAGGCGTCTCCGCGCCGTTGTAGACCACCAGCACCCGGCGTGGCACGGGCTCGATGCTGCCCACGCCCACCGAGGACAGCGCGCCATCCGTCACCCAAGGGGTAAATCCGTCGGCTTGGATGCGTTCGGCCGTGGCGCGCGCGAGGGCGCGGTCGTTCGGCGGCACGTAGTCGATCACCAGCGCTGACAGACCATCGCGTTTGCGTAGGGTGCGCAACTGGCCCAGCAGCCACTGTCGGTCCTGCTCCTTGACGGCTTCATAGCGCTGGGTACGCGGGTTCCAGCCCTGGTACAGCGACTCCGCCGCCACCATGCGCACCTTGTCGCGTACCCGGGGCGCCACTTCGAAGCCGCGGTTCATGATGAGCGCAATGCCCGGAAAACGCTGGTGCAGGGTCTCGATGACGCGCACCACGCCGCGCTGCTGGGCCTCCTCGTCGAATTGGGTGGCCAGGCGGTACGAATCCAACGTATCGAGGAAGAAGCCACGATAGCCGCGCTCCCACAGTGGCGCCACAACGCGGCTGGCAAAAAAGTCCGGCCACTGTTCGGGTGTCTGGTCGATCACCTCGGACTTCCAATCGCCATTGCGCGCCAGCTTCCAGGCGGCGGGAATGTCCTTGTAGTCCGGCCGAGTGGGGAGTACCTCGGCCACCGACACGTAGGCATATGCTTGTGTGCCGGGCATGCGCGGCGGCGTGGCGGTGGCAGCGTGACCGGGGTCCACCACCAGTAGGTCGAAGGCACGGAATTCACTCAGCGGCACCGTGGAGCCGTAGTACAGCGCCACGGCGGGCGTTGCCGCCAAGCCGGGCTGGGGGGCCCACGCGGCGCCAAGCAGACCCAAGATCGCCAGCCAGTGCCGCCAGCGGTGGTCGCTGGTGCGCACGGCGTAGGGCTGTGCAGAGGGCCGGATGGCGTCAGAATATGCCGTGGCGAGAGAATTCGTAACCAAATACATCAGCGCGATTCTAGGGACGAGTTGATTACCAAGGTTGATTGGTTAACGATAGTTAATAGTTTTTACAATGCTTACTTTGTGTACTCCGGCATGCTCGGGAGCACACCATAACAAGGAGTAGAAATCTTGATTCTTGTCACCGGCGGCTCGGGCTACATCGGATCTCATACCTGCGTGGCACTGGCTGCGGCGGGTGAGCGGTTTCTCGTTCTGGACAACTTCTGCAACAGCCGTACTTCGGTGTTGGAGCGCGTGGGCCGCATCATCGGCCGCACACCGGCCAGCGTGCGGGGTGATGTGCGCGATGCGGACTTTTTGCGCGAGGTTTTCGCCAGCCACCCCATCAAGGCCGTGATCCATTTTGCGGCTCTCAAGGCAGTGGGCGAATCCGTGCTTGAGCCGTTGCGCTACTACGACAACAACGTGAGCGGCACGATCACCCTGCTGAGCGCCATGCGCGAGGCCGGTGTGCGCACCCTGGTGTTTTCCTCGTCGGCCACTGTGTATGGCGACCCCGCCACGGTGCCCGTGCGTGAGGATTTTCCCTTGTCGGCCACCAACCCCTACGGCCACACGAAGCTGATGATGGAGCAGGTGCTGGCCGATGCTGATACCGCCGAGCCCGGCCAGTGGCGCATCGCGCGGCTGCGCTACTTCAACCCCGTGGGGGCGCATGAGAGTGGCCTGATCGGCGAAGACCCCCAGGACATTCCCAACAACCTGTTGCCTTACGTGGCCCAGGTGGCTGCGGGCCAACGCGAATGCCTGAGCGTCTATGGTGGCGACTACCCCACGCCCGATGGCACGGGCGTGCGCGATTACATCCATGTGTGCGATCTGGCTGACGGCCATGTGGCGGCGCTGCGCTATCTGCGCCAGCATCCGGGCGTGCTCACCGTCAACCTGGGCACGGGTCGACCGGTTTCGGTGCTGGAGATGGTGCGCGGTTTCGAACTGGCCAGCGGGCGCTCCGTGCCCTACAAGGTGGTGGCGCGCCGCCCGGGCGACGTGGCGCAGTGCTGGGCCGATCCGGCCCTGGCGCAGCAACTGCTGGGCTGGCGCGCACAGCACGGCAGTGAACGCATGTGCCAGGACGCCTGGCGCTGGCAGGACGGCGTGGCGCGCACGCTGTCCTGAGCGCCTACGGGCGCGGGCCGCCCGGCCGTGGTATCTTGCGGCCGCTCCCTACCCCCCCTGCCGATTCCCTTCTGAACCTTCCCCACTGCCATGCTTGCCAAACGCATCATCCCCTGCCTCGACGTTACCGGAGGCCGTGTGGTCAAGGGCGTCAACTTTGTCGAACTACGCGACGCAGGCGACCCGGTCGAAATTGCCGCGCGCTACAACGCGCAGGGCGCCGACGAGCTCACATTCCTGGACATCACCGCCACCAGCGATGGCCGCGACCTGATCCTGCACATCATCGAGGCCGTTGCAAGCCAGGTGTTCATTCCGCTGACCGTGGGTGGCGGCGTACGCACAGTGGAAGATGTGCGCCGCCTGCTGAACGCGGGTGCCGACAAGACCAGTTTCAACTCCGCCGCCATTGCCAACCCCGATCTGATCAACGCCGTCTCGGCCAAGTACGGCGCGCAGTGCATCGTGGTGGCCATTGACGCCAAGCGCCGTCAAGGCGACGACGTGGCCGCGCGCGGAGATGGCTGGGATGTGTACAGCCACGGTGGGCGCAAGAACACCGGCCTGGACGCCATTGCCTGGGCCACCGAGATGGCGCGCCGGGGCGCGGGCGAGATCCTGCTGACCAGCATGGACCGCGACGGCACCAAGTCCGGCTTTGATCTTGCTCTCACGCGGGCTGTTAGCGATGCTGTGAGTGTGCCAGTGATCGCCTCGGGTGGCGTGGGCAACCTCGACCACTTGGCCGACGGCGTGCAGCAAGGTGGCGCCGACGCGGTGCTGGCCGCCAGCATCTTCCACTATGGCGAATACACCGTGGGTCAGGCCAAGGCCCGCATGGCTGAGCGCGGCATTTCGGTGCGTCTTTGAGCGCGTGCTATTGAACGTGTAGCTGCTTGCGCTTGATTGGATGGAAGAGCGCTGGAAGCCAAAAATGCTTCAAATCCTCAGGGGGCGGCCCACCCCGGGGAGATCAAATCGCCGACAATCCCCTTCATGAACTGGCTCAACGAAGTGAAATGGGACGCGCAGGGCCTGGTGCCCGTGATTGCGCAAGAGCAGGGTACGGGCGACGTGCTGATGTTTGCGTGGATGAACCGCGAGGCACTCGAAAAAACGGCCGAACTTGGCCGCGCCGTGTACTTCAGCCGCTCGCGCAGCAAGCTGTGGTTCAAGGGCGAAGAATCGGGCCATGTGCAAACCGTGCACGAGATCCGCCTGGACTGCGACAACGACGTGGTGCTGCTCAAGGTCACCCAGCTCGGCCACGAGCCCGGCATCGCCTGCCATACGGGCCGCCACAGTTGCTTTTTCAGCGTGCTCAAGGACGGCGCCTGGCAGCCGGTCGATCCGGTCTTGAAAGACCCCGAATCCATCTACAAATAGCACCCATGAGTTCCAACGATTCCCTCGCCCCTGCGTCGCAAGACGCGCTCGCGCGTTTGGCCGCCGTCATTGAAAGCCGCAAGCCTGCCAATGGCGGCGACCCTTCGACTAGCTATGTCTCGCGCCTGTTGCACAAGGGGCCGGACGCCTTCCTCAAGAAGATCGGCGAAGAGGCCACCGAAGTGGTGATGGCGGCGAAGGATGTTGACCACGGCGCCGACAAATCCACGCTGGTGTACGAGGTGGCCGACCTGTGGTTCCACTCCATGGTGGCGCTGGCCCACTATGGCCTCACGCCCGCCGACGTGCTGGCCGAGCTGGAGCGCCGCGAAGGCACCAGCGGTATTGAAGAAAAAGCCTTGCGCAAGGCTGATGCGCGTGCCAGCCAGGAGGGTTCTTCATGAGCGATGTTGTCGATGTGCAGACCAACGACGAGAAGGCCGAAGACCTCAAGGCCGTAGGCTGGGTCAGCTACATCCTGCACCTGATCGTGGCCGTGGGTGCGGTCATCCCCGGTGCGCAGCCCGGCGCGGCATTGCTGCTGATTGCGCTGGTGCTCGACCTGGTGAAGAAGGGCGACGCAGAAGGCACCTGGCAGGCGAACCACTTTTCGTGGCGCATCCGCACGGTGATCTGGGCGGGCGTGCTCTACATCGTCACGGCACCGCTGTGGCTGCTGTTTTTGCTGCCGGGCTGGATTGCCTGGGCGCTGATTTCGCTCTGGTTCCTGTACCGCATCGTGCGCGGCATGGTGGCCATGAACAAGAGCCAGGCGGTGGATGCCTGAAACTCCTGCAGCAGCCCCCGGATCGCCGCTGCCGCGCCTGAACCTGGCCCTGCAGGGCGGTGGTTCGCACGGCGCGCTCACGTGGGGCGTGCTTGACGCGCTGCTCGAAGACGGGCAGTGGCACTTCGACGGCGTGAGCGGCACCAGCGCAGGTGCCATGAACGCCGTGGCCCTGGCCCATGGTTTTGCCCGGGCCGCGCATGAACACAAAGACCCTCAAGACGCCCACTTGGCGGGCTGCCAGCAGGCGCGCGAGACACTGACCCGCCTGTGGGAGGGGGTGGGCGCGCTGGGCAGCCTGCTGTGGGGCTCACCCCTGTCGGTAGCCAACCCCATGCTGGGCATGATGAGCCGGTGGCTCTCGCCCTACCAGACCAACCCCCTTGACATCAACCCGCTGCGCCGCCTGCTGGAGCGCGAGGTGGATTTCGACCTGCTGTGCACCGCGCGCCGCGCCGCCAGTGCTGCGGGCGGTCCCTCTGTGTTTGTGTGCGCCACTAATGTGCGTACGGGGCGTGGCGAGATTTTCTCGGGGCCTCGGCTCAGCGCTGATGCGGTCATGGCCTCGGCCTGCCTGCCGCTGCTGTTCAAGGCGGTGGAGATTGACGGCCAGCACTACTGGGATGGCGGCTATTCAGGCAACCCGGCGCTGCACCCCTTGATTTACCAGACCGAAACCTCCGACATCCTGCTGGTGCAGATCAACCCTATCGAGCACCTGGAGCTGCCCCACACCGGCCCCGAGATCATGGAGCGCATGAACGAGGTCACCTTCAATGCCAGCCTGCTGGCCGAGATGCGCGCCATCGAGTTCGTGCGCCGTCTGCTGGCAGAGGGCAAGCTGGACCCGCGACGCTATAAAAGCGTGCGCATGCACCGCATCGACGGCGGCGCCGTGCTTGCGCCCTTTGGCGCCGACAGCAAGACCCGCGCCGACCTGACTTTTGTGCGCAAGCTGTTCGACCTGGGCCGTACTTCGGGGCAGGAATGGCTGCTGGCCCACCGCAAGGACGTGGGCGTGCGGCCCACCATCAAGATCGCTGAAAATGCGTGATGCTCTCCCTGAGTCGCTGCGCGCCTTCCCCCGTCCTTCGGCAGGGGGACGCCACCCGTGGCCTGGCAAAGCCAGCTCCACGGTGGCGCTGGCCTGGGGCGCGACGGTTTCAATGGCTTGCCGGCCAAGCAGCGCCCGGTTATCAGTTAATTTCGTTCTGACATTTTTCCCATGCACGATCCGAACTGCCTCTTCTGCAAAATCATCGCGGGCCAGATTCCTTCGAAGAAGGTCTATGAGGACGAAGAAATCTTCGCCTTCCACGACATTCACCCCTGGGCGCCGGTGCACTTTCTGATGGTCCCCAAGCTGCATATCCCTTCGATGGCCCAGGTCACTGCCGAGCATGCGGGCGTACTGGGGCGCATGATGGCGCTGGCGCCGAAGCTGGCGCTCGAACAAGGCTGCAACCCGTACCCCGAGGGTGGCTTTCGCGTCGTGGTAAACACTGGCCTGGAAGGCGGGCAGGAAATTCACCACCTGCATGTCCATGTCATGGGCGGTCCTCGCCCATGGCTCAAAGGCTGACCCAGGCTGACGGCGCAAGCCGGTAGTTTCTCGCTGGGGAGCGTGTGCGCCGAACTCCGGTCACAGCCCCCGTCTAAAATGGTTGCAATTCGTTAGGAGATATTCCATGGGCTCTTTTTCCATCTGGCACTGGCTGATCGTGCTGCTGATCGTTGTGATGGTGTTTGGTACCAAGAAGCTCAAGAACATGGGCTCCGATCTCGGGGGCGCTGTCAAGGGCTTCAAGGACGGCATGAAGGACGGCGGCTCGGCTCCAGACACCGCTGCAACGCCCCCTGCCGGCCAGGTGGCCAACAGCCAGGCCGCAGACAAGACCACCATCGATGTTGAAGCCAAGCAAAAAAGCTGAGCTGGTGTGGCCGCTGACCAGCACACGCCGCACTCTGTTGTGCCTTTGCGCTTGATCCATCCATGATTGATATCGGCCTGTCCAAAATGGCGCTGATCGGTGCCGTGGCGCTGATCGTTATTGGCCCCGAAAAACTGCCGCGTGTGGCCCGTACCGTGGGCACCTTGCTCGGCAAGGCCCAGCGTTATGTGTCCGACGTGAAGGCCGAGGTTAACCGGTCCATGGAGCTGGACGAGCTCAAGAAGATGAAGGACACGGTGGAGAGCGCGGCGCGCGATGTGCACAACTCCATCCAGACCAGCGCCAGCGAGTTCGAAAAGGACTGGGCCGACGCCACCGACACGGCCAGCGCCGCGCTGAGTGAGCAGACCACGGTGGTGCCTGCCTACAAGCACCCGGGCAAGAACTGGCGCCTCAAGCGCGGCGCTGTGCCCCAGTGGTACAAGGCCAAAAGTGGTGTGCGCACCAAGGCGCAGTCGGGCGCGGCGCGCGTGGCCCGCTACCGTCCCCAGAAATTCCATTGACGATGACGCCGCGCAGCCTACTGTGCGCGGCGCTGCATGGGCGCCCTGCGCGCACCTGAAAACCCACCATGTCCGACACCCCCACCAAAGAAGACGAGCTGGCCGGAACCGAGCAGCCGTTTGTTCAGCACCTGATGGAGCTGCGCGATCGGTTGGTCAAGGCCATCATTGCCATCGCCATTGCGGCGGCGATCCTGTTCTTTTTTCCCGGCCCAGGCGCGCTGTACGACTTCCTGGCGGCGCCCCTGGTGGCGCACCTGCCCAAGGGGGCCACGCTGATCGCCACCTCGGTGATTTCGCCTTTCATGGTGCCGCTCAAGATCTTGCTGATGTCGGCCTTTCTGCTGGCGCTGCCGTTTGTGCTGTGGCAGGTGTGGGCCTTTGTGGCGCCTGGGTTGTACTCGCACGAGAAAAAGCTGGTGCTGCCACTCGTGATCTCCAGCACGCTGCTGTTCTTCATCGGCGTGGCGTTTTGCTATTACCTGGTCTTTGGCCAGGTGTTCGCGTTCATCCAGAGCTTTGCACCCAAAAGCATCACGGCCGCGCCTGACATTGAGGCCTACCTGAGCTTTGTGCTGTCGATGTTCCTGGCGTTTGGCCTCGCGTTCGAGGTGCCGATTGCCGTGGTGGTGCTGGCCCGCATGGGTGTCGTCAGCGTTCAGAAGCTGCGCGAGTTCCGGGGCTACTTCATCGTGATCGCGTTCGTGATCGCCGCCATCGTCACCCCGCCCGATGTGGTGTCGCAGCTGTCGCTGGCCATCCCCATGTGCATTCTGTACGAGGTGGGCATCTGGGCCGCGCAGATCTTCATCAAGCACACCAAGGCGCCGGAAGAAGCGGAAGAGTCCGCCTCGGCTTCCTGATTTTTTCCTGGCCGTCTGAATCGAAGCGTTGGTTTCCGCTGGCGGCGCGCACGCTGCGCAGCGGGGCAGGGCAATCAAGATCGAGAGAAGCCGGTCTGCGCTGCTTGTGCGATCCTTGTGGCTGGTTTTCTGAATGAAATTGGCCGTTTCCGCGCATCCATAAACGACTTGCTGCTATATTTTGTATAGCATTTTGGCGTGCCAACGGTTTGACCGTGGCCGCCTTGCAGCGCCGCGGCCCCCTGGGCGCAACATGGGCCCGAAGGCCCGTCTGTCGCCTTTGCGTTTACCGCCGGATGTTCCGCTGCTGCGGCCGGGGGCGCACGCCGGGGTTGATGCTCAGCTCCACCAGCTTGTCCCCCCGCTGCACGTTGAAGGCCGAACTGGTGCCCGGCTTGAGGGCGGCCACTGCACTCAGCAGCTCGGACACATTGCCCACGTTTTTGCCGTCTACCCGCACGATCACGTCGCCGGGCCGCATGCCGGCCTGGGCTGCGGGGCCGTCCTGCAGCACGCCGGTGATGATCACGCCCTCGGTGGCTTTCTTCACGCCAAAGGTTTCGGCCAGCTCGGGCGAGAGTTCGTTGGGCTCCACGCCGATCCAGCCGCGTGTGACCTGGCCGTCCTTCACGATGCCGTCGAGCACCATGCGCGCCGTGGACACCGGAATCGCAAACCCGATGCCCATGCTGCCGCCTGAGCGCGAGTAGATCGCGGTGTTGATGCCCATGAGGTTGCCATTCACGTCCACCAGCGCGCCGCCCGAGTTGCCGGGGTTGATGGCCGCGTCGGTCTGGATGAAGTTCTCGAAGGTGTTGATGCCCAGCTGGCTGCGGCCTAGTGCGCTCACGATGCCGCTGGTCACCGTCTGGCCCACGCCAAAGGGGTTGCCGATGGCCAGCACCTGGTCGCCCACGTCCAGGCCGTCGGAATTGCCCAGCACGATCACGGGCAGCTTGTCGAGTTCGATCTTGAGGATGGCCAGGTCGGTGTCGGGGTCGGTGCCAATCACGCGCGCACGGGCGCGGCGGCTGTCGGTGAGCGTGACTTCGATCTCATCGGCGCCCTCGACCACATGGTTGTTGGTGAGGATGTAGCCATCGGGGCTCACGATCACACCGCTGCCCAGGCCTGCCTGCGCTTGGCTGCCCTGGTCACCAAAGAAGAACTGGAACCAGGGGTCGTTGCTGCGCGGGTGGCGAACTTCCTTGCTGGTGTTGATGCTGACCACGGCGGGCGCGGCCTTGCGTGCTGCGCTGCTGAAGCTTCCCGCTGCGGGCTGGGAGGGCGGCGTGGCCGGTGCCTCCAGCAGCGCAATGCCGGCCCCGGAACGTGTGGTGCCCCGGCCGAGCCAGTCGGGTTGAAGGGTGGCAACAACAAAATAAGCCGCAACGAACACCGTCACGGTCTGGGAGAACAGCAGCCAGAGTCGTTTCATGAAATTCACGTCCAGATGAACGTACAGGTGGTGGGTGGGGTGGGGGCCGAGCGTGGCTTCAGCGGGCGGCGCCAGGCCGTCTCCTCGGCGGCATTGTCCCCCATGTGGGGGCATGGGGCCCGCGCGACAATAGCGGCATGAGCATTTCACGCCACCAACTTTTGCAGGCTTTCGACGACCTGCTTCAGCCCGAACGCTTCAAGGACTATGGCCCTAACGGCCTGCAGGTCGAGGGCAAGGCCGAGATCCAGCGTGTGGTGAGCGGCGTGACCGCCAGCCGTGCGCTGATCGAGGCCGCCATCGCCGCCCGCGCGGACGCTATCTTTGTGCACCATGGCCTGTTCTGGCGCGGGCAGGACGGCCGCATCACGGGCTGGATGAAGCAGCGGCTGCAGCTGCTGCTGGCATACGACATCAATCTGTATGCCTACCATCTGCCGCTCGATGCCCATGCCGAACTGGGCAACAACGCGCAACTGGGCCGGGTGCTGGGTTTCGCGGCCGATGCGCGGTTTGGCGAGCAAGACCTCGGGTTCTCCGCCCCGGCGGCTTTTGCCGACGGCAAGGCCCTGGCCGACCACGTGGCACAGGCGCTGGGCCGCGCCGTGACGCTGGTGCAGCCCGCAGCCACAGGTGGCGCGCCATCTCGTCCCGTGCGCCGTGTGGCCTGGTGCACGGGGGGCGCCCAGGGGTATTTCGAGCCGGCGATTGCCGCAGGTGCCGATGCGTTCATCACTGGCGAAATCTCCGAACCCCAGGCCCACCTGGCGCGCGAGATGGGCGTGAGCTTCATTGCCGCCGGGCACCACGCCACCGAGCGCTATGGCGCCCCCGCCGTGGCTGCCCATGTGGCGGCGCATTGCGGGCTGGAGCACCAGTTCATCGAGGTCGACAACCCAGCGTAGCCGCCTGTGGCGCCGTGGTGTTCCATCGCTGCGGAACCTGGCTGCAGATAGGATTTACTCACTTATTCATAGCTGCCAAGGCTTGCTGATAGCGCGGTAGCGGCAAAAAATCTTCAAAAAAATGCACACCATTGCTGTCACCCAGGGAGACCCCGCCGGTATCGGCCCCGAGATCGTGGCCAAGGCCTTTCGCGACGCACCTGAGGTGCTGCGCCATTGTTTTGTTGTGGGCGATGTCGCTACGCTGCGGCGCGCCGCCCAGGCCATTGCGCGGCCGGGCGTCGGGGGCTTGCCTGTGGCGCAGATCAGTGCACCCCAGGAGGTGCTGACCATGCCTCCGCGCTGCGTGCCCGTGCTGCCGGTGCAAGGCATCCCCGGTCCTCAGCCCTGGGGCCAGATCAGCGCCGCAGCGGGGCGAGCTGCAGCTGACTGCGTGGTCTGGGCGGCCCGTGCGGCCTTGCGCGGCGAGGTAGCGGCGCTGGTCACCGCGCCTGTGCACAAGGAGGCGTTATCCGCTGCGGGCGTGGACTTCCCGGGGCACACCGAGCTGTTGCAGGCAGAGGCTGCAGTCCACCAGGGGGTGCCGCTGACCCGCATGCCCGTGCGCATGATGCTGGCCAACGACGAGCTGCGCACCGTTCTGGTCAGCATCCATGTGTCGCTGTGCGAGGCGATTGCGGCAGTGACGCGGGACAACGTGCTGCAGACGCTGCAGATCACCCATGCCGCGCTGCAACGCAGCCTGGGCCGCGTGCCGCGTATCGCAGTGGCCGGGCTGAACCCCCATGCGGGCGAGGGGGGGCTGTTTGGCCGCGAGGAGCTGGAGGTGATCGCCCCGGCCATTGCTGCGGCACGAGCCCGGGGGCTGGATGTGCATGGCCCGTTCGCGCCCGACACGGTGTTCATGCGCGCGCGCAGCACGCCGCAGCGCCCGGGCGAGTTTGATGTGGTGATCGCCATGTACCACGACCAGGGGCTGATCCCGGTGAAATACCTGGGTGTGGACAAGGGCGTGAATGTGACGCTGGGGCTGCCCCTGGTGCGCACCAGCCCTGACCACGGCACGGCCTTTGACATTGCGG
The DNA here is from genome assembly GCF_003060895.1 of Acidovorax sp. HMWF029. Lineage (GTDB taxonomy): Bacteria > Pseudomonadota > Gammaproteobacteria > Burkholderiales > Burkholderiaceae_C > Acidovorax. The sequence goes on along the minus strand of NZ_QAIH01000225.1, from coordinate 140,860 downwards.
GGCAGGGCGTGGCCGATGCGGCCAGCCTCATCGAGGCGGTGCGCATGGCGCGCCAGCTGTCCGAGTAGCGGGTCGGTGTTTCTGCTGCACGTCACCCAGGATGCGGGACGCGCGCAGTCTGTGCCACCGGCGCGCCCTGGGCCTGCGTCCCCGCGCAAGGGCCGCCCCGCCGCGCTGGGGGTGTCCCTCTCTCGCATGGCGCAGCCATGCGAGAGAGGGGGAAGGCGCGAAGCGACTCAGGGGGTGTTTATTTCTTCAAGCTGTCCCGGATCTCGCGCAGCAGCACGATGTCCTCTGCAGGGGCGGCAGGTGCCTCGGGCGCGGGGGCAGGGGCTTCGCGCTTGAGGCGGTTGATCTGTTTGATCATGATGAAAATGATGAACGCCAGGATCAGAAAGTTGACGGCTACCGTCAGGAAGTTGCCATAGGCGAACACCGGCACGCCAGCCTTCTTGAGAGCATCCAGTGTGGTGCCCGTGCCAGGCGGAATCGTCCCCAGCACCACAAACAGGTTGGAAAAATCAAGCTTGCCAAACACCAGGCCCACCACCGGCATGATGAGGTCGGACACCACCGAATCCACAATCTTGCCGAAGGCGCCGCCGATGATGACGCCCACGGCGAGATCTACCACGTTGCCCTTGACAGCAAACTCCCTGAACTCCTGCATCATCCCCATGTTGTTGCTCCTTGTGTGAATGGATGTTGATGTGGGAGTATTGCTCAGCTCTATGGGCTGTCAAGACAGACAGCTGCGTTGAAATAACCATTTTCACTCCGCTACAATTCGCGGTTGACCCCAATCTAGCGATGATCAATCGAGGATCCCCATGAGTGACACTCCAATCGACTCCAGCAAGCGGACGTGGATCATCACGTCAGCATGTGCTGGTGCGGTGGGCGGCGTGGCAACCGCCGTCCCTTTCGTGAGTACCTTCCAGCCCTCCGAGCGCGCAAAAGCCGCCGGGGCTGCGGTGGAGGTGGATATCTCCGCCCTTAAGCCTGGAGAAAAAGTCACCGTGGAGTGGCGCGGCAAGCCCGTCTGGATCATCAAGCGCACCCCCGAGCAGTTGGCAGAATTGCCTAAGCTCGACGGGCAGCTGGCTGACCCCAAGTCTGAGCGCAACCCCTCCGAGCTGACCCCGGAATACGCTCGCAACGAAGCGCGCTCCATCAAGCCCGAAATTTTTGTGGGTGTGGGCATCTGCTCGCACTTGGGTTGCTCGCCTTCCGATAAGTTCCAGCCCGGCGCCCAGCCTTCGCTGCCCGACGACTGGAAGGGTGGTTTCCTGTGCCCTTGTCACGGTTCCACGTTCGACATGGCCGGCCGTGTGTTCAAGAACAAGCCCGCACCCGACAACCTCGAAGTGCCTCCCCACATGTACCTGTCCGATACGCGCCTGCTGATCGGTGAAGACAAGAAGGCTTGAAGGAGCACGACGACATGGCTGAATTCAAGGAAATCTCTCCCAACGCCTCGGCGGGCGCCAAGGTCACGAACTGGTTCGAGAACCGCTTCCCGACAGCGTTCGATGCCTACAAGGTTCACATGTCGGAGTACTACGCTCCGAAGAACTTTAACTTCTGGTACATCTTCGGCTCGCTAGCGCTGGTGGTGCTGGTGATTCAGATCGTGACCGGGATCTTCCTGGTCATGCATTACAAGCCCGACGCCAACCTGGCGTTCGCTTCGGTCGAGTACATCATGCGCGATGTGCCCTGGGGTTGGCTGATCCGCTACATGCACTCTACGGGTGCTTCGGCGTTCTTTGTGGTGGTGTATCTGCACATGTTCCGTGGCCTCATCTACGGAAGCTACCGCAAGCCGCGCGAGCTGGTCTGGATCTTCGGCTGTGCGATCTTCCTGTGCCTGATGGCCGAGGCCTTCATGGGCTACTTGCTGCCCTGGGGGCAGATGTCCTACTGGGGCGCCCAGGTGATCGTGAACCTGTTCGCTGCCATTCCCTTCATTGGTCCTGATCTGGCGCTGCTGATCCGCGGCGACTATGTGGTGGGCGACGCCACGCTGAACCGCTTCTTCAGCTTCCACGTGATCGCCGTGCCGCTGGTCCTGCTGGGCTTGGTGGTGGCGCACTTGCTGGCACTGCACGATGTGGGTTCCAACAACCCCGACGGCGTGGAAATCAAAGGCCCCAAGGCGCCCAAGGATGCCAACGGCAAGCCGCTCGATGGCGTGCCTTTCCATCCCTACTACACGGTGCATGACATCTTCGCGCTGAGCATGTTCCTCATGGCGTTCACGGCCGTGGTGTTCTTCGCGCCCGAGTTCGGTGGCTACTTCCTCGAATACAACAATTTCATCCCAGCCGATCCGCTCAAGACGCCTGCGCACATCGCGCCGGTCTGGTACTTCACGCCGTTCTATTCGATGCTGCGTGCCATCACCACCGAGATGATGTATGCCCTGATCCTGTGCGTGGTTGCAGCTGCAGGTTTTGGCGTGCTCAGGGCCAAGCTGCCCAGCTTCATCAAGGCCGGGATCGTGGGTGTGGCCCTCGTGGTCGTGGCCATGATGCTGTCTATCGATGCCAAGTTCTGGGGTGTGGTCGTGATGGGTGGTGCCGTGATCATCCTGTTCTTCCTGCCATGGCTGGATTACAGCCCTGTCAAGTCGATCCGCTACCGCCCCGACTGGCACAAGTACCTGTACGGTATCTTTGTGATTAATTTCTTGATCCTGGGCTATCTGGGTGTGCAACCTCCATCGCCAATTGGCGAGCGCGTGTCGCAAGTGGGCACCCTGTTCTACTTCGGCTTCTTCCTGCTGATGCCCTGGTGGAGTCGCATTGGGGAAACCAAGCCCGTGCCTGACCGCGTGACCTTTGTGGCGCACTGAGCCTGGAGACAACAACAATGAAGAAAATCATCCTCACGTTGATCGCCGCTGTGGGCCTGGTTGCCGGTGCCGCTCATGCTGCTGGTGGCGACACCATCGCCTGGGACAAGGCACCCAACAAGACCAATGACCTGGCTTCGTTGCAAAATGGCGCCAAGGTGTTCGTCAACTACTGCTTGAACTGCCACTCGGCAGCTTTCATGCGCTTCAATCGCCTGCGTGATATCGGTTTGACCGAGCAGCAGATCAAGGACAACTTGCTGTTCACGACCGACAAGGTCGGCGAGACCATGAAGGCGTCCATCGACCCCAAGCAGGCCAAGGAGTGGTTTGGCGCCAATCCGCCCGACCTGACGGTGATCGCACGTTCGCGCGCCGGCCATGGCGGCACGGGTGCGGACTACCTCTACACCTTCCTGCGCACCTTCTACCGTGATGAGACCAAGGCCACGGGCTGGAACAACCTGGCCTTCCCGAGCGTGGGCATGCCCCATGTGCTGTGGGAAATGCAGGGCGACCGCCGCCCTGTGTTTGAAGAACATGAAAGCCATGGCCACAAGACCCAGGTCTTCAAGGGCTGGGAGCAGGTCAAACCCGGCACGATGACCCCGCTGCAGTTCGACCAGACTGTGGGTGACTTGGTGAATTACCTGCAATGGATGGGTGAACCTGCCCAGAACACCCGCGTTCGAGTTGGCGTGTGGGTGTTGATCTTCCTGGGTGTTTTCACCGTCATTGCCTGGAGGCTGAACGCAGCCTTCTGGAAGGACGTGAAGTAAACAGCACGAGCCATAAATCCCTGACAAGGCGCCCCTCGGGGCGCCGCTGGATTGTTTGCAGAGTGGGCGCTTTGGGCTCCCACTCTTTTGATTTTTAGGAGCCTCCCACCATGATGGTGCTTTACTCGGGTACGACCTGTCCCTTCTCCCACCGCTGCCGTTTTGTCCTGTTCGAAAAGGGCATGGACTTTGAAATCCGCGATGTGGACCTGTACAACAAGCCCGAAGATATCAGCGTGATGAACCCTTATGGCCAGGTGCCTATCCTGGTCGAGCGTGACTTGATCCTGTACGAGTCGAACATCATCAACGAGTACATTGACGAGCGCTTCCCCCATCCGCAGCTGATGCCTGGCGATCCTGTGGACCGCGCCCGCGTGCGCCTGTTCCTGCTGAACTTCGAGAAAGAGCTGTTCGTGCATGTGAACACGCTCGAATCGCGTGCGACCAAGGGCAACGAAAAGGCTCTGGAAAAGGCCCGCGCCCATATCCGCGACCGCCTCACGCAGCTGGCCCCCGTGTTCCTTAAGAACAAGTACATGCTGGGTGACAACTTCTCCATGCTGGACGTGGCCATCGCCCCGCTGCTGTGGCGCTTGGACTACTACGGCATCGACCTGTCGAAGAACGCGGCTCCTCTGCTCAAGTACGCCGAGCGTATCTTCTCGCGCCCGGCCTACATCGAGGCGCTGACGCCTTCCGAGAAGGTCATGCGCAAGTAATCTGCGGCCTGCCCACTTCCTTTTTTACCCACGCAGCAGCCATCCATCGACATGACCGCACAGGAATCGACCTCCACGCGCCCCTATCTCATTCGTGCCTTGTACGAGTGGTGCACCGACAATGGGCTCACGCCCTATCTGGCCGTGCGTGTGGACGATTCCGTGCAGGTGCCGCGCGAGTACGTGAAGGATGGCGAGATCGTCCTGAACATCAGTTTTGATGCCACGAGCGCGCTGCAGCTGGGCAATGACTTCATCGAGTTCAAAGCCCGCTTTGGTGGCAAGCCTCGTGAAATCCTGGTGCCTGTAGGCCGGGTGATTGCGATCTATGCCCGAGAAAACGGTCAGGGCATGGCCTTCCCTCCGCCGGTGGATATGCTGACGGGTGGGGATGTTTCTTCAGTGCTGGCGCCCGCACCCGCAGTGCCTGTGGCAGCTGCGCCAACACCATCGGATGACCGGGTGGTTCAGTTGGTGGGAAGCGATGAAGGCGGCAAAGATGAAGGGGGTGATGCCCCCCGCCCGCCCCCAGCGTCAGGCGGGGCTCGGCCCTCACTCAAGCGCGTTAAATAGCACTGTTTCCGATTTTTGGGCCACATTTACAGGATAAAATGCGGCCTTCGCCGGTTTAGCTCAGTTGGTAGAGCACCCGCCTTGTAAGCGGTAGGTCGTCAGTTCGATTCCGACAACCGGCACCATTTTTCTTGCTTTTCTCTGCATTCCCTGGTTCTGGCGTTGGCCGTCAGGTTTGAACTTTCAGGCGAATCGCGTTAACCTCCCACCCCCGGCTGCGCAAATGCGCCTGCAAAGCAGGCAGTAGTTGGCGTATTTTTGCCGCCGCAGCATTGCTCTTGACCAGCAGGCACCAGCTGTCCCCATCGATGGGGCCTGCCTGGATGGCTGGACGCAAGGCTGCGGGTATCAGCAATTCAATGGCCTTGAGCCGATCACTGGAGTCGCGTGTCAGTGCTGTCAGCCTGGCCAGCGTGGGGGATTCCGCGCTGGCTTGCTGCACGGATACAGCGTGATGGCGGCGATTCATGGTGTGGCGTCTTCGGGCGTGGGGAAATCGTAGTGCATTTGATTATCACGGACGCCAGGTTGGCGCGCAGCCGGGCCATTCATCTGTCTGGTACCCGTCTGCTCTTGGTGGGCCTTGCGGTTTCGCTGTGCCTCATGTTGGTAGCTGCGACCTTGTACCACTGGGTCTTTTTGAAAGGTGCGCGCGAAGGCTGGCCTGTTGTTGGCTCTCTGGTGCGACTGGTGGTCAAGGATGAATTTGCAGAACGCGACCGATTCATGCGCGCCAACCTGGATGCCATGGCGCGCCGCGTGGGCGAGATGCAGGCCCGCATGGTGCAGCTGGAGTCGCTGGGTGAGCGTGTGCTGGGCCTGGCGGGTATGGCGCCGGGGGATATCCAGAAAGCCGATGCGCGCGGCGGAGCGCTGGTGAGTGCCCGCAACCTGTCCATGGAAGAGCTGCAAACCACCCTTGATGAACTGGAGCGCCTGACCAACCAGCGGGTGGATTTGATGACTGTGCTCGAATCCCGTTTGTTTGACCAGCACATCCGCAAGAAGATGGTGCCCACACATGCGCCCGTGACAGGGCGGGCTGCGGGGTCGGGGTTTGGCTGGCGCCTGGACCCGATCACCGGCCAGTCGGCCTTGCACACCGGCCTGGACTTTCAGGCGGACACAGGAACCCCCATCCTGGCGGCTGCAGGGGGCGTGGTTGTGACGCAGGAATACCACCCAGCCTACGGCAACATGATCGAGGTGGACCATGGCAACCAGCTGGTCACGCGTTATGCTCATGCCTCGCGTACCCTTGTGAAGCAGGGGGATATAGTGCGCCGAGGCCAGAAGATCGCTGAAATCGGCACGACAGGGCGTTCTACGGGGCCACATCTACATTTTGAGGTGCTGGTGCAAGGGGTTTTTCAAGACCCCCAGAAGTTTCTGAGTGCGGGGGGCACGTCCACCAATGCGCAGGTGGTGGCTGCACAAGGGACTGGACCCACACAGGGCAGGTAAAATCGCGGGTCCGGTGTTCATTGCCTGGGTTGCAAACCTGGCCAAAGGACCCACCTGAACTCAATTCATCTTAGGGATTTCGGTCGCTTGGCGCGCTGATTGCAGCGGGCAGGCGGTCCTGTTCGCATGGCCACCAACTTCCTCACCAAAATATTCGGCAGCCGCAATGACCGGCTCCTCAAGCAGTACCGCAAGACGGTGTCACGCATCAATGCGATGGAGCCCGAGTACGAGAAGCTGTCGGACGAGCAGCTCAAGGCCAAGACGCAGGAGTTCAAGGAGCGCGTAGCCAAGGGCACGTCGCTGGACGACATCCTCCCCGAAGCCTTTGCAGTGGTCCGCGAAGGCTCCAAGCGCATCATGAAGATGCGCCACTTCGATGTGCAGATGCTGGGCGGCATGGCGCTGCACTACGGCAAGATCTCAGAAATGCGCACGGGCGAGGGCAAGACGCTGACCGCCACGCTGCCGGTGTACCTCAATGCCCTCTCGGGCAAGGGTGTGCACGTGGTGACGGTGAACGACTACCTTGCTAACCGCGATGCACAGTGGATGGGGCGCCTGTACAACTTCCTGGGCCTCACGGTGGGCATCAACCTGCCCAATATGCCCCGCGAGCAGAAGCAAGAGGCCTACCGCGCCGACATCACTTACGGCACGAACAACGAATACGGCTTCGACTACCTGCGCGACAACATGGTCTATGAGGCCGCTGATCGTGTGCAGCAAGGCCTGAACTTCGCCATCGTCGACGAGGTGGACTCCATCCTGATCGACGAGGCGCGCACGCCCCTGATCATCAGCGGCCAGGCCGAGGACCACACCGCGACCTACATCGCCATGAACAAGGTGGTGCCCCTGCTGGTGCGCCAGGAAGGCGAAGCCGACCCCCGCACGGGCGAGGGCGTGACCAAACCCGGCGACTTCACCGTGGACGAAAAGAGCCACCAGGTGTTCCTGACCGAACAAGGCCACGAGACCGCCGAGCGCGTGCTCGCCAGCCATGGCCTGATTGCCGAAGGCGCCTCGGTGTACGACCCAGCCAACATCACGCTGATGCACCACCTTTACGCCGCGCTGCGTGCCAACCACCTGTATCACCGCGACCAGCACTATGTGGTGCAGAACGGTGAGATCGTGATCGTGGACGAGTTCACCGGCCGCCTGATGTCGGGTCGCCGCTGGAGCGAAGGCCTGCACCAGGCCGTGGAAGCCAAGGAAGGCCTGAAGATCCAGGCCGAGAACCAGACGCTGGCTTCCATCACCTTCCAGAACTATTTCCGCCTCTACAGCAAGCTCGCTGGCATGACCGGCACGGCTGACACCGAGGCCTACGAGTTTCAGGAAATCTACGGCCTCGAAACCGTGGTCATCCCGCCCAACCGCCCGAGCAAGCGCGACGACCAGCTCGACCGCGTCTACAAGACCACCCGCGAGAAGTACGAAGCCGCCATCAAGGACATTCGTGAATGCCACGAACGTGGCCAGCCGGTGCTGGTGGGCACCACGTCGATCGAGAACTCCGAGATCATCGACCAGCTGCTGATCAAGGAAAACCTGCCGCACCAAGTGCTGAACGCCAAGCAGCACGCCCGCGAGGCCGACATCGTGGCCCAGGCGGGGCGTGCCGGCATGATCACCATTGCCACCAACATGGCAGGCCGCGGCACTGACATCGTGCTGGGCGGCAACATCGAAAAGGATGTGGCTGCAATCGAAGCCGACGAGACCTTGTCGGAAGCCGACCGTGCAGCCAAGGTGGCCGCGCTGCGCGAGCAGTGGAAGGTCGACCACGAGAAGGTCAAGGCCTTGGGCGGTCTGCGCATCATCGCCACCGAGCGCCACGAGTCCCGCCGCATCGACAACCAGCTGCGGGGCCGCTCCGGCCGCCAAGGCGACCCCGGTTCGTCGCGCTTCTACCTGAGCCTCGACGATTCGCTGATGCGCATCTTTGCGGGTGACCGTGTCAAGGCGATCATGGACCGCCTGAAGATGCCCGATGGCGAAGCCATCGAAGCAGGTATCGTGACGCGCTCCATCGAGTCGGCCCAGCGCAAGGTGGAAGCCCGCAACTTCGACGTCCGCAAGCAATTGCTGGAATACGACGATGTGGCCAACGACCAGCGCAAGGTCATTTACCAACAGCGCAACGACATCCTTGACGCTTCCGATCTGTCGGACGTGATTGCAGCGATGCGCGAAGACTGCATGACCGATCTCGTGCGCCAGTACGTGCCCGTCGAATCGGTGGAAGAGCAGTGGGACCTGCCCGCCCTGGAAAAGGTGCTGGCCGAAGAGTGGCAGGTGTCGATTGCGTTGCAACAGGAAGTGCAGGGTGCGAGCAGCGTCACCGACGACGAAATCCTGGAAAAGGTGCTGCTGGCTGCCAACGCCTCGTTTGATACCAAGGTAGAGCAGGTGGGCCGCGACAACTTCACGCAGTTCGAGCGCGTGGTGCTGCTGCAGAACTTTGACTCCAACTGGCGCGACCACCTCTCTGCGCTCGACTACCTGCGCCAGGGCATCCACCTGCGCGGCTACGCACAAAAGCAGCCCAAGCAGGAATACAAGCGCGAAGCCTTCGAGCTGTTCCGCCAACTGATCGACCAGGTCAAGAACGAGGTCACCAAGATCCTCATGACCGTGCAGATCCAGTCCCAGGCCCAGCTGGACCAAGCCGCACAGGACATGGAAAGCCGCGCCGAGAGCATCGCCAACGTGACCTACACCGCCCCCACGGAAACGGGCGAGGTGGAGACCACGGTCGATGCCCAAACAGTGGGCCAGGCCCTGCCGGAGGGCATCCGCGTGGGCCGCAACGACCCCTGCCCCTGCGGCAGCGGCAAGAAGTACAAGCAGTGCCACGGCAAACTCGCTTGATCACCTGATCTACACAACACGGGCTTCGGCCCGTGTTTTCATTGGCGCGCCACGGTTTTCCGGATAATCGGCCGCAGTTTTCATTGACGGATGCCTGCGCTGCACAGCCGCGATGCATTCGACTCCCTTCCCCCGATAGAAAGGCCCTGTCCCATGCCTGTGAATCTCGTTGCCCCTGTAGCCGCCGATCTGTACCCGATTGCTGGCGTTCGTATCGGTGTTGCCGAAGCCGGTGTCCGCAAGGCCAACCGCAAGGACCTGACGGTCTTCCTGCTGGACGAAGGTGCCAGCGTGGCAGGCGTGTTCACTCAGAACCGGTTCTGTGCGGCCCCGGTTCAGATCAGCCGCGAACACCTGAGCCAACAACAAGCAGGCCAGTCGATCCGTGCCATGGTCATCAACACCGGCAACGCCAACGCGGGCACGGGTGCGGACGGCCTGGCGCGTGCGCGCTCTACCTGCATTGCACTCGCGCGGCAACTGAGCGTGGCGCCTGAGCAGATCCTGCCGTTTTCCACCGGCGTGATCATGGAGCCCTTGCCCAACGACCGTATCGAGGCGGGCCTGCCTGCTGCGATTGCCGATGCGCAGCCCGGCCACTGGGGCCGTGCAGCCGAAGGCATTATGACCACGGACACGCTGCCCAAGGCCTTCTCGGCGCAGGCGCAGATTGGCGGCGCCACGGTATCCATCACCGGCATCAGCAAGGGCGCGGGCATGATCCGCCCCAACATGGCGACCATGCTGGGCTTTCTGGCCACCGACGCCTGCGTGGCCCCTGCCGTGATGCAGCAGCTGGCGCGCGAGCTGGCCGATGGCTCCTTCAATCGCGTGACCATCGACGGCGACACCTCGACCAACGACTCTTTCGTTGTGGTGGCCACCAACAAGGCCGCGCACGCGCCCATCACGTCGCTCGACAGCGCCGAGGGCCAGGCGCTCAAGGCCGCGATGCTGGCTGTGTCGCAGAAGCTGGCCCAGGCCATCGTGCGTGATGGCGAAGGCGCCACCAAATTCATCACCGTGCGGGTGGAAGGCGGCAAGACGGGCGATGAGTGCCGCAAGGTGGCCTATGCGATTGCCCATTCGCCCCTGGTCAAGACCGCCTTCTTTGCCAGCGACCCGAACCTGGGCCGCATCCTGGCAGCCGTGGGCTATGCGGGCATCGACGACCTGGACCAGACTGGCATCGACCTGTACCTGGACGACGTGCATGTGGCCGTGCAGGGCGGTCGCAACCCCGCCTACCGCGAGGAAGACGGCCAGCGCGTGATGAAGCAGGCCGAGATCACCGTGCGCGTGCTGCTGGGCCGTGGCGAGGCTGCGGACACGGTGTGGACCTGCGATTTCAGCCACGAATATGTGACGATCAACGCGGACTACCGCTCCTGATTCACCGCAATACTCCTGATTTGATAGCTGCTGGCGCATGATGGACGCGCGGTAGATGCCAAAATGAACCAGAAATTTGAACATCTGATCGAGCGCGCCGAGCAGCTCATCGCCCGCATCGAATCCGTGCTGCCCCAGCCGCTCTCGGCGCCCGACTGGTCGGCCGCCATCGCCTGGCGCTACCGCAAGCGCAGCAGTGGCCATGGCACCCTGGAGCCGGTGCGCCATGTGGCCGCGATGGCGCTGGCGGACCTCAAAGAGATCGATCCCCAGAAGGAAAAGATCGAGCGCAACACGCAACAGTTTGTGCAAGGCAAGCCCGCCAACAACGTGCTGCTGACCGGCGCACGCGGCACCGGCAAGTCCTCGCTCATCAAGGCGTGTCTGAATGCCTATGCGGGGCAGGGCCTGCGCCTTATCGAAGTGGACAAGGCCGATCTGACCGATCTGCCCGACATCGTGGACGTGGTGTCTGCGCGGCCGGAGAAATTCATCGTCTTCTGCGATGACCTGAGCTTTGAAGATGGTGAGCCCGGCTACAAGGCGCTCAAGTCCATCCTCGACGGCTCGGTGGCCGCCGCTACGCCCAATGTGCTGATCTACGCCACGAGCAACCGGCGCCACCTGCTGCCGGAGTATATGAAGGAAAACCTCACCTACACCCACACCGAGGATGGCGAGGTGCATCCCGGCGAGGTGGTGGAAGAAAAAATTTCCCTGTCGGAGCGTTTTGGTCTGTGGGTGAGCTTCTACCCGTTCAGCCAGGAGGAGTACCTGACCATCACGGCGCAATGGCTGTCGTCGCTGGGCGTGCCTGCCTCTGCCATTGCAGCAGCTCGGCCCGAGGCGCTGGTCTGGGCGTTGGAACGGGGCTCGCGCAGCGGCCGCGTGGCCTACCAGTTTGCGCGCGACTATGCGGGGCGGCACAGTGGCTGAAACAACACGCAAGCACACCGAGGTGGCCGTGGGCATCCTGCTGCGCGAAGATGGCGCCATGCTGCTGTCCACCCGCCCGCCCGGCAAGCCGTACGCAGGCTACTGGGAGTTTCCGGGCGGCAAGCTGGAGGCGGGCGAGACGGTGGAAGAGGCGCTGCGCCGCGAGCTGATTGAGGAACTGGGCGTGACCATCGGGGCGGCCAGCGTCTGGAAGGTCACGGAGCACGACTATCCCCATGCCCTGGTGCGCCTGCACTGGTGCAAGGTCTGGGCATGGACGGGGGAGTTCGAGATGCGCGAAGGCCAGTCCATGGCCTGGCAGCAGATGCCGTTGACAGTGGCGCCTGTGCTGCCCGGCGCCTACCCTGTGCTGCAGTGGTTGGCTGAGGAGCGGGGCCTGGAGTTCACGCCCGAATAAGCCATTGCACCTGCTTTCGGCGCATTCGGTAGAAATAATTCGCTATTATTTTGATAGCTATAAAGGCTTTGCTGTCAGGCGAAGGCGGCCATATATGGCCGGTATTTTGGCTTGGCGCTGTATATCAGTGCTGTTGGCGCGGATCGCCATACTGCGCGTCTGCAGGCGGGGCTTCGGCGGGCATGCGGAAGTCCTCGCTGGCCCAGGCACCCAGATCGACCTGCTTGCAACGTTCGCTGCAAAAAGGGCGGTAGGCATTGGCAGGGCTGTACACGCTGTCGCCGCCACAGCTGGGGCAGACCACGGTGCGTGCAGCGGGTGTGGCGGATGTGGAGCGGGTCATGCTTGTGGGCGAATCAAGGTTGTGCGCACAAAGTCACCAGGATGGTTTACTGAAAGTACCCAGACTCAGGCGCACAGTGTGAGTTCGAACGCTGCGTCCTCGTTGCAGGCGTGAAGGCGACCGTCTCCTTCGAGTCGCATGAGTCGCACCGACACAATCAGGCGGTTGCCACTGATCTCGGGAATCAGGTTCAGGGCCGGGTCCATGCGCAGCCGCAGCAACTGGAAGGTGCGGCCTTGCGGCAGGTTCTGCTGGAACTGGCCACGCTCAGCCGCCACCTTCTGGGGCACACCCGAATCGCGCAACAGCTTGAGCAGCACATAAATCGATTCAGCCAGGGGCGCAAGTGTGGACGCCCATTGCTCCAGCGCCTGCTGCCGGACGTCTGGGGCATGGTGTTGCCACGCATAGTAGGCCGGCAGATCGAACCCGCAGGTGCCGCCGGGAATGCCGATGCGGCTGCGAATGCTCATCAGCCAGTCGTTCTCGGTCAGCGCATGGCCCGATTTCCCGTTCTGCCCATTCAGTGCGGTGAAGCACCGGTCGAGCTGTGCAATCACCGCGTCCAGTGCGGCCTCAGAGATGGAGGGGTTGCCGCGGTAGCCATCGAGCTGGTGCTTGTGCTTTTCAATGTCCTTGAGCACGTCCGACTTCAGGTCGGCACGGGCTGCCACGTCCATGATCTCGAAGATCGTGACCAAGGCAAAGTGGTGGTCGAGCGCATGGGTGCGGGGGATCAGCTCCCCCAACCGGCGGAACAACTGCTCAAGCCGCAGATAGGTTCTGAGACGCTCGTTAAAGGGGTATTCGTAAAGGATCACGCTGGCGGGTTCCTGGGGGCTCTTATGCATCATAGCCCGAACAAGGCGGCTGCCTGCCGCACCTGGGCCTGCAATGCGGGCAAGGTGCAATTGGGGCCGTTGGCAATCACGACATCGGCGGCCGCCCGGCGCTCGTGCCGGGTGGCTTGAGATGCAATGATGCCCCGTACCACGTCGGGGGCGAGGCCACTGCGGCGCATGACCCGCTCAATCTGGGTGTCGACAGGGCAGTCCACCACCACAACGGCATCCAGCTGCTGGACCCACCGGCCAGACTCCGTCAGCAGCGGAATATCGTGCACGATCAGGCGGGAGCCTGCCGCAATGGCCTGCTGTGTTTGCAAGATGCTTTGGCGGGTCACGAGCGGGTGCACGATGGCCTCCAGCTGCGCGCGTGCCTCTGGCTGACTAAAGGCGAGTTCGCGCATGCGTGTGCGGTCCAGCGCCCCCGAGGCATCCACGAAGGCCGCGCCGAATGCGCTGCGGATGGCGTCCATTGCGTCCCCGCCGCGGCCGGTGACCGCGCGAGCAATCTGGTCTGCGTCGATCATGGTGGCACCCAGCGAGGCGAACATGTCGCCCACGGTGCTTTTGCCACTCCCAATGCCGCCGGTCAGGCCCAGGCGCACCGGGCACCTTATGTTTGCCATGGTCGGGAAGGGGCTAGAGGCCCAGGAGATTCAACACGGTATTGAGGATGGCGTTGGGGCCAAACGCCATCGCGGTCAACCCAGCACCCACGAGGAAAGGGCCAAACGGTATGTAGCCCCCTTCGCGCAAGCTGCTGAAAATTTTCATTGCGATACCGACAATGGCGCCAATGATCGACGACATCAGAATGATAGGCACCAGTGCCTGCCATCCAAACCAGGCGCCGAGTGCGGCGAACAGCTTGAAGTCGCCATACCCCATGCCCTCCTTGCCCGTGGCCAGCTTGAAGCCCCAGTACACCAGCCACAAAGACAGGTACCCGGCAGCAGCTCCTGTCACGGACGCATGCAGCGGGACATTCGTCCAATGGAATGCCGCCGAGAGCAGGCCCGCCCAGAGCAAAGGCAGGGTGATGTCGTCCGGCAACAGGGTGGTGTCCCAGTCGATGAATGCCAAGGCCACGAGTGCGGCGGAAAATCCGCACCACGCAAAACCGGCGGGGGTCACTCCCCAACGGTATATGCAGAAGAAGAACAGTGCTCCTGTGAGCAGCTCGACCAGTGGGTACCGGGCGCGGATCGGTGTCTTGCAGGCCGAACAGCGGCCCCGCAAGAAGAGATAACTCAAGACGGGGACATTTTCATACCACCGCACCGCATGTCCGCAAGAGGGGCAGCGCGACCGCGGGGTCATTAGGTTGAAGGCCTCCTGCTTGTCCGCAGGAGGTTCTTTGTCTTGTTTCTCTGCCTCGAGCTGGGCCAGCTCCGCCGCCCATTGCTGCTCCATCATCTTGGGCAGCCGGTAAATCACAACGTTCAGGAAGCTGCCAATCAGCAAACCAATGACGCCACCCAAAGCGGCGCCCCACCAGACCTCGAACTCCATCACACGACCTGACCGAGCTTGAAGATGGGGAGATACATGGAAACAACGATTCCACCAATCAAGGTGCCCAGGAACACGATGATGATGGGCTCCATCAGGCTGGACAGGCCGGCCACCATGTCGTCCACTTCGGACTCGTAAAAGTCAGCCGCTTTGCCAAGCATGTGGTCAATGGAGCCGGATTCTTCCCCGATGGCACACATCTGCAGCACCATGGAGGGGAAGACGTTCGCATTGCCCATGGCAGCGGTCAGGCTGGTGCCGGTGGAGACTTCCTGCTGAATCTTGTCGGTGGCCAGGGAGTACACGGAGTTGCCTGCGGCCCCCCCGACCGAGTCCAGCGCCTCGACCAAGGGAACGCCCGCCGCAAACATAGTGGACAAGGTCCGGGTCCAGCGCGCAACGCAAGATTTGTCAATCAGCGCCCCAAAAACGGGCATGCGTAAAAGCAGTCGATCCATGAACATCTGCATCTTCTCGTTGCGGCGCCACGCCTGCATGAAGAAGAAAAAGCCGCCGCCTATGATGCCGAAGATCAGCCACCACCATTTGACGAAAATTTCGCTAACAGCCATCACAAAAAGCGTCGGGGCAGGCAAATCTGCGCCAAAGGATGTGAAAACTTCTTTGAAAGCTGGGATCACAAAAATCATGATCACTGTTACAACAACAAATGCAACAATGATCACGGATATCGGGTACATCAAGGCAGACTTGATTTTCGATTTGATGGCCTCGGTTTTTTCCATGTAGGTGGCGAGCCGATCCAAAAGCGCCTCCAAAATACCTGCAGCCTCCCCTGCCTCGACAAGGTTGCAGTAGAGGCTGTCAAAATACATCGGATATTTTCGGAAGGCTCCATTCAGCGATGTACCTGTCTCAATGTCCGCACGGATGTCATTGAGAAGTTTGGTAACACTGGTGTTGGTGTTGCCTCTCCCTACAATGTCGAAGGCTTGGAGCAGAGGAACCCCCGCCTTCATCATGGTTGCCAGTTGACGCGTGAACAAGGCGATATCTTTGGGCCTGATTTTTTTGCCAGAGCGCATTCGGCGCTTCTTGATTTTTGTCGGGAAAACACCTTGGCGTCGCAGGGTTGCCTGAACCTGGTTCTCGCCAACCGCACGGATTTCTCCTCGTACGATTTTCCCATTGCGATCCTTACCTTCCCATTCGAAGACGAAGTCTTGAATATCTCTCTTTGATGCTATGGTAGCCATACTGCCCTCATCAGTCGATGCTATTCGTTGGTAACAGCCAGAACTTCTTCGAGCGAAGTCAGTCCGAGCTTGGCCTTGTAGAGTCCGGATTCTCGCAGTGAGCGGACACCCTCAGTCCGCGCTTGTTCTGCGATTTCCAAGGCGCTTCCGTCGCGCAAAATAATGCGCTGTATTTCTTCGGAGATAGGCATAACCTGGTAAATGCCGAGCCGACCTTTATAGCCGTTGTTGCATGCCGAGCAGCCCACTGGGCGGTAGGTTACCCATGTGCCATCGAGTTCTTCCTCCTTGTAGCCAGCCTCCAGCAATGCTTCATGGGGGATGTCGGCGGGAGCCTTGCATACTGGGCAGAGTCTGCGCGCCAGCCGCTGTGCTGTGATCAAAATCACACTGGATGCGATGTTGAAGGGCGCAATGCCCATGTTGCGCATCCGTGTCAATGTCGTGGGCGCATCGTTGGTGTGCAGTGTGGATAGCACCAAGTGACCGGTCTGGGCGGCTTTGATCGAGATGTCGGCAGTTTCCAGATCCCGGATTTCCCCCACCATGATGATGTCGGGATCCTGACGGAGAAAGGATTTGAGGGCGACGGCAAATGTCAGGCCTGCTTTTTCATTCACATTGACCTGGTTGACGCCAGGCAAATTGATTTCAGAAGGGTCTTCAGCAGTCGCAATATTGACGCCTGGTTTGTTGAGTAGATTCAGACAGGTATAGAGAGAAACGGTCTTGCCAGATCCAGTCGGTCCAGTAACCAAAATCATGCCGTAGGGGCGACCAATCGCCTGAAGCAGGCGTTCCTTCTCTACGGGTTCGTAGCCCAGGGCGTCAATGCCCAGTTTGGCACTGCTCGGATCCAGAATGCGGATCACGATT
Organism: Acidovorax sp. HMWF029; assembly: GCF_003060895.1. Classification (GTDB taxonomy): domain Bacteria; phylum Pseudomonadota; class Gammaproteobacteria; order Burkholderiales; family Burkholderiaceae_C; genus Acidovorax. The sequence continues at coordinate 124,043 of NZ_QAIH01000225.1, read as the reverse complement.
TTTTCACCAAACAAGGTGGGCAACGTGCTCACGCGAAAATCAATGACCCTGTCTGGGCCTACCTTCAACTTCATCCGGCCATCTTGTGGAACCCGTTTTTCCGAGATATCCAGGCGCGAAATCACTTTGATGCGTGAGGCCAGCTTGTCCTTGATGGCGATAGGGGGGGAAGCTATTTCACGCAACTCCCCATCGATTCGGAAGCGCACACGATATTGGTGTTCGTAAGGTTCAAAATGCAAATCGGAAGCCCGCATGTTGAAAGCGTCCAGAAGCATCTTGTGAAGGAACTTGACGATGGGCGCGTCTTCGACTTCTGTAACGCCGGTATCCGCTTCCTCAGGGGCATCCTCAATGGGGACATCGTCGAACTCGAAATCACCACCTCCACCCACCAGTGTATCCATGGATTCAGTGGTCGATTTGGTGGTTTTTTCTACGAGGCGACTTAGCTTGTCATACTCTGCAATAATCCAATCCACACCCATCTGGGTCGTGAATTTGATTTTTTCCGCGGCTTCTTGGTCTGTGGGGTCTGCTGTGGCAACGATTAACCGGTTGTTGCGCTTGCTGAGTACAACAACTCGATAGGCTTGGCATATTTTGTTGTCCAGCAGTTCTTTGGGCAGACGCAATGGATCAATTGCATCCAGATCAAGCAGCGGAGCTCCAAAAACGGCCGATACCGTGTGTGCCAAATCAGCTGCAGATACCGCACCAGAGCCTGTCAATTCGGCGATAAAACTGGTGCGGCTGACTTGTGATTTTTTGTAAATATCCTCGGCTGACTTTTGCGTCAGTTTGCCGGCGGACATCAACGCCCGACCCAGTCCGGGGAGCGCGACTGCAGAGGCTTCTTTGGGGACAGTATCAACAGCGGCCATGAAACCGGTAATGTGTTAGGTGTGGAAAAGAAACCATCCTATCATCACCGATCGCGCGGGGGGTGTACAGCGCAGGATATTGGTAACTGCGCCACAAGCGGCGCGAATGTTTTTGGCCGAGATTTATGGTCGGGGTGAGAGGATTCGAACCTCCGGCCTCTACGTCCCGAACGTAGCGCTCTACCAGGCTAAGCTACACCCCGTTGATTGTGTGGCACCCGCTGACGGGTGTAATGCGCGGCTTAGTTGCGCCGTGCCAGCAATTGCGCTGCCAATTCTAGCAAGCCCTTTGAATGGGCATTTGCCGGGAGTTGCTCCGCGGCGGCAATGGCCCGGCGGGCCTCGGCGAATGCTGCTGCGCGCGTAACGTCCAGGGCGCCGGTGGCTCGGACAATTTGGATGATTTCGCTCAATTGCTCTGTTGATCCTTGCTCGATGGCTTGGCGAACAATGAGTGCTTGGCTTGGGGTGCCCCGCTCCATAGCTGCAATTAATGGAAGCGTGGACTTACCTTCCCGGAGGTCGTCACCCAGGTTTTTGCCCATTTCAGCGGCGTCGCCATCGTAGTCCAGGACGTCATCAATGATCTGAAAGGCTGTGCCCAGCGCCTGTCCGTAAGTGGCGCAAGCTTCCTCAATCTCGGGTGTGCTGTCGGCCAGCACGGCTCCAAGTCTGGCGCTGGCTTCGAACAGCTTTGCTGTTTTTGAGCGGATCACTCGAAGGTAGCCCGCCTCGTCCAGGGAGGCGTCGTGCATGTTCATGAGCTGAAGCACCTCGCCCTCGGCAATCACGTTGGTGGCTTCCGAGAGGATTTCCATGATCCGCATGCTTCCTGCTTCCACCATCATCTGGAAAGAGCGGGTATGCAGGAAGTCCCCCACGAGCACGCTAGCGGGATTGCCGAAGGTTTCGTTGGCCGTGGGGCGCCCCCGGCGCAGAGTCGATGCGTCCACCACGTCGTCGTGCAGCAGCGTGGCTGTGTGAATCAATTCGACCACCGCAGCAAGGCTGAACCGATGGGCGCCGCGATAGTTCAGGGCGCCGCACACCATGAGTAGCAGTGCTGGCCGCAGCCGCTTGCCGCCAGCTGCGATGATGTACTGCGATATTTGGGCGACCAGCGGCACGCTGGATGTCAGGCGCTGCTCAATGACCTTGTCGACCTCGTGCATGTCCTGGGCAACGAGCGTGAGGGGGGAGGCTGCGGGGGCGGTATGGTCAGTCAAGATGGCGGTCACAGAAAGTGCCCTGGATTATAGGAAGACCTGGGCAGGGTCCTTGCTGCATGATGGGCGAGCGTTGCGCTCGCCTTCAAGAGGGGTGGACCTACGATGGGTGATGCGCTATACTAGCGGGCTCTGCGGAAATTCGTCTGCGGAACTCATATCAAGAGGTCAACATGTACGCGGTCATAAAAACCGGCGGCAAGCAGTATCGCGTTGCTTCCGGCGAAAAAATTAAAGTAGAACAGATTGCTGCGGACGTAGGCCAGGAGATCGTGATCGACCAGGTTCTGGCTGTCGGCAACGGCGCTGAACTGAAGGTTGGTACTCCCCTGGTGTCCGGCGCAACCGTGAAAGCCACTGTGGTGGCGCACGGCAAGCACGACAAGGTGCACATCTTCAAGATGCGCCGTCGCAAGCACTATCAAAAACGCCAAGGCCATCGCCAGCAGTTCACTGAGCTGCAAATCGGTGCGATTGCCGCTTAAGCGAAGGAGCTGAGTCATGGCACAGAAAAAAGGCGGCGGCTCTACGCGAAACGGGCGCGACTCCAAGCCAAAGATGCTGGGTGTCAAGGCGTTCGGTGGTGAATTGATCAGCGCTGGCTCGATCATCGTGCGCCAACGTGGCACACGTTTCCACCCCGGCACCAACGTCGGCGTCGGCAAGGATCACACCTTGTTCGCCCTGGTGGACGGCCACGTGTCGTTTGGCACCAAGGGTGCATTGTCCAAGTCCACGGTCAACGTGACTCCCGCCTGAGGATTTTTCCTCCGGCAAGCAACGAAGCCCCGCTTTGCCGGGGCTTTGTTGTTTGGTTTGTACGGGTGGTTCTCGCATGCCATCTGCCTGCGGCGTCTGGAAGGCGTTCCGCTGTTCCGCCACAATCGGCGGTTGGCTGCCGGTTTGTCCGGCGCCCTTTTGTAAACTGGATATTCCATGAAGTTCGTCGATGAAGCCTTTATTGACATTGCAGCCGGTGACGGCGGCAATGGCTGCGTGTCGTTTCGGCACGAAAAATACAAGGAATTTGGCGGACCCAATGGCGGTGACGGGGGGCGGGGCGGGCATGTGTTTGCCGTTGCCGACCCCAACCTGAACACCCTGGTGGACTTTCGCTACTCGCGCCGGCACGAGGCCAAGCGTGGCGAACATGGCATGGGCTCGGACATGTTTGGCGCTGCCGGGGCCGACATCACCCTGAAAATGCCGGTAGGCACCATCATCACCGACGCGGAAACGGGTGAGGTGCTGTATGAGTTGCTCACTCCGGGCGAGGTGATCACCATCGCCAAGGGCGGCGATGGCGGGTTCGGCAACCTGCGCTTCAAGAGTGCCATCAACCGCGCGCCCCGCCAGAAAACGCCGGGCTGGCCGGGTGAAAAAAAGAACCTCAAGCTGGAACTGAAGGTGCTGGCCGATGTGGGCCTGCTGGGTATGCCGAATGCTGGCAAGTCCACCTTCATCACGGCGGTTTCCAATGCGCGGCCAAAGATTGCCGACTACCCATTCACCACCCTGCACCCGAATTTGGGTGTGGTGCGCGTGGGCCCCGAGCAAAGTTTTGTGGTGGCGGACATCCCCGGCCTGATCGAAGGCGCGTCGGAGGGGGCAGGGCTGGGCCACCAGTTTCTGCGCCATCTGCAGCGCACCCGCCTGTTGTTGCACATCGTGGATCTGGCGCCATTCGATGACGCGGTAGATCCGGTGGCACAGGCCAAGGCGATCGTCAACGAGCTGAAGAAGTACGACCAGCAGCTCTACAACAAACCCCGCTGGCTGGTACTGAACAAACTGGACATGGTGCCGGACGACGAGCGCGAGGCGCGTGTCAAAGACTTTGTGAAGCGCTTCAAGTGGAAGGGACCGGTGTTTGAGATTTCTGCGCTGACGCGTGAAGGCTGCGAGTCTCTGATCCATGCGATCTTCCGCCATGTGCAGTCGGAGCAGCGTACGGAGAACGAGCCGGTGGAAGTGGATCCTCGGTTTGCCGGAGACGCTCCCACCTGATGCAAGAGGTATCCGGGTCTTTTGCCTGATCGCTATAATTTTAATAGCTGCTAGCGCTTGATGGGTGGGCGGTGGCAGCCAAAAATGATTCAAACAATGGTTTCCAGCGTATTGCGAGATGCCCGCCGCATCGTGGTCAAGGTGGGCTCCAGCCTTGTGACCAATGAAGGCCGTGGCCTGGATGAAACGGCCATCGGTGAATGGAGCCGCCAGCTGGCGGCACTGGTGCGCGGCGATGGCGGGGTGGCGCGCGAGGTCGTGATGGTGTCCAGTGGTGCGATTGCCGAGGGCATGAAGCGCTTGGGCTGGACCACGCGCCCGCACGAAATCCACGAGTTGCAGGCCGCTGCCGCCGTGGGGCAGATGGGCTTGGCGCAAATGTACGAGACCAAGCTGCGCGAAGAGGGCATGGGCAGCGCCCAGGTGCTGCTTACCCACGCTGATCTGGCTGACCGCGAGCGCTACCTGAACGCGCGCTCCACCCTGCTCACGCTGCTGCGCTTGGGCGTGGTGCCAGTGATCAATGAGAACGACACGGTCGTCAACGACGAAATCAAGTTTGGCGACAACGACACCTTGGGGGCGCTGGTGGCCAATCTGGTCGAGGCTGACGCTCTGATCATCCTTACAGATCAGAAAGGGCTTTACACCGCCGACCCGCGCCGGGACCCCGCAGCACAATTCGTGCACGAAGCCAAGGCAGGGGACCTGGCGCTGGAGGCCATGGCCGGAGGGGCGGGGTCGAGCATCGGCAAGGGCGGCATGATCACCAAAATCCTGGCGGCCAAGCGCGCAGCAGGCTCGGGCGCGTCCACCGTGATCGCCTGGGGGCGGGAGCCCGATGTGCTGCTGCGCTTGGTCAGGGGTGAGCCTTTGGGGACCCTGCTAGTTGCACAAACCCAGAAAAAGCAAGCCCGTAAGCAATGGATGGCGGATCACCTCCAGCTGCGCGGCTCCGTTGTGGTGGATGCCGGGGCTGCCGCCAAGGTGCGCGATGAAGGCAAAAGCCTGCTGCCGATAGGCATGACGGCGGTGGAGGGGGATTTTTCGCGTGGCGATGTGATTGCCGTGCGGGATGCCTCCGGGGTCGAGATCGCGCGGGGCCTGGCCAACTATGCGGCAGCTGAGGCCCGCCTTCTGTGCCGCAAGCCTTCGACCGAGTTTGAAAAACTGCTGGGCTATGTGGCGGAGCCGGAGATGGTGCACCGCGACAATCTTGTTCTCGCAGCGAGCGCTTGACTCACGGACTGCTTTTCGTCTTTTCACTTTGGTGCGTTGTGCGCCCACCAACAAAAATGCCTGCTGATTGCAGGCATTTTTTGTTGGTGGGTGCGGATGTCAGCGAGGGATCGTGGTGAGTGGGGGAATCCCGTCCAGTTCACCCGGCATGCTGTTTTGCGGATCGGGGTCAAAACTGGCACCAGGGGGAAGTTCCATGCCCGGGTTGATCAGCATGGACCCCGTGCGGTACATGCTCGTCCCTGCATGTTCGCCTTCTCGTGTCCGCATGCCACTGCGCAAGTAGCGGTTGCGCTGCTCATGCCGAGGCAGGTAGCGCGCCAGTTCGGTCAGGGCCATTTCGTAGACCCCCCGCTTGAACTCGACCACCACGTCCAGGGGGACCCAATAGTCATTCCAGCGCCAGGCATCGAACTCTGGGTGGTTGGTCGCGCGGAGATTCAAGTCCCAGTCGTGGCCCACCAGTTGGAGCAGATACCAGATTTGTTTCTGGCCCTTGTAGTGTCCGCGCGCGTCGCGGCGGATGTACCGGTCAGGCACCTCATAGCGCAACCAGTCCCGGGTGCGGGCCACCACGCGCACGTGGTCAGGCAATAATCCCACCTCTTCGTGCAGTTCCCGGAACATGGCTTGCTCGGGCGTTTCGCCCCGGTCAATGCCACCCTGAGGAAACTGCCAGCTGTGGGTGCGTATGCGCTTGCCCCAGAACACCTGGTTTCTCTGGTTGAGCAGGATGATGCCGACGTTCGGCCGAAAGCCGTCCCGGTCAAGCATAATCAAACCCCAAATTTTTAAACTGTGTCCATTATGCACGGCGCTTAGCGCGCAGCAAGTGGGCCGCTCTGATCCGCCTGAAATCGATACCGATGAAAGCCTCCCAATTCTTTATCTCCACCCTCAAGGAAGCCCCGGCCGACGCAGAAGTGGTCAGCCACAAACTCATGATGCGGGCAGGGCTGATCAAGAAGCTGGGCGCGGGCATCTACAACTACATGCCCATGGGGCTCAAGGTGATCCGCAAGGTCGAGGCCATTGTGCGGGAAGAGATGAACCGCGCAGGCGCCGTAGAGTTGACCATGCCTGTGGTACAGCCCGCCGAGCTGTGGCAGGAAACCGGGCGGTTTGACAAGATGGGCCCTGAACTGCTGCGCATTCAGGATCGTCACGGGCGTGACTTCGTGGTGCAGCCAACCAGCGAAGAAGTGATCACTGACATCGCGCGCCAGGAGCTCAAGAGCTACAAGCAGTTGCCGAAGAATTTCTACCAGATCCAGACCAAGTTCCGCGACGAGCGCCGTCCCCGTTTCGGTCTGATGCGCGGCCGCGAGTTCATCATGAAGGATGCCTACAGCTTTGACCGTGACCAAGTGGCGGCCAAGGCAAGCTACCAGGTGATGGCCCAAGCCTACCGCCGCATTTTTGATCGCTTCGGCCTGACCTACCGCGCCGTGGCCGCCGACAGCGGCGCCATCGGTGGTGACCTGTCCGAAGAGTTCCAGGTGATCGCTGCCACGGGGGAGGACGCGATCGTCTATTGCCCACAGAGCGACTACGCCGCCAACATGGAAAAGGCTGAGGCCCTGGCGCCTGCAGGGCCGCGCGCCGCAGCCTCTCAGGCGCTGACCAAGACCGCAACTCCGGGCAAGAGTACCTGCGCCGAGGTGGCTGAGTTGCTGGGGGTACCCTTGAGCACCACAGTGAAGTCGCTGGTTCTGGCCACGGACGAAACCAACGAGACAGGTGAGATCGTCAAGAGCCAGGTCTGGCTGCTGCTGCTGCGCGGCGACCACGACATGAACGAGATCAAGGTCGGCAAGGTGCCTGGCCTGGCGGGCTTCCGCTTTGCCACGCTCTCCGAGATCGAGGACCATTTTGGCTGCAAGCCCGGCTACCTGGGGCCCATTGGCCTCAAGAAGCCGCTCAAGATCGTGGTGGACCGTGAAGTGGCCGTCATGGCCGACTGGATCTGCGGCGCCAACGAGGTGGATTTCCATATCACTGGCGTGAACTGGGGCCGCGACCTGCCTGAGCCCCATGCTGTGGCCGACCTGCGCAATGTGGTGGCGGGCGACCGTTCCCCCGATGGCAAGGGCGAGCTGGCTATTGAGCGCGGTATCGAAGTGGGCCATGTGTTCTACCTGGGTACCAAGTACAGCAAGGGTATGAACGCCACTTTCCTGGGTGACGACGGCAAGCCCGCGTTCTTCGAGATGGGTTGCTACGGCATCGGCGTCACGCGTCTGCCCGCCGCCGCCATCGAGCAAAACCATGACGAGCGCGGCATCATCTGGCCCGACGCGATCGCGCCCTTCACCGTGGTGGTCTGCCCCGTGGGCATGGACCGCAGCGAGGCCGTCAAGGCTGCGGCCGAGCAGCTTTATGCCGACCTGCTGGCAGCCGGTGTGGATGTGATCTTGGACGATCGTGGCGAGCGTCCCGGCGCCATGTTTGCCGACTGGGAGCTGATCGGTGTGCCGCACCGCGTGACCATTGGCGACAAGAGCCTCAAGGAAGGTGCGGTCGAGTACCAGCACCGCCGAGACACTGCCGCCACCAAGGTGGCGGTGGCCGACATTCTGGCCCATGTGAAGGGCCGCATGGTGGTATGAGCATGAGCAAGGAGCGGGGCGCCAACGCACCCCCCACGGCCCACACCGGTGCCGTGGCTGGGCTCTCGCGGCGCGCGTGCCTGCTGTCTGCAGCCTCGCTCGCGGCACCGGCAGCATGGCTGGCCGCACCGCAGGTGGCGCATGCGGGGGGGCAGCTTGAAGAGCCCCTGATGGATTCCGTGCGCACGGCGCTGAGTTCGGCAATTGCCAACCAGGCGCCGCCCGAGCCCGAGTTTTTCACCACCGAGGCCCGTCTGCACTACCTGCGCTGGCTGGGCACGCAGAGCGACAGGTTGCGTCGCCGCAAGCCCGAATGGGAGGTGCGGCGCGATTTTTTGCAGACGGTCTGGTACGAGTCCAAACGTGCGGGGCTGGATGTGTCGCTGGTCCTCGGGCTGATCCAGGTGGAGAGCGGCTTCCGCAAGTTTGCTGTCTCCAGCGTCGGCGCCCGGGGCTACATGCAGGTCATGCCGTTCTGGACGCGGGTGATTGGCGATGGTGATGCGGGCAAGCTGTTCCACATGCAAACCAACCTGCGCTTTGGGTGTGTGATCCTGCGCCACTACATCGACCGGGAGCGGGGTGATCTTTTCATGGCCCTGGGCCGCTACAACGGCAGCCGTGGTCGTTCCCCCTACCCGGATGCGGTGTTTGGCGCTCAACGCAATTGGGCCTTTATCGACAGGCCCACGGCGCCAGCCGCCTGACCGGGTCAGGCCTGACCCGCAGGCAGGCTGCTGCTACCGCCCCTAGGTGCCACGCGTGAGACCATGACCTGATCGATGCGATAGCTGTCCACATCCAGCACCTCGAACTTGTAGCCGCCCCAGCTCACACTGTCGGTGCGGCGCGGCACGCGGCGCAGCATCACCATCAGGAAACCCGCGAGGGTTTCGTATTCGCCGGTGTGGGGCAGCTCGTCCAGCGACAGTGCGCGCAACACGTCCTCGATGGGTGTAACGCCGTCGATGAGCCACGAGTCCTCGTCGCGCCGCACGATCTGCTCTTCGTCGGCGGGGCCCACCAGGTCACCCATCACGGTGCTCATTACGTCGTTCAGGGTCACCACCCCAACCACCAAGCTGTATTCGTTCACGATGACAGCAAAGTCCTCATGCACCTGGCGGAACTGCTCCAGCACCTCCGACAGGGTCAGTCGGTCCGGAACGATGAGCACCTTGCGCACCAGGCTATCGTCGGCCAGCGAAATCGGCTGATTGTTCAGAACGCGCTGGAACAGGTCTTTGGCGTCCACATAGCCCACCACATGGTCGATGTCGCCTTCGCACACGGGGTAGGTCGAGAAGGGTTCGGCCGCAATGCGCAGGCGGATGACGGAATCGGGCTCATCGCGCAGGAAGAATGCCACCCGGTCGCGGGGCGACATGGCGCTGGACACGGTGCGTGTGTCCAGCTCGAACACGTTGGTGATGACCTGCTGCTCCCGTGCAGCCAGCACCCCGGCACGCGCACCCGCTTCCATCATGGCCAGAATGTCGTCGGAGGTGATGCGGTCATCGCGCAGCGACGACAGCCCCAGCACACGGAAAAGCGCATCGGCGCCCCGGCTGTAGAACCACACCAGCGGACGCAGCAGCGTTGTGCACCAGGCCATGGGCTGCGCCAGGCGCACCACCAGCCGCTCGGGATCGGCCATGCCCAGGCGCTTGGGGAACAGGTCTGCAAACAGGATGAACAGCGAGGTGATAACGAGGAAGGACGCCAGGAAGCCGGCTTTTTCTGCCGTCGATTCAGACAGCCACAGGCCAAACAGCGCTGTGAAATGGGGGCTCAGCGCCCCTTCGCCAACGATACCGCCCAGGATGGCCACCGCGTTTTGCCCCACCTGCACCACCGTGAAATAGTCACCCGGCTGCTCTTGCATGCGCAGCACCCGGTCTGCACGCGCATCCCCTTCGTCGGCCATCTGCCGCAGGCGCAGGCGGCGTGCAGCGGCGAGCGAAATTTCGGCCATCGAAAAGAAGGCGCTGGCTGCAATCAGCAGCCCGATGACAAAGAGGCTTTGGGACAGGGTCATGAATGGCGACGGAGCGTGGCTCTGCGGCACACCGGAGGACAGAGTGTATCTGCGCGCTTTGTAGGCACATACCCCAGGCGTAGGCTCACCAGGGGCTCTGATCGGCTGTCGGAAGGGCGGCCTGCCGACCAGTCCTGCGGGTGATCGCAGGGCTGGCCGCCGGAGCCCGGCTACTGGACGAAGCCGATGCGGTTGCGCCCTGACGCCGCTTTCGGCAGGTCGGCAATCTCCACCGTCGAGCGTCTGTCCAGCCGCGCATTGCCAAAGCCCGTCATCAGCGCGCGCCGCATTTCGCGCGGCGGCATCTGGGCCAGGTGGTCCAGCACGTCATCCAGCGGTTCCGGGTCCAGCAGGCGGCCCCAGTCGTGGCCCGCGCGGATGCCAACGTACAGGTTGCGGGCGATGGTGCGTGCTTGCTCCAGCGTGGGTGCCTCCACCTCAAACACGTTCATGCGGTTCAGGATGGGGTCCGGGATGCCGCGCGTGTCGTTGGCCGTGGTGATCCAGATCACCTGGCTCGCGTCGATGGCCACCTCGGCAAACTCGTCGGTAAAGCTCTGGGCTGTGTCGTGTTCGAGCAGGCTGTACAGCGCGCCCAGCGGGTCGTACTGCGCATCGCAGCTGGCCTTGTCGATCTCGTCCACCACGATGACCGGGTTGGCATACTCGCCCTCCACCAGCGCCTCGAACACCTTGCCGGGGCGCGCACCCTTCCACTGTGCGGATGAGCCCGATAGCAGCCAGCCTGCGGTCATGGAGCTCATGGGCAGCAGGTTCATGCCCGTGCCCAGCAGCTCGGCCAGGTGGCGTGCAAAGTGCGTTTTGCCAATGCCGGGCGGGCCCAGCAGCAGCATGGGTGTGACCTCCAGGCCATCACTGCTGTCCTGCGCCAGCGCCACGTGGCGCTTCACATCGTCCAGCACCTCGGTGAAGTTGGGCAACTGCTCGTACAGGCTGACCATGTCGGGGATGCCCGAGGGCTTGACCTGAAAGCGCTCCGGGCCACGCTCCAGCATGCGTTCGTAGACGGTGCGCAGGGTTTCGTATTCGCGCTGGTTGCCCGACTCCTGCAGCCGCGCGAGCTTGCGCTCTACATCGCCTGGGTGGAACACGTTGCGCATCTGTGCCACCGGCAGACGCAGGGCGGGTGGCTGGGGAACAAGGCTATGGCTGGTCATTGCATGCTCCTTGTGATGGGGGTCACGCAATCATTCAAGCACACAACATGCCCGCAGCTCCATCGGAAAAGCACCCGATTGGTGCTTCTGTTGCGGGCAAACAAAAAGGCCGCCATGAGGCGGCCTGATTGGCTTGGGCGAATGGCCGTGTCGATCAGCCTTCGGTGCCCAGCACCTGCTTGAGTTCGCCCGACTCGTACATCTCCATCATGATGTCCGAGCCGCCGATGAACTCGCCCTTCACGTACAGCTGCGGGATGGTGGGCCAGTTGCTGTATTCCTTGATGCCCTGGCGGATGGCATCGTCTTCGAGCACGTTGACGGTGACCACGCTCTTGGGGTCCACGCCGCAGGCCTTCAGGATCTGGATGGCGCGGCCGGAAAAACCGCACATAGGAAAGCTGGCGCTGCCCTTCATGAACAGCAGGATGTCGCTGGATTTGACAAGGGCGTCGATGCGTTGTTGGGTGTCGCTCATGGGGAAAACTCCTGGTAAGGGCTGGCGGGCCAAGGGTTGCTGAGAGCCCGCGATGGGGTGGATTATTTCACTGTCTGCGTAAGGGCGTGTCACCCTTTTATTTCCTCACGCGAAAGCCATCCAGGCCGTGCAGTGCTAGGCGCCCTGAGTACCGTGTAGCTTTGGCTACACAAGCGAAGGGCAACGACGCATTGCGCGGCCTGGATGGCTTTCCCTGCGGGCTGGCTACGCAATGCGGCGTCTGCTTTGTCGGGCGGCTTGCCAATAGCCCGCTATTGGCTGCGCCACCCTTCGTGCATCCATCCGCATTGCGCAGCCAGCGCGTGGGGAAATTAAAGGGTGGCACGCCCTGATGGCCACAGTCCGCCCGAGCAACGCGCAATGCCGGCGAGGTCATTGCGGCTTTGCACCTGGACAAAGCCCTGGCTGGAAAGCAGCGCTTGTACTGCAGGCGCCTGGTCGTAGCCATGCTCCAGCAGCAGCCAGCCGCCCGGCCGCAGGTGGTTAGGGGCCTGGGCCACGATGGTGCGGATGTCATCCAGCCCATCGGTGCCGCTGGCCAGGGCTTGCAGGGGTTCGTGGGTGAGTGCGGCCAGGTGGGGGTCGGCGCTGGCGATGTAGGGGGGGTTGGAGACGATGGCATCAAAGACACCCTCCACCCCAGCCAGCCAGTTCGCTGGCTGAAACTGCACCTGCAAGCCCAGCCGCCGTGCGTTGGCTTGCGCCACGGCCAGCGCATCGGCGCTGGCGTCCACCGCTAGCACCTGGGCGTCGGTGCGTTGGCTTTGCAGGGCGAGCGCAATCGCGCCGCTGCCGGTGCCCAGGTCCAGCAGGCGTGGCGATGTGAGTGGTGTGACCACCTCCAGCGCCCAGTCCACCAGCGTTTCGGTGTCGGGGCGCGGGTCCAGCACACGCGCGTCCACTTGCAGGGGCAGGCCGTAGAACTCCTTGCGCCCCGTGAGGTAGGCCACCGGCTCGCCTGCCAGGCGGCGCTGGCACAGGGCGATGAACTGGCCGTGCGCGGCTTCGTCCATGGCGTCTGTGTCATGCGCCAGCAGCCAGGCGCGGCCCGCGTCGGGGCGGGCCAGGGTGTGCAGCAGCAGCAGTTGTGCGTCGATGCGTGCCAGGCCCAGCGTGTGGGCCTGTGCCAAGGCCTGGGCGAGGGTGGGTGTGGCGGAGTTCACTATGATTTTGATAGCTTGTTGGGCTTGATGGTCGCGCGCAGGTGCCCTTTTTTAATCAAGTTTTTTAAGGCATTCAGCCCGTGGCACCCATCTCCAGCTCCTCCAGCTGCTCGGCCTCGCGGGCATGGGCCAGGGCTTGCAGCACATCGCCCAGGTCGCCTTCCATCACGTACAGCAGCTTGTACAGCGTGAGGTTGATGCGGTGGTCGGTCAGCCGCCCCTGCGGGAAGTTGTAGGTGCGGATGCGGTCGCTGCGGTCGCCGCTGCCGATCAGGCCCTTGCGCAGCGCGGCCTCTTTGGCGGCGCGTTCGCTGCGCTCCTTTTCTTGAATGCGCGCCTGCAGCACCTGCAGCGCCTTGGCCTTGTTGCTGTGCTGGCTGCGGCCATCCTGGCACTCGGCCACGATTCCGGTGGGCAAGTGCACCACGCGCACGGCCGAGTCGGTCTTGTTGATGTGCTGGCCGCCCGCGCCGCTGGCGCGGAAGGTGTCGATGCGCAGGTCCGCCGGGTTCAGCGTGATGGCCTGGTGCTCGTCGGGCTCGGGCATCACGGCCACGGTGCAGGCGCTGGTGTGGATGCGGCCCTGCGTTTCGGTGGCGGGCACGCGCTGCACGCGGTGGCCACCGGATTCGAATTTCAGTGCGCCGTACACATGGTCACCCTCCACGCGCAGCACGATTTCCTTGTAGCCGCCCAGCTCGCTTTCGTTGGCGCTCATCACCTCCACCTTCCAGCCCTGGGTGGCGGCGTAGCGGGTGTACATGCGGGTCAAGTCGCCTGCGAACAGGGCCGATTCGTCGCCGCCCGTGCCCGCGCGGATTTCGACAAAGGCGTTGCGCGCGTCGTCCGGGTCCTTGGGCAGCAGCAGGCGCTGCAGCTCGTCTTCCAACTGCACCAGCTCGGCCTCGGCACCGGTTAATTCTTCCTGCGCCATTTCTGCCATGTCGGGGTCGGCCAGCATCTCGCGGGCACCGGCCAGGTCGGCCTCGCGCTGCTGGTAGCGGGCATAGCGGCCAGCCACCTGGGTGACTTCAGCGTGCTCGACAGAGATGCGGCGGTACTGCGCCATGTCGCTCATGATGTCTTCGCGCGAGAGCAAAAAGTCCAGCTCGCCCAGGCGCTGTGCATAGCGCTCCAGTTGGCTTCGGAGGAAGGGTTTCATGGAATTCTGAAAAAATGAGGTGCTACAAATCTGGTAGCTTTTGGCGCTTGTGTATCAGGCGCCAGGGGCCGATTTGGCTTGAAATCGGGGCGGGCGAGGGAGCGGGCGAGCGCCGCTACAGCCCGTTGCTGTTGGGGGTCTTGCTCTGTGCGCGCAGGAACAGGCGCGAGACAGTTTGCGCCGTTTGGGCGCGCATCTCGGCGTCGCCCGCGCGCAACTCGGCCAGGGTGCCGTGCAGCATTTTTTGGGTGAGGCCACGCGAGAGGGCTTCGAGCACGGCATCCATGTCTTCGCCCTTGGCCAGCAGCTTCTTGGCGCGTGCGATCTCGGCGGCGCGCCACTCGTCTGCCTGGGCGTTGAGCTGCTGGATCAGCGGCACCACGCCCCCCGCAGCGGTGGCGGGGCTGCGCAGCTCCATCCAGTGCATGAAGCTCTGCACGCCCGCGTCGATGATCGCCTCGGCCTGCGCCACAGCGGCCTGGCGGTTGGCCTGTGCGGTTTGCACCACGGTGGCCAGATCGTCCACGGTGTACAGGTACACGTCGCCCAGGGCTTTCACTTCGGGCTCGATGTCGCGTGGCACAGCCAAATCCACCATGAAGATTGGGCGGTGGCGGCGCTTCTTGAGTGCGCGCTCTACAGCGCCCAGTCCGATGATAGGCAGGCTGCTGGCGGTGCAGCTGATGACGGCGTCGAACTCGTGCAGGCGCTCGGGCAGGTCGGCCAGGCGCATCACTTCGCCGCCAAAGCGGGTGGCGAGCTTTTCGCCGCGCTCCAGGGTGCGGTTGGCAATCGCGATGGCTTTGGGGTTCTTGGCGGCAAAGTGCGTGGCGCACAGCTCGATCATCTCGCCCGCGCCCACAAACAGCACCTTGATCTCGGTGAGGTCTTCAAACAACTGGCTGGCCAGGCGCACGGCGGCTGCCGCCATGCTGATGCTGTGGGCGCCAATCTCGGTGCTGCTGCGCACTTCCTTGGCTACGGCAAAGCTGCGCTGGAAGAGCTGGTTGAGCGTGGTGCCCAGGGCACCGGCCGTTTCGGCGGCGCGCACGGCGTCTTTCATCTGGCCCAGGATCTGGGCCTCGCCCAGCACCATCGAATCAAGCCCGCTGGCCACGCGGAAGGCATGGCGGGCGACGAGGCTGTCTTCGAGGGTGTAAGAGTGTGAACGCAGCAGCGCGGGGCTCACGCCGCCGCTGTGGGCCAGCCAGCCCAGCGTGTGGTCCATGGCTGGCTGGTCGCCAGCGCAGTAAATCTCGGTGCGGTTGCAGGTGGAGATGATGGCCGTTTCCACCCCAGGGTGGCGGCTGGCACCGCCGCCAGTGTTGCCCAGTGATTGGCGCAAGCCATGCAACGTGGGCGCAATCTGGTCGAGCGCAAACGCGAACCGGCCGCGCAGATCGAGCGGCGCGGTGGTGTGGTTGATGCCGAGGGCCCAGACTGCCATAAGCGCCAATTATAAAATTGTTGTCCTGGACAGGTAGCCTTGCTTGTTCATGCCTTGATTTGGGTCAATTCATGGGTCCCCTCGACATCCTCAACCACCTGCTGAACTTCACGTCGCCCGCCGCCTTTGTGGCCCTGCTGCTGGTGCTGGGCGGGCGCCTGTTGGGCGCCAAGGGAGGGGCACTGTCGGGTTGGCGCCAGTGGGTGTTGGTGTTTGTGGTGGGACTGGTGGTGCTGGCAGCCGGGTTGGTGCTGTGGGGGCGTGATGGCAAGATGCTGTCCTATGCTGCGCTGGTGGTGGCCACCGCCACCTGCCAATGGGTGCTGGTGCGGGGCTGGAAGGGCTGATTGCCCTGCGCGCCCAGCGTAGTCTGTGGCCGCGAATGTGTTTTCACAGGCCAATGCCGATGAAAATCGCAGCATGGCCCATGGGCCCGCGCAATGCGCGCCCCCGGGTGTATCTTTCCCCTTCCCACACACAACCCTGGAGACACAACAATGAAATCGAAGATGGCACTGAAAACCTGCTGGGCCCTCGCTGCGGGCCTGTTGTTTTCGGTGGCAGCGTCCGCACAGACTGCTGCCGGTTTTCCTTCCAAGCCCGTGCGCATCGTGGTCGGCTTCCCGGCGGGTGGCCCGCTCGACCAGCATGCGCGCCTGTTGTCCGACCGGCTGCAGGCCGTGCTGGGCCAGCCGGTGGTGATGGATTACAAGGCGGGCGCGGGCGGCACGGTGGGTGCGCAGGATGTGATGAAGGCCCCTGCCGACGGCCACACCCTGATGCTTGCCAACACCGGCGTGATGGTGATCAACCCGGCGCTGTACAGCCGCCTGCCCTACGCCACGCTCAAGGATTTCACGCCGATTGCGCGCACCGCCATGCAGCCGCTGGCGCTGCTGGTAAACCCCAGCGTGCCGGCCAAGAACCTGCAGGAATTCATGGCCTATGCCAAGTCGCGCCCAGGACAGGTCAACTTTGGCTCCGCAGGCAATGGCGGCATCAGCCATCTGGTGCCCGAGATGTTCAAGACCGCCACGGGCTTGTTCATGGTGCACATCCCCTACCGGGGGAGCGCGCCTGCGTTCACTGATCTCATGGGCGGGCAGGTGCAGTTCATGGCCGAGAGCATTCCGCAGGCGGCCGCGTACCACAAGCAAGGCAAGGTGCGCGCCCTGGCCGTGACCAGCCGCGCGCGCAACCCCGCGCTGCCCGATGTGCCCACGGTGATCGAAAGTGGCATCAAGGACTTCGAGGTGGTGGGCTTCTATGGCTTTCTGGCCCCGGCAGGCACGCCCAAGGACGTGGTCGCCAAGCTCAGTGACGCTTTCAGCCAGGTGATGCAGTCGCCCGACGTGAAAAGCCGCATGGTCAGCCAGGGGGCCGACCCGGCGTTTCTGGGTGCGGAGGATTTCGCGAAGTTCCTCGCCGCCGAGATGCCGCGCTGGGCGGATGCAGTGAAGAAGTCGGGCGCGAAGCTGGACTGACCCCCTGAGGCGCTGCGCGCCTTGCCCCTGCGAGGAGGACGCCACCCCTGGCCCGGCCAAGCCGGTGCCACGGTGGCGCTGGCTCAGGGCGGGGTGGTTTGAAGATGCGCCCTACGGCGTGGCGGGCGAGAAGAAGTCCACGCGGTCGGTGATGATGCCGTCCGTACCCAGCGCGATGAGGCGCTGCGCCGCCCAGTCGTCGTTCACCGTGTAGCTCAGCGTACGCATGCCCATGCCGTGGACTTGGGCCACCAGGGCCTGGTCCCACAGTGCGTGGTTGCACACGATGGCCACACAGCCGAGCGCCTGCGCCTTGTCAAAGCACCCATCCCACAGCGCGTCGATAAGCAGAGCGCGGGGCAGGTGGGGCGCGGTGGCCATGGCGCCCGCCAGCGCCTCGGGCTTGAACGACGAGAACAAGGGCGGCACGGTTTGCCCTTGCCACAGCCGTGCAGCGGTTTCACCCACCACGCGGCCGGTAACTTCTTCCTGCCCCGGCGTGGGCTTGATCTCGATGTTCAGCAGGAATCCGTTGGCGATGCAGTAACGCGCCAGATTCTCTAGTGTAGGCAGGGGTTCGCCCGCGTGGCTGCGGGAATGCCAGCTGCCCGCGTCCAGTTGGGCGAGCTGGCTCCAGGGCAGGTCGCCGCCGGAGCCGCGGCCATTGGTCGTGCGGTTGAGCGTGGCATCGTGCATAAGAAAAGGCACGCCATCGCTGCTGAGCTTGGCGTCACACTCGAACATGCGGTAGCCGTGCTGTGCGCCCAGGCGGAACGCGGCCAGGGTGTTTTCGGGTGCCAGCTTGCCAGCGCCTCGGTGGGCGATCCAGCGGGGGTAGGGCCAGGGTGTGGTCATGGGGTTCTTCTTTCGGCTTCGCCGCAGCTTTTGACAGGGGTGTGATCAAAGACCTGTGCCACCATGGCATAGGCCTTTCCTGCTCATCGGTGGCTTCCCTTTTCCCCTTTCCACTTCCCGGCACAGCCGAGAAGTGGGTCATGGGGCGTTGGGGCGCGGCGCAACCGCTCGGGGCGGCTTACTTTCTTTTTCCGGTGGTCGCGTCAAACGCGTGCAGGCGGTCGGCGCGCGGCTGTACATGGATCACGGAATCGGGTTCGGGGGAGTGGGTGCCTTCTTCCACGCGCACGATGATCTGCTCGCCATTGATACGGCCATAGATCAGGCGCTCGGCGCCCAGCAGCTCCACGGTTTCCACCGTCACGGCCCAGCCTTCGCTGCGCACGTCCAGGTGCTCGGGGCGTATGCCCAAGATGGTGCCGGGCTGTGCGCCAGGGGCATTCTTGAGCAGGTTCATCGGCGGCGAGCCGATAAAGCTGGCCACGAAGGTGGTGGCAGGCGTGTGGTAGACCTCTTCGGGCGTGCCGAACTGTTCCATGTTGCCTGCGTTCATCACGATCATGCGCTGGGCCAGCGTCATGGCCTCAACCTGGTCGTGGGTGACAAACAGGCTGGTGATGCCCAGTTCGCGGTGCAGCTTCTGTATTTCGAGGCGGGTCTGGGCGCGCAGCTTGGCGTCCAGGTTGGACAGCGGTTCGTCGAACAGGAACACCTGGGGTTGGCGCACGATGGCGCGGCCCATGGCCACGCGCTGGCGCTGGCCGCCGGACAGCTCGCGGGGCTTGCGCTCCAGCAGGTGGCCCAGCTCGAGGATCTTGGCGGCTTTGTCCACACGCGCTTTGATCTCCTCCTTGGGCACCTTGGCGATCTTCAGGCCGTAGGCCATGTTCTCGAAGTTCGTCATGTGGGGGTAGAGCGCATAGTTCTGGAACACCATCGCGATGTCGCGTTGGGCGGGTTCCAGGTCGTTCACCACACGGTCGCCGATGCGCAACTCGCCGCCGGAGATTTCTTCCAGGCCCGCGACCATGCGCAGCAGCGTGGATTTTCCGCAGCCGGAGGGGCCCACGATCACGACGAATTCACCGTCCTTGATCTCGGCGTTCACGCCATGGATGACCTGGTTTGCCTTGGGGCCGTGCCCGTAGCGCTTGATGATGTTGCGAAGAGAGAGAGATGCCATTTTGCTATTAAATTAGTAGCTGCTAACGCAGATGGATAGGGCGGTAGGGGCTTGTCTGGCTTGTGTTTTTGTCACTTTTCCGTATCCACCAGGCCCTTGACGAACCAGCGCTGCATGACCACGACCACAAAGGCCGGGGGCAGCATGGCCAAGAGGGCCGTGGCCATCACGATGTTCCACTCGTTGCCTGCGTCGCCGCCGGCAATCATGCGCTTGATGCCGATCACCACAGGGTACATGTCTTCCGAGGTCGTCACGAGCAGCGGCCACAGGTACTGGTTCCAGCCGTAGATGAACTGGATCACGAACAGCGCTGCAATGGACGTGCGCGACAGCGGAACCAGGATGTCCTTGAAGAAACGCATGGGGCCTGCGCCGTCCACACGCGCGGCTTCTACCAGCTCGTCCGGCACGGTCAGGAAGAACTGGCGGAACAGGAAGGTGGCCGTGGCCGAGGCGATCAGCGGCACTGTGAGGCCCGCGTAGGTATTGAGCATGCCCAGGTTGGAGACGACCTCGTAGGTGGGGCCGATGCGCACTTCCACGGGCAGCATCAGGGTGATGAAGATCAGCCAGAAGCAGATGCCCTTGAAGGGGAAGCGGAAGTACACGATGGCAAACGCCGACAGCAGCGAGATCGCGATCTTGCCCACGGTGATGACAATGGCGGTGACAAAACTCACCCACATCATGCGCGCCACGGGCGCGGTGGAGCCCGCGCCCGAGCCGCCGCCAAACAGCGTGTCGTGGTAGGTCTGCCAGAAGTTGCCGCCGGGCACCATGGGCATGGGCACCTGCACGATGTCCTGCGCCGTGTGGGTGGAGGCCACAAAAGCCAGGTACAGCGGGAAGCCGACGATGATCACGCCCAGCACCATGATGAGGTGCGAGAACGCGGTGAGATAGGGACTACGTTCAACCATTTCAGTACTGCACTTTCTTCTCGACGTAGCGGAATTGAATGACGGTGAGCACGACCACGATGGCCATCAGCACCACCGATTGCGCGGCCGATCCGCCCATGTCCATGGCCTTGAAGCCGTCGTGGTAGACCTTGTAGACCAGGATGGCGGTGTCGCGCCCCGGGCCGCCCTGCGTGGTGGCGTCCACGATGGCGAAGGTGTCGAAGAAGGCATACACCACGTTGATCACCAAAAGGAAGAAGGTGGTGGGCGAGAGCAGCGGGAACTGGATGCTCCAGAACCGGCGCCAGGGGCCAGCACCGTCAATCGCGGCCGCCTCGATCAGCGACTTGGGGATGGATTGCAGGCCCGCCAGGAAGAACAGGAAGTTGTAGGAGATCTGCTTCCACACTGCCGCAATCACGATCAGCCCCATCGCGTGGTCGGAGTTGAGCATGTGGTTCCAGTCAAAGCCCGCCTGGCGCAGCATGTATGCCACCACGCCCAGCGAGGGCGAGAACATGAACATCCAGAGCACGCCCGCCACGGCGGGTGCCACTGCGTAGGGCAGCAGCAGCGCGGTCTTGTAGACCATGGCGCCTTTGATGATGCGGTCGGCAAAAATCGCCAGGATCAGCGACAGGCTGATGCCCACTGCTGCCACCAGGATCGAGAAGAAGGCCGTCGTCTTGAACGAGGCGAGGTAGCCCGGGTCTTCGAACAGGTGCTTGAAGTTGTCCAGCCCCACCCATTCGGTGGACATGCCGAAGCTGTCCTGCATCTGGAAGGACTGCACCAGAGCCTGGCCAGCAGGCCAGAAAAAGAAGACGCTGATGATGACCAGCTGGGGCGCCAGAAGCACCCAGGGTAGCCACGCAGAGCGAAAAAGTACGCGTTTTTCCATGTCGGAACTCTCAAAAAGAAAACCCCGCCGCCCCGTGAACCATGGTGGTTGACGGGGCGGCGGGCGTTTGATGCCGCCGGGCGGGGCGGCCAGGCGGCATCAACAGGTGCTAAGCAGCGCTTACTTGTTGGCGCGTGCGAAACGGGCCAGTTGCTCGTTGCCGCGTGTCACGGCGGTGTCCAGAGCTTCCTTGGGCGACTTCTTGCCCGACCAGATTTGTTCGGTTTCCTCGTCGATGATCGAGCGGATCTGCACGAAGTTGCCCAGGCGGATGCCGCGCGACTTTTCGGTCGCCTTCTTGATCATCTGCGTCACGGCCACGTCGGTGCCGGGGTTCTTGGTGTAAAAGCCCGATGCCTCGGTCAGCTGGTAGGCGCCCATGGTCACAGGCAGGTAGCCCGTGCGCTGGTGGCTGGCGGCCTGCACCTTGGTGTCGTTCAGGAAGTTCAGGAAGTCGGCCACGCCTTTGTACTCTTCGGCCTTCTTGCCAGACATCACCCACAGGCTGGCGCCGCCAATGGCGGTGTTCTGTGGGGCGCCCTTCACATCGGGGTAGTAAGGCAGGGTGGAGATGCCGTAGGCGAACTTGGCTTCCTTGGCGACGCGGGCGTACAGACCTGACGAGCCCGTCATCATGGCGCACTCGCCCGAGGGGAACGAGGCATCCGGCACATTGCCACGGCCTTTATAGACGAAGCTGCCGTCCTTGGAGGCCTTGGCCAGGTTCTCGAAGTGGCGCACGTGCAGCGGCGAGTTGACTTGCAGCTCGGCGTCGTTGCCATCAAAACCGTTGTTCTTGGACGCGAACAGCGTGTTGTGCCACAGCGAGAAGCTTTCGAGCTGCGTCCAGCTGATCCAGCTGGTGGTGAAGGGGCAGCTGTGGCCGCTGGCCTTGAGCTTGGAGGCGGCGGCAAACACTTCGGGCCAGGTCTTGGGCGGCTTGTCGGCGTCCAGGCCGGCCTTCTTGAACGCATCCTTGTTGTAATAGAACACCGTTGTGGAGCTGTTGAGCGGGTAGCTCAGCATCTGGCCGTTGGGGGCCGTGTAGTAGCCTGCCACTGCCGACACGTACTGGGTGGGCTCGAACTTGAAGCCGCCGTCATTCAGCACCTTGGCAGCAGGCACGATGGCGCCCTTGCTGGCCATCATGGTGGCCGTGCCCACTTCAAACACTTGCAGGATGTGGGGCGCGTTGCCTGCACGGAAGGCGGCGATGGCGCCTGTCATGGATTCGTCATACGTGCCCTTGTAGGTGGGCACGACCTTGTATTTGGTCTGGCTGGCGTTGTACTGCTT
Organism: Acidovorax sp. HMWF029; assembly: GCF_003060895.1. Taxonomy (GTDB): domain Bacteria; phylum Pseudomonadota; class Gammaproteobacteria; order Burkholderiales; family Burkholderiaceae_C; genus Acidovorax. Next base: position 101,967 of record NZ_QAIH01000225.1, on the reverse strand, counting down.
GGCCAGGTCGTTGACCCATTCGCCAAGCGCTGCGCTCATTGAGTGCCACCACTGAATCTCCACCGGTTGTTGCTGCGCTTGTGCGGGGGCACAGACGGACAGCGCGACGGCCGCTGAGAGCGCCAGATGCTTGAGTTGCATGTATGTATCTCCAAGAATGACGAAATGCACAAGGGTCGCAGCGTAGGCGCCCAATGTGACGAGAGTGTGTCGTTGTCGCAGACGCAGTTGCCAGCAACAACGGGGGAAACCCCGTGGGGTGTCTGCAAGGGAGGTGATTGTGACCCTTTTGTGACAGTCTTGCAGCCAATTGCCGAGTCCTGCAAGGTTTTGTGCGTTGCACCATGCTTGATGCATAGTGGCGCCTGCCGCTTCACGGGCCGCATTTTTCCTTCCCGAGGGTTGCGGTCCCTTCTTTAAACCAATCCCTCTAAAGCCATGGCCCTCAATTCGCTCGACAAGAACAAAATCAAATTTCTGTTGCTGGAGGGCATTCATCCCTCTGCGGTGGATGTGTTCCGTGCGGCGGGCTATACCCAGATCGAGACGGTGTCTGGCGCGCTGCCGGACGAGGAGCTCAAGCGCAAGATTGCCGACGTGCACTTCGTGGGTATCCGCTCGCGCACCCAGCTCACCGAAGAGGTGTTTGCCCAGGCGAACAAGCTGGTGGCCGTGGGCTGTTTTTGTATTGGCACCAACCAGGTGGATCTGAACGCGGCACGCGAGCGCGGTATTGCCGTGTTCAACGCGCCTTATTCCAACACCCGCTCTGTGGCCGAGCTTGTGCTGGCCGAGGCCATCTTGCTGCTGCGCGGCGTGCCCGAGAAAAATGCCGTGGCCCACCGGGGCGGCTGGCTCAAGAGCGCCGACAACGCCTATGAGATCCGGGGCAAGACGCTGGGCATCGTGGGCTATGGCTCCATCGGCACCCAGCTGTCGGTGCTGGCCGAGGCGCTGGGGATGCAAGTGGCTTTTTTTGACGTTGTAAACAAGCTGCCGTTGGGCAATGCACGCCAGGTGCAGCATCTGCACGACCTGCTGGGCCAGAGCGACATCGTGAGCCTGCACGTGCCCGAGCTGCCGTCTACTGAGGGCATGATCGGCGCGGCCGAAATTGCCGCCATGAAGCTAGGCGGCATCCTCATCAACGCCGCGCGGGGCACGGTGGTGGATATTGAGGCGCTGGCTGCAGCGCTCCAGGCCAAGAAGCTGCTGGGCGCTGCCATCGACGTCTTCCCGGTCGAGCCGCGCACCAACAAGGACGAGTTCCAGTCCCCCCTGCGTGGCCTGGACAATGTGATCCTGACCCCCCACATCGGCGGCTCCACCATGGAGGCGCAGGCCAATATCGGCCTGGAAGTGGCGGAAAAGCTTGTGAAATACAGCGACAACGGCACCAGCACCTCGTCGGTCAATTTCCCGGAAGTGGCATTGCCCGCCCACCCCGGAAAGCACCGCCTGCTACACATTCACCGCAACGTGCCGGGCGTTCTGTCCGAGATCAATCGCATCTTCTCGGACAACCAAATCAATGTGTCTGCCCAATACCTGCAGACCAACGAGAAGATCGGCTACGTGGTGATCGACATCGATGCCGCATCGTCCGACCTGGCGCTGGACAAACTCGCCCAGGTGGGCGGTACCTTGCGCAGCCGCGTGCTGTTCTGACATCGCTGCTGGGCTGGTTCGGCGCTGCTAGACAGCCCTGGCCCGGCAAGGCAGAGGCCGGTGGCTTAAAATCGCGCCCCCACCCCAGGTAGACCCCCATGAATGTTCCGATCGCGTTGGCGGCCTTGCAGACGCAGGCCGCCGAGCCTGCCCGTCTGCGTGAAATTCCTTATAACTACACCTCGTTCTCCGACCGGGAGATCGTGATTCGCCTGCTGGGCTCCGCCTCCTGGGATGTGCTGGACCAGCTTCGCAAGGAGCGCCGCACGGGCCGCTCCGCTCGCATGCTGTACGAAGTGCTCGGCGACATCTGGGTGGTGCAGCGCAACCCTTACCTGCAGGACGACCTGTTGGACAACCCGGCCCGCCGCAGACTGCTGGTCGAGGCCCTGCACCACCGCCTGGCCGAGATCGAAAAGCGCCGCACCCCGGCCGACGATGCCGGGCGTGACCGCCTGGTGGGCGAGCTGGTGGTGGCCGCGCGTCGCGCGGTGACCGAGTTCGATGCCAAGTTTCAACAGGCCACGCAGCTGCGCCGCCAGATCCAGCGCACGCTGGGCCGCCTCACGGCCAAGGACAACATCAAGTTCGACGGCCTCTCGCGTGTGAGCCACGTGACGGATGCGACCGACTGGCGCGTCGAATACCCCTTTGTGGTGCTGACTCCCGACACCGAAGCCGAGATGGCCGGACTGGTCAAAGGCTGCATCGAGCTGGGTCTGACCATCATCCCGCGCGGGGGCGGTACGGGCTACACCGGCGGCGCGATTCCGCTGACCTGGAAGAGCGTGGTCATCAACACTGAAAAGCTCGAGGCCATGACCGAGGTGGAAATGCGCCGCTTGCCGGGCATGGACCGCGAGGTGGGCACGGTGTGGACCGAGGCGGGCGTGGTCACCCAGCGCGTGGCCGACGCGGCCGAGCGTGCAGGTTTTGTGTTTGCGGTGGACCCGACCAGTGCCGAGGCAAGCTGCATTGGCGGCAATATCGCCATGAACGCAGGTGGCAAAAAGGCCGTGCTGTGGGGCACGGCGCTCGACAACCTGGCCAGCTGGCGCATGGTCACGCCCGACGCACAGTGGCTGGAAGTGACCCGCCTGGACCACAACATGGGCAAGATCCATGACGTGGACGTGGCCACCTTCGAGTTGCAGTATTTCGAAGCCGACGGCAAGACGCCCGTGCGCACGGAGCGCCTGGTCATCCCTGGCAAGACCTTTCGCAAGGAGGGCCTGGGCAAGGATGTGACGGACAAGTTCCTCTCGGGCCTGCCAGGTATTCAGAAGGAAGGCTGCGACGGCCTGATCACCAGCGCGCGCTGGGTGGTCCACCGCATGCCCGAGCACACCCGCACTGTGTGCATGGAGTTCTTTGGCAACGCCAAGGACGCCGTGCCCAGCATCGTCGAGATCAAGGACTACATGTTCGCCGAGCAAAAGCGCTCTGGCGTGCTGCTGGCGGGCCTGGAGCACCTGGACGACCGGTATCTGAAGGCCGTGGGCTACGCCACCAAAAGCAAGAAGGGTAACGGCGGCTTGCCCAAGATGGTGCTGATTGGCGACATTGCCGGTGACAACGCCGACGACGTGGCCCGCGTGACCAGCGAGGTGGTGCGCCTGGCCAACACCCGCAGCGGCGAGGGCTTTATCGCCATCAGTGCCGATGCGCGCAAGAAGTTCTGGGCCGACCGCAAGAAGACGGCCGCCATCAGCCGCCACACCAACGCCTTCAAGATCAACGAAGACGTGGTGATTCCTTTGCCGCGCATGGCCGAGTACACGGATGGCATTGAGCGCATCAACATTGAGCTCTCCCTGCGCAACAAGCTCAAGTTGTGCGACGCGCTGACCGAGTTCTTCGAACGTGGCAACCTGCCGCTGGGCAAGCACGACGCCGACGACGAAGTGCCTTCGCCCGAGTTGCTGCAAGAGCGTGTGGACCGCGCCATCGCTCTGGTGGAAGAGGTGCGTGCCCTGTGGCAAGGTTGGCTGCACGATGTGGAGCCGCTGTTCCCCCAACTGCAGGACCACACGCTGCGTGCGAGCTGGAAGACCCAGCTGCGTGCACCGCTGCAGGCCATCTTCACCGGCGCTGCGTTCAAGCCCATCCTGGACGAGGCCGTGGCCATCCACAAACGCGTGCTCAAGGGTCGCGTGTGGGTGGCGCTGCACATGCACGCGGGCGATGGCAATGTGCACACCAACATCCCCGTCAATAGCGACGACTACGAGATGCTGCAGACCGCGCACGAGGCGGTGGAGCGCATCATGGTGCTGGCGCGCAGCCTGGATGGGGTGATCTCGGGCGAACACGGCATCGGCATCACCAAACTCGAATTCCTCACTGACGACGAATTGCGGCCGTTTGCGCAGTACAAGCAGAAAGTGGACCCGGAAGGCCGCTTCAATAAGGGTAAGTTGCTCCGAAATCAGGAGCTTGAAAGCCATGATGGTCGCGCGGAGAAGGCCGATTTCGCCTCAAATTCTGGCGTGATGCACGCCGACCTGACCAATGCCTATACGCCGAGCTTCGGCCTGATGGGGCACGAGTCGCTGATCATGCAGCAGAGCGATATCGGCGCCATTGCCGATTCGGTCAAGGACTGCCTGCGCTGCGGCAAGTGCAAGCCGGTGTGCTCCACACACGTGCCGCGCGCCAACCTGCTGTACAGCCCGCGCAACAAGATCCTGGCCACCTCGCTGCTGGTCGAGGCGTTTTTGTACGAAGAGCAGACCCGCCGGGGCGTGAGCATCAAGCACTGGCAGGAGTTTGAAGATGTGGCCGACCACTGCACGGTGTGCCACAAGTGCGAGAGCCCTTGCCCGGTGAAGATCGACTTCGGCGATGTCACCATGAACATGCGCAACCTGTTGCGCAAGATGGGCAAGAAGAGCTTCCGCCCTGGCAATGCGCTGGCCATGACCATGCTCAATGCCACCAACCCCGACACCATCAAGTTCATGCGCAGCGCGATGGTGGATGTGGGCTTCAAGGCCCAGCGCATGGCGGTGGACCTGCTGCGCAAGGTGGCCCGCAAGCAGACCGGCAAACCGCCTGCCACGGTGGGTACCGCGCCCGTCAAGGAGCAGGTGATCCACTTCATCAACAAGAAGCTGCCCGGCGGTCTGCCCAAGAAGACGGCGCGTGCCCTGCTCGATATCGAGAACAAGGACTACGTGCCCATCATCCGCAACCCGGCCACCACCACGGCCGAGACGGAGGCGGTGTTCTATTTCCCCGGCTGTGGGTCCGAGCGCTTGTTCAGCCAGGTGGGCCTGGCGACGCAGGCCATGCTGTGGCATGCAGGTGTGCAGACGGTGCTGCCACCGGGTTATCTGTGCTGCGGCTACCCGCAGCGCGGCAGCGGCCAGTTCGACAAGGCCGAGAAGATGATCACGGACAACCGTGTGCTCTTCCACCGCGTGGCCAATACGCTCAACTACCTGGACATCAAGACCGTGGTGGTGAGCTGCGGCACCTGCTACGACCAGCTGCAGGGCTACGAATTCGGCAAGATTTTCCCGGGCAGCCGCATCATCGACATCCACGAGTATTTGCTGGAAAAGGGCATCACACTGCAGGGCAAGGGCGCTTACCTGTACCACGAGCCTTGCCACAATCCCATGAAGCTGCAGGACTCGGTCAAGACCGTGAAGGCGCTGGTGGGCGAGCAGGTCTTGAAGAGCGAGCGCTGCTGCGGCGAATCCGGCACGTTGGGCGTGACCCGGCCAGACGTGTCTACCCAGGTGCGTTTCCGCAAGGAAGAAGAGATCCGCAAGGGCGAAGCCAAGCTGCGCGAGAGTGGTGCGGTGGCTGCCCAGGACAACGTGAAGATCCTTACCAGCTGCCCGAGCTGCCTGCAGGGCCTGAACCGCTACCAGGACGACCTGCAGAACGGTTTGCTCGAAGCCGACTACATCGTGGTCGAGATGGCGCGCGAGATCCTGGGCGAGAACTGGATGCCCGAATATGTCGAGCGCGCCAACGGCGGTGGGATTGAGCGGGTTCTCGTCTGATGGCGGAAATGGTGTGTCCGCTGTGCGCGGAAGATGGCGGCGCGCTCATCTGGCGCGGCGAGCACTTGCGTGTGATCCGTGCCCAGGAGGCGGGCTTCCCGGCGTTCTACCGTGTGGTGTGGAACGCCCATGTGGCCGAGTTCTCGGACCTGTCGGCCACCGAGCGTGCGTACTGCATGGAGGCGGTGGCGCTGGTGGAGCAGGCCCTGCGCGAGCACCTGGCACCCACCAAGGTCAACCTTGCGGCGCTGGGCAATATGGTGCCGCACCTGCACTGGCACGTGATTGCCCGGTTTGACTGGGACAGCCACTTCCCGTCGCCCGTGTGGGCAGCGGCTCAGCGGCCCAGTCCTGTCGCGCAGGAGGATGCCGTGCGGCGCTTGCTGCCGCAGGTGGAGGTCTCTCTGGTGCACCAGCTGGCCCTGCTTGCATTGCCTTGATGAAGGCGCACACCGCGTTTGACCTTGTCGGCAGAAGGCATCGCTGCGGGCGCCCACAATCCACAACACAGTTTTCTCTTATCAGGGGAGTCCCATGGCAGGTTTGAAAGCAGGCGCGCCCACGCCGCAGGCACTCACGGTGCACGAGGCCTCTCGGGTGCTGGAGGTCGGGTTCTCCGACGGCACCACCTTCCGCATTCCGTTCGAGCTGATGCGCGTGTACTCGCCGTCTGCCGAGGTGCAAGGCCACGGCCCCGGCCAGGAAGTGCTGCAGACCGGCAAGCGCGATGTGGCGCTAGTGAACCTGGAGCCCGTGGGCAACTACGCGGTCAAGCCCACGTTTTCTGATGGCCATGACAGCGGCATCTTCAGCTGGGACTACCTCTATGAACTGGGTCAGAAACAGGAGGCCCTGTGGGCCGAGTACACCGAGCGCCTGGCGGCTGCCGGCGTGGACCGCGACGCCCCCATGCTGCCCAAAGGTGGTGCAGGTGGCCATGCCTGCGGCAGCCACTGAGCGCCGCCTCCGAAGCCCTTGCTGACTAGTGTGCTATTGAAAGAAGAGCTGTTGAACCAATGTGGACGGGCGGTAACGGCTGTTTTTCTTTGAATGGCGTTGTCCAAATTGCGACACAAGCCCCATTTCAGTGCGGGGTTGTCGCTGTACCTCTGGCGCTTGCGCGCCTAGCATGAAACTTATGAGCACGACCCACTTTGGTTTTCAGTCGGTGGATGAGCAGGACAAGGCGCGCCACGTGCGCGGCGTGTTCGACTCGGTGGCCTCCAAATACGACGTGATGAACGACCTCATGTCGGCCGGGCTGCACCGTGCCTGGAAGGCCTACACCGTGATGGTGGCCAACCTGCGCGAAGGCAGTCAGGTGTTGGACATCGCCGGAGGCACGGGTGATCTCTCGCTGGCCTTCTCCAAGAAGGTGGGGGCCACGGGTCGGGTGGTGCACACCGACATCAATGAAGCCATGCTGCGCGTGGGCCGCGACCGCTTGATCAATGCGGGTGTGGTGCTGCCCACCCTGGTGTGTGATGCCGAGAAGCTGCCGTTCCCCGACGCACATTTCGATGTGGTGAGCGTGGCGTTTGGCCTGCGCAACATGACGCACAAGGACCAGGCGATTGCCGAGATGTGCCGCGTGCTCAAGCCGGGCGGCAAGCTCTTGGTGCTGGAGTTCTCCAAAGTGGCAAAACCCCTGGAGAAGGTCTACGACTGGTATTCGTTCAAGGTGTTGCCCCAGCTGGGCAAGATTGTGGCGGGCGACGATTCCAGCTACCGCTACCTGGCCGAATCGATCCGCATGCACCCGGGGCAGGAAGAACTCAAAAGCCTCATGCAAAAAAATGGCTTTGGGCATGTGGACTATCACAACATGACGGGGGGGATTGTGGCCCTGCATGTTGGAATCAAGTGCTGAGCATGTTGCTCGGTGATTAACGGAGACGGAGAAGTCATGATGAAACTGTGGTCTGTGGTGTTGGTCGCAATGCTGGCGTTGGCACACGCAGATGCCGACGCCCGGCGGCTGAGTGGTGGCAAATCGACTGGCCAGCAGTCGAGCAATGTGACGCAGCGCGAGTCGGCAACGCCGCCTGCCGCGCCGGGGGCTCCCGCCCAGAATGTCAACAGTGCAGCAGCAGCCAAACCCGCGGCTGCGCCCGCAGCTGCCCCTGCTGCACCGGCCAAGAAACCCTGGGGCGCCATGCTGGGTGGTCTGGCGGCGGGTCTGGGTCTGGCCTGGCTGGCCAGCTCGCTGGGTCTGGGCGCAGGCTTTGCCAACATCCTCATGATCGTGCTGCTGGCCGTGGCAGCGTTTGTTGTCTTCAAGCTGGTGATGCGTGCGCGCAGTGGTGCAGGCAATGGCGGCGGCGCATCGGCTGGCGGATCACCGTTTGCCTTCCAGGGCGCGGGCGCTGGCGCCGGGGCGGCAACCCCCTCAGCGGCGCAGGTGCCCCCGCAGTACAGTCCCAGCAACGTGGGCAACGATGCTTCGGCACGCCCTTGGGAGCGCAACAGCATGGCCTTTGATGCCTCTCGCGCCGCGCAGGGTGGTGGTTCGGGCGTGGTGATTGGCTCGGGCCTGTCCGGCACGCAGAACTGGGGTGTTCCGGCTGATTTCGACACCGAAGGTTTCCTTTCGGCCGCCAAGCGCAACTTCGTTACGCTGCAGGCCGCCTGGGACCGCTCGGACATCTCCACGCTGCGCTCCATGATGACGGACGGCATGCTGGAGGAGATCCGCACGCAGCTGACCGAGCGTGAAGACCACCGTGGCGCACAGCCAAACCACACGGACGTGGTCATGATCGAGGCCCAGCTGCTGGGTATCGAGGACCTGGGCGACGGCTACATGGCCAGCGTCGAGTTCTCCGGCATGATCCGCGAGGAGCCTTCGGCGGGCCCGAGCCCTTTCCGCGAGGTGTGGAACATGACCAAGCCCAAGGCGGGCGGCAGCGGTTGGCTGGTGGCGGGTGTGCAGGCGCTGCAGTAAAGAAAGACGCAGGCCCCTGTGCAAGGGGCTTTCCAGTTCAGGGAATAATCGGGGACTATGGCAACACCACAGTCCCCTTTTTCTTTTCTGGACGGCCTTTTTGAGCGCGTGGCCGCCGGTCCGCAACCTCCTCAATGGCTCGTGCATGAGTTACAGCAGCGTCTGGTGCTGTTCCTCAACCATGTGCTCATGCAGGAAAAGGAAGCCATGGATCGCCTTGTGCGGCAAAAGGGCCGTGTCTCACGCGTGCAGTGGCGTGTGTATTCGTTGGCGCTGGTCGTCACGCCTGCAGGTTTGTTCAACCTGGCCCCCGAAGCCGCCGTGCCAGACCTGCGGCTTGAAGTGACCGAAACCTCGCCCCTCAGTCTGGCCCAGGGTGCCTTGCGTGGCGACAAGCCTGCCATCCGCATCGAAGGCGATGTGCAGCTGGCCGCCGAGATCAACTGGCTGGTGGACCATGTGCGCTGGGATATCGAGGAAGACCTGGCCCGCGTGATCGGTGATGCTCCGGCCCACACCGTTGCCCAGGTGGCTAGTCGTGGCGCTCAGGCACTGCGCCAGTTCGTGGGCGCGCGCATGGCCGCAGGGAGCGCTGCGGCATCTGCCTCGTCTTCTCCGCCAGCACCTGCCGCCTCCCCATCGCCGCAGGCTGGCGCCGACCGGGCAGACGCATGAAACGGTTTTTGCGGGGTGTGGCCATCTTCTGGGTGGTTTTCCGGTACGGTCTGGATGGCCTGGTGCTCGACAGCTTCCAGAAGCCCTGGCTGCGGATGATTTCACGCATCCTGTCGGTCGGGCGCAATCTGGATGCGCCTCGGGGGCAGCGCCTGCGTGAGGCGCTGGAGCGCCTGGGGCCCATCTTTGTGAAGTTCGGCCAGGTGCTGTCTACCCGACGCGACCTGCTGCCTGCAGACATCGCAGATGAACTGGCGCACCTGCAGGACCGCGTCCCGCCTTTTGACCCCGATGTGGCCATTGCCACCATCGAGCGTGCCTTCCGCAGGCCTGTGGACGAGGTGTTTACCTCGTTTGACCGCAAGCCAGTGGCCAGTGCGTCGATTGCGCAGGTGCACTTTGCTACATTGCGTGACCGCCAGGGGGTGGAGCGCGAGGTGGCAGTGAAGGTGCTGCGCCCCGGCATGCTGCCCGTGATCGAGAAGGACCTGAGCCTGATGCGCATGATGGCGGGCTGGGTGGAAAACCTGTCGGCCGACGGCAAACGCCTCAAGCCCCGCGAGGTGGTGGCCGAGTTTGACAACTACCTGCACGATGAGCTGGATCTGGTGCGCGAGGCTGCCAACGCAGCACAGCTGCGCCGCAACATGCAGGGGCTGGACTTGGTGCTGATCCCTGAAATCTTCTGGGACTTCTGCCACGCTGAAGTCATGGTGATGCAGCGCATGAACGGCGTGCCCATCAGCCAGATCGCCCGCCTGCGCGAAGCGGGCGTGGACATTCCCAAGCTGGCGCGCGATGGCGTGACCATCTTTTTCACCCAGGTGTTTCGCGACGGCTTCTTCCATGCGGACATGCACCCTGGCAACATCCAGGTCAGCCTGGACCCGGCCACCTTCGGCCGCTATATCTCGCTCGATTTCGGCATCGTGGGCACGCTCACCGAATCGGACAAGGAATACCTGGCTCAAAACTTTGTGGCCTTCTTCCGCCGCGACTACAAGCGCGTGGCTGAGCTGCACATCGAAAGCGGCTGGGTGCCGCCCGAGACTCGCGTGAACGACCTCGAATCGGCCATCCGCGCGGTGTGCGAGCCGTATTTCGACCGTCCGCTCAAGGAAATTTCGCTGGGCATGGTGTTGATGCGCTTGTTCCAGACTTCGCGCCGCTTCCATGTCGAGATCCAGCCCCAGTTGGTGCTGCTGCAAAAAACCCTGCTCAACATCGAAGGCCTGGGCCGTGAGCTGGATCCGGAGCTGGACCTTTGGAGCACCGCCAAGCCCTTCCTTGAAAAATGGATGCTGGAGCAGATGGGCCCGCAGCGCTTGTGGCGCGAACTGCGTGCTGAGGCACCGCACTACGCCAAGCTGATCCCCGAGCTGCCGCGCCTGGTCTATGACGCATTGCGTCAGCGCCCGGCGGACCAGCAACAGGTCCTGCGGGAGCTGCTGGATGCGCAAAAGCGCACCAACCGGCTGCTGCAGTCCATCATTTATGGCGGGGTTGGATTTGTGCTCGGCCTGCTGGCCATGCAGCTTTTCATGCGCATACGGGTTTTCTGAGGCGCAAAAGTTGCCTTCATAATCCGCAGCAACTTTTGTTACGAATTTGGAGAAGGGGCCAGAACCCCTCGGTCTTCCCGGTGCAGCCGCGCGGCCGCACGCTGTGCCCGCCGCGCGTCCTGTTTATTTCGCAACCCCCTTGGAGCTTCGGAGCGGCACCATGCTGTTGTCTTTCATTGTTCTGTATCTGCTGATTTCGATTGGTGTGGGTCTGTATGCTGCGACCCGCGTGCACAACACGGCCGACTATGCGGTGGCGGGGCGCAGCCTGCCCCTGGCCGTTGTGATCGCCACCACGTTTGCGACCTGGTTTGGATCGGAGACCGTGCTGGGGGTCTCGGCCCGCTTCGTCAGCGGAAACCTGGGGGCGGTGGTGGAAGACCCCTTCGGTGCATCCATGTGTCTGGTGCTTGTAGGTTTCTTTTTTGCCTACAAGCTGTACAAGAAGAACTTGATCACCCTGGGCGACTACTACCGCCAGCGCTACGGGCGAGTGATCGAGGTGGCCTGCTCGGCCATCATCATGTTCAGCTACCTGGGCTGGGTGGCAGCGCAGATCACGGCCCTGGGCCTGGTCTTCAACCTGCTCACGCAGGGGGCTGTGTCGGTCACCTTGGGCATGGTCATCGGCACGCTGGTGGTGCTGGTCTACACGCTATATGGCGGCATGTGGTCCGTGGCGATGACGGACTTCGTGCAGATGATCGTGATTGGCGTGGGGATGCTGGCCATTGCCTGGTTTGCTGCCGACCTGGCCGGTGGTGCGGGCAAGGTGGTGGAGTACGCCGCGCGCGAGGGCAAGTTCCAGTTCTTCCCGAGCGGAGGGTTCAAGGAGTGGACCTTCTTCATTGCCGCTGCCATCACCATGATGCTGGGCTCCATCCCGCAGCAGGACGTGTTTCAGCGCGTGATGTCTTCCAACAGCCCTGAAACGGCGCGCAAAGGCCCTGTGATTGGTGGCGTGCTGTACCTGCTGTTTGCGTTCATCCCCATGTTTGTGGTGACTGCGGCCGTGCTGGTGATGCCCGAGACGGCGCAGGCGCTGCTCAATGAAGATCCGCAGAAGGTGCTGCCTACCCTGGTGATGGAGCGCATGCCCATCATGCTGCAAGTGGCCTTTTTTGGTGCGTTGCTGTCGGCCATCATGTCCACGGCGTCCGCCACCTTGCTGGCGCCCTCCACGACCTTTGTCGAGAATATCCTGCACAACCTGCGCCCCGGTATGAGCGACCAGCAGACCCTCAAGGCCATGCGGATCTCGGTGCTGGTGTTCACGGCCTGTGTGCTGACCTATGCCATTACCATGCAGGGCACTTCGATTTATGAACTGGTGTCAGGTGCCTACCAAGTTCCTTTGGTGGGGGCTTTTGTGCCGCTGGTTTTTGGCCTGTACTGGAAGCGTGCGACGACCCAAGGGGCCCTGCTCGCGGTGGCGATGGGTCTGGGCGTGTGGCTGCTGTTTGTGGCCAGCCCGATGCTGTCGGAGGCGTTCCCGCAGCAACTGGCCGGCGTGCTGGCCGCGCTGGTGGGGATGGTGGGCGGCTCTCTGGCGCCGCAGTGGCTCGAGGACCACAAGGGCCATGTCATTCACTACGAAGGCAGCGCCCGCTGAATGCCCGGCCCCTGTGTCCGGTGCATGGGGGTTGAGGGCAGGGCGTGCCGCCTATAATTGAGGGTTTTGCACTTTCCCTCAACACACTGACATGCCTATTTACGCCTACAAATGCGGCTCCTGCGGCCATGCCAAGGATGTGCTGCAAAAAATCTCCGATGCACCCCTGACGGTGTGTCCCGCCTGCGGTGCCGAGGCATTTTCCAAACAGGTCACTGCAGCGGGCTTTCAGCTCAAGGGCTCGGGCTGGTATGTGACGGATTTCCGTGGTGGCAACGGTGGCAACTCCGCTCCTGCGACGGAAGCCAAGTCGGGAGGCACCTCCGAGGCAACTGCCCCTGTCAGCACGGGTGATGCTCCCAAAAAGGAAGCTACCAGCCCAAGCGTGTCGGACGCAAGTGGCAGTTCCGCATCTGTTTCTTCGAGCTGAGGAACTGCATGGCTGCCCTGCGCAAATGGCTGTTGACGGGTCTTCTGGTCATCGTTCCCGGTGTCATTACGGCATGGGTGCTCAACTGGATTGTGAGCACTCTCGACCAGACCTTGCAGATACTGCCCGTCGCATGGCACCCCGACAAGGTCCTGGGTGTCCATGTGCCCGGCTTTGGTGTTGTGCTCACCCTGCTGATACTGCTGGTGGTGGGGGCCATCGCCAGCAACTTCGCTGGCCGCAAGCTGGTCCAGTGGGGCGATGCACTGGTGCACCGCATTCCCGTGGTGCGCTCCATCTACTCCAGCGTCAAGCAGGTGTCAGACACGCTGTTTTCCGAGAGCGGCAACGCCTTTCGCACGGCGGTCCTGGTGCAGTGGCCCCGCGAGGGTGTCTGGACTGTGGCTTTTGTCACAGGTGCCCCCAACGGCGAAGTGGCAGCCTACCTGCGTGACGAATTCGTGAGCGTGTACGTGCCCACGACACCCAACCCTACGGGGGGGTATTTCGTGATGGTGCGCAAGAGCGACTGCGTCGAGCTGGAGATGAGCGTGGACGCTGCCCTTAAGTACATTGTTTCGATGGGCGTGGTCGCTCCTGCTGACCCCACGCTCGTTTCCCCCAGTAAGTGAATCCCTTTTAACGCGCCCCTTGGGCGCCGGAAGTTTTTGCCATGGCCATGCGTTCCCACTATTGCGGTCTTGTGACCGAAGCCCTGATGGGCCAAACCGTCACCCTGTCGGGCTGGGTAAACCGCCGCCGCGACCATGGTGGCGTGATCTTCATCGACCTGCGCGACCGTGAAGGTTATGTGCAGGTGGTGTGCGACCCTGACCGCGCCGAGATGTTCAAGACCGCCGAAGACGTGCGCAACGAGTTTTGCGTGCAGGTCGTGGGCCTGGTGCGTCCCCGTCCGGACGGCACGACCAACGACAAGCTCAAGAGCGGCCAGATTGAAGTGTTGTGCCATGAGCTGAACGTGCTCAACCCCTCCGTCACGCCTCCGTTCCAGATGGACGACGAGAACCTGTCGGAAACCACGCGCCTCACGCACCGCGTGATGGACCTGCGCCGCCCGCACATGCAGCGCAACATGATGCTGCGCTACAAGACCGCCATCCAGGTGCGCAACTTCCTGGACAAGGAAGGCTTCATCGACATCGAAACCCCCATGCTGGGCAAGAGCACGCCCGAAGGTGCGCGCGACTACCTGGTCCCGAGCCGCGTGCACGACGGCCAGTTCTTCGCGCTGCCCCAGTCGCCCCAGCTCTACAAGCAGATGCTGATGGTGGCCGGCTACGACCGCTACTACCAGATCACCAAGTGCTTCCGTGACGAAGATCTGCGCGCCGACCGCCAGCCCGAGTTCACGCAGATCGACTGCGAAACCTCGTTCCTGAACGAGGAAGAGATCCGCGCAATCTTCCAGCGCATGATCACCGAAGTGTTCCAGACCCAGCTGGGTGTGGATCTGGGTGAGTTCCCCATCATGACGTACCAGGAGGCGGCCTTCCGCTTTGGTTCCGATAAGCCCGACCTGCGTGTGAAGCTCGAATTCACCGAGCTGACCGAGGTGATGAAGGACGTGGACTTCAAGGTGTTCTCGGCCCCTGCCACCACCAAGGGTGGCCGCGTGGTGGCCCTGCGCGTGCCTGGCGGCTCGCAGATTTCGCGCGGCGAAATCGATGCATACACCGAGTTCGTGAAGATCTACGGCGCCAAGGGCCTGGCCTGGATCAAGGTCAACGAAGTGGCCAATGGCCGTGACGGCCTGCAGTCGCCCATCGTCAAGAACCTGCACGACGCCGCCATCGCCGAGATCCTGAAACGTACCGGCGCACAGGACGGCGACCTGCTGTTCTTCGGTGCCGACAAGGAAAAGATCGTCAACGACTCCATCGGTGCGCTGCGCCTGAAGATCGGCCACAGCGAGTTCGGCAAGAAGAACGGCCTGTTCGAAAACCGCTGGGCGCCCCTGTGGGTGGTGGACTTCCCCATGTTCGAGCATGACGAAGAAAACGACCGCTGGGCCGCAGTGCACCACCCCTTCACGTCGCCGAAGGATGGTCACGAAGACCTGATGGACACGGACCCTGGCAAGTGCATCGCCAAGGCCTACGACATGGTGCTCAACGGCTGGGAACTGGGTGGCGGCTCGGTGCGTATCCACCGTGCCGATGTGCAAAAGAAGGTGTTCGATGCGCTCAAGATCACGCCGGAAGACGCACAGGCCAAGTTCGGCTACCTGCTGGATGCCCTGCAGTACGGCGCGCCGCCACACGGTGGCCTGGCCTTCGGCCTGGACCGCCTGATTACGCTGATGACGGGCGCCGAGTCGATCCGCGACGTGATTGCCTTCCCCAAGACCCAGCGCGCGCAGGACCTGCTGACCCAGGCCCCATCGCCCGTGGACGAGAAGCAGCTGCGCGAGCTGCACATCCGCCTGCGCAACCCGGACGCCATCAAGGCCGCCTGATCCGGGGCGTTTTTTAGGATCTATCGATCTTTGCAGATGCGCTTCTGGGGCATCGCACCACAAAGCGGCACGGGCCTGGCGCCCGCGCCGCTTTTTTATTGGCCGGCCCTGGCTGGTGCTTGAAGGAGTTTCTCCATGCGTTCCAATACGTTGCGGGCGGTTGCCGCCGCCTTGGTGCTTCTGGCCCTGGCGGGCTGTGGCGAAAAGAAAACCGAACTGGGGCAGGGCGGCTCGGTCGTCACCGGCTCGGCGGGGCCCCAGGGCGCGCAGAACGCTGCCAAGGAGCTGGTGCGCTGCGATGCCCCGGTGGCCACACTGGCACTGGCCGAGAACCCCAATGGCTACATCATGGGATCGGGCTACCAGTTGCCTGCATCGCCGGTGCCCCTGGTCAAGCTGCTGGCCCAGCAAAGCGGGTGTTTCCGGGTGGTGGACCGGGCGGCGGGCCTGAAAGGCACGATACAGGAGCAGGAGCTGAAGGACGCGGGCATCCTGCGGAAAAACAATTCCACTGTGGCCAAGGGCAAGGGCTATGAGGCGCAGTACACGCTCACGCCGAGTCTCACGTTCAGCGAGCAGGATGCAGGCCGGGGCCTGGCCGGGGTGATCGCCATGATTCCGGTGCTGCGCGACATCGCGGGCCTTGCAGGGATGGTGGAGCAGGTCAAATTCAAGGAGGCGCAGACGGCGCTCCTGCTGTCCGACAACGAAACCACCGAACAGGTAGTGGCTGCCACCGGATCTGCCCGCACCACTGACCTGGGAGTGGGCGGCCTGGTGTTTGGCAAGCTCGGCGGCGCGGCTGGTGCGGGCTGGAGCAATACCAATGAAGGCAAGGTGATCGCAGCCGCCTTCCTGGACGCGCACAACCAGTTGGTGGTGCAGGTGCGCGCACTGCAGGCCAAGGAGCTGCCGCCCCCGGTGGCGACAAAAACCAAGCCCTGACCCCCATGGCGGCGATGCAGCAGCAGCGGCCCTTCAAGATTCCCGAGTCCGTGCTGGTGGTGATCCACACGCCCGCGCTTGACGTGCTGTTGCTGCACCGGGCCGACGGTGGCAACCACTGGCAGTCGGTCACCGGCAGCAAAGACCACTTGAATGAAGCCTGGGAGGCCACGGCTGCGCGCGAGGTGCGGGAGGAGACCGGCATCGACACCCGTGGCACGGGCATCGTGCTCACCGATTGGTGCCTGGAGAACATCTACGACATCTGGCCGCAATGGCGCCACCGCTATCCGCCAGGCGTGGTGTTCAACCGCGAGCGTGTGTTCGGTCTGTGCGTGCCCGTGGGCACTCCGGTAGTGTTGAGCCCGCGCGAGCATGTAGCGTTTGGGTGGTGGCCCTGGCGCGAGGCCGCCGACCGCTGTTTCTCAGCCTCCAATGCCGAGGCTTGTCTTTTGTTGCCGCGTTTTGTTTGAAACGCGACGGCCGACAAGGCCTCGACTCACTGCGGCTTTGCCAGAACCTTGACCACATGTTCTGCAAACCCTTCGGCCGCTGGTGAGGTGGCGCGCTGGGTGGGGCTGTAAAGGCACACGTAGCGCATCGCCTCTGGCTCCAGAATGCGCCGCCGCACCAGGCCCAGTGGCTTGGCCAGGGCACCCACATAGTCAGGGGCCAGCGTGGCCGTCACGTCGGCGGCGGCCAGGCCAAGTGCGGTGGAGATGTTGTCCACGATCTCCACCGGCGTCACGCGCTGCTCGCTGGGCAGACCGGTGTGCATCTGGGCCACGCTGCGCTCGTGGTCGCGCCCGGCGGCCACTAGGGGGTAGGCGTGCAGCTGGGCCCAGGTCACGCTGCGCTGGCGCGCCAGCGGGTGGGTGGGGGCGCACCACAGCACCCAGGGGCTCTGGAACAAGGGCGTGCGTGCGATGTCCTCCCCACAGGCTCGGTCTGGCCCGAGCGCTAGGTCGGCGTCGCCGCTGGCCACGGCATCGACCAGCTTTTCCACCGGCGCGTCCCGGATATGGATGCGCACCTTGGGCCGCGTCTGCTGGTATGCCTTGATGGCGCGGGGCAGGATCACGCTCGCCACGACCAGGGGGGCTGCGATGCGCACCACCCCGGCTGCGCGGTTGTGCACATCGCTCGCGGCCGTTTGTGCCATGCGCAGGTGCTTCAGCACCGATTCGGCAGACGCCAGGAACTCGCGCCCTGCGCTGGTGATGCCGACCCGGCGGGTGCTGCGTTCGAACAGCTTGAAGTCCAGCACATCCTCCAGTTCACCCACCAGCTGGCTCACGGCCGACGGCGTGAGCGCCAGGCGGTCGGCGGCGGCCGTGAAGCTGCGCATCTCGGCCACAGTGACGAAGGCTTCGAGCTGGCGCAGCGTGAAGTGAGGCAGGGACATGGGCACGTGGATCGAAGTGATGCTATTCATTAGATCATCTTCACAATACGTAAGAAAGCATTGATTGTGGTCAAGCACGGGGCTGCAGATACTCCGCGACGACAGGGGGCAGGCAACCCGGCCCCTTTGCTTTGTTGTCTGACCGGAGAACCCCTTGAGCACCGACACGCTGAACGTCGCTGGAATCGCCGTATCGCCCCACCACTACATCGACGGCCAGCGCGTGGCTTCGGACATGCGCTTTGACCTGCACTCGCCCATCGACCAGGCGCTGTTGGGTCGCATCAGCGAAGGCTCGCCTGTGCATGTGGATGCAGCCGTCAGCGCTGCGGCGCGCGCCTTCTCGGGCTGGAGCGCGCTCACGGCCGCCGAACGTAGGCCATATCTCGACCGCTTCGCTGCCGAGATCGGCAAGCGCGCCCATGATTTCTGCACGCTCGAATCCAACGACGCGGGCGTACTGCTCTCGCGCATGAAGCACGGCGTGGTGCCGCGCGCCATGCTCAACATCACCTGGTTCGCAGAACACGCCCTCACGCTGCAGGACCGCCCCATCGAGACCGAGCAGGCCACCCACATCGTGCGCCACGACCCGGCTGGCGTGGTGGCCATCATCACGCCATGGAACGCCCCGCTGATGCTGGCCACCTGGAAGCTCGGCCCTGCGCTGGCAGCGGGCAACTGCGTCATCGTCAAGCCGCCGGAATGGGCGCCGCTCACCAGCAGTCTGCTGGCCGACTGCGCGCACGCGGCCGGCCTGCCGCCCGGGGTGTTCAACATCGTGCAGGGCGCGGGCGCCAGCACCGGCGCGCGCCTGGTCAGCGACCCGCGCCTGGCGCGCGTCTCGTTCACCGGCTCGGTGCCCACGGCCAAGTGGATCGCGCAGTCCGCCGGTGCCAACCTCGTGCCCTGCAGCCTGGAGCTTGGGGGCAAGTCGGCCTTCATCGTGCTGGAGGACGCCGATATCGACAACGCGGCAGCCACCGGCGCGCTGATGTACCGCAACGCCGGACAGGTATGCCTGGCGGGCACGCGCTTCCTGGTGCACCGCAAGGTGCACGACGCCTTCGTTGGAGCGCTGCGCGGCTATGTCGAAAAGCTCACCGTAGGGGATCCGCGCGAGGAGGCCACTGAGGTTGGCCCCATCATCCACCCGCGCCAGGTCGAGCGCGTGCATGGCTTCGTGCAGCGCGCGGTGGCCGATGGCGCCACGTTGCTGTGGGGCGGTGCGCACCACCCTTTCGGTGCGCAGTACTACCAGCCCACGCTGCTCACCGACGTGCGCCAGGACAGCGAGATCGTGCAGAACGAGGTCTTCGGCCCGGTGCTCACGCTGCAAACCTTCGACAGCGACGAGGAGGCCATCGCCCTTGCCAATGGCACGGACTACGGCCTAGGCGGCGTCTGCTACGGCGAGACCGGGCACGCCAGCGCCGTGGCGCAGCAGGTACGTACCGGATTCATCTGGGTCAATAGCTTTGGCATCCGCGACCTGGCCGCACCGTTCGGCGGCATCAAGCGGAGCGGTGTGGGCCGCGAGGGCGGGGACTGGAGCTTCGAGTTCTTTTGCGACGTGAAGGACATTGTGGTTCCGAAAAAACCTTTCCGCGCGAGCTTCAGCCACCGCTGAACACTACCAAATACAGAGGAGACACACCCCATGGGAAGCATCGTTGGCGCTGCCATCGTCTCGCATCACCCCGGCCTGATGCAGTGCGAAGAGTTCCGCGTGCTGCAGGGCGCGGGGGCCGACTCGGACCTCATCCCCGGCTATGCGCGCCTGCGCGAGCGCATCGAGAAAGCCCGGCCCGATGTGGCCATCATCTTCGACTCGCACTGGTTCACCACCGGCTACCACCTGGTGGACGGCGCTGCGCGCTACCAGGGCATCTACATCTCGGACGAAATGCCCTGGTACCTGCATGGCGTGCCTTACGACTACCGGGGCCACCCTGATCTGGCCCTGGCCATCGAGGCCGCATCGCGCGAGCAAGGCGGCTACAACCGCGTGATTAACCACCCCGACCTGGGCAAGCAGTACGCCACCATCAACCTGGTCAAGCAGTTGCGCCTGGAGCGCAGCGACACGCCCGTGGTCACCGTGAGCTCGTGCCAGAACTGCGACTGGCGCCACTTCCTGAAGTCGGGCGAGGCGATTGCCGAGGCCGTGCGCCGCAGCGACCTGCGCGTGCTGCTACTGGCCTCGGGCGCTTTGAGTCACAAGTTCAACCCCATCGACTGGAAGCCCAAGCACCCGCGCATCTTCCACGAGAGCAATGTCTCGCGGCCCGAGAACATCGTGAGCGACAAGGGCGCCATTGCGCTGATGGAAGAGGGGCGGCACGACATGGTGCTCGACCGTTGGCAGGACGAATACCGCACCATGCCCTGGGAGGCCTTTGGCGCCCACTACCTGCAGATGCTGGGTGCCATGGGCGGCGCTGACTGCCGCGCGAAGGGCGTGGCCCTGTCGGCGTACGAGAACGCCCGCGGCACGGGCAACGTGCACATGTGGTTCGAAGGTGAACAGGCGACGGCGGAGGTGGCGGCATGAACTTCGAATTCCCGATCACCGAACTGCCGGCCGTGATGCGCGGCCCGCGCGTGGAGCGCCGCCGCGTGCTGGTGGGCGGCAGCGCTTGCTGGGGCACCATCGTGGAAGAAGGGACGCAGCAGGGCCAATTGCGCCTGGACGACGGCCGCGTGGTCGACCCGGCCACGGTGCAGCACCTGCCGCCCGTGTCGCCCAGCAAGGTCATCGCGGTGCACATCTCGTACAGCTCGCGCAGCTTCGAGACGCGCAACCAGCCCAAGCCCACGGAGACGCCGACCTATTTCACCAAGCCGCCGACCTCGGTCAACGGCCATGGCTGCGAGATCCACAAGCCCGCCGACAGCCAGTACCTGAACTACGAGGGCGAGTACGCCGTGGTGATCGGCAAGACCTGCCGCAACGTGCTGCCCGACGAGGCCTGGGATTACATCGAAGGCTTTTGCCCCGCGCTCGACATGGGCCTGCAGAACTACCGCGACACCGACCAGGGCAGCATGCTGCGCGTGAAGGGCGCGGACACGCTGCTGCCCATCGGCCCGGGCATCGTGCGCGGCGTCAACCTGTTCGAGCAGACGCTGCGCACCTACCGCAATGGCCTGGTGGTGCAGGAGGCGCACATCGGCAACGAGACCATCTGGGGCCCGCACTATGTGGTGGCCGACATCGCGCGCCACATCACCCTGGTGCCGGGCGACGTGATCCTGATGGGGACGCCGTGCCATTCGCGTTCCGTGGACCCGGGCGATCTGGTCGAGTGCGAGATCACGGGTCTGGGCCGCCTGGCGGGCACGGTGGTCGCCATCGACGCGCCGCGTGCCTCGGCCCTGAGTGTGGGCCACCGGCCCACCGACAGCCCAGAGGTGCGGCGCGTGGCCTTCGGCTTCGACGAGCGCGTACCTGAGCACCTCAAGGCCAACTACAGGCAGGCGTCGAAGCAGTAACTCACAACCCAACACAGGAGACAAACCATGAGCTTTTCCACACCCCTGTCGCGTCGCGACGCTTTGCACTGGGCTCTCGCCGGCACTGCGGGCTGCATGCCCTTCCTGGCCCAGGCCCAGGCCATCGATGCCGTGAAGATCCTTGCGGGATTTGCAGCCGGTGGCACGGTGGACACTCTGGCACGTCGCGTGGCTACTCATATTGCGGGCGGCTACGCCAAATCAGCCGTGGTAGAAAACAAGACCGGCGCTGGCGGGCAGATTGCCATCACCACGCTCAAGGGAGCGCCTGCCGACGGCGCCACATGGCTGGTCACGCCCATGTCTATGTTGGGCATCTACCCCCACACCTACAAGAAGCTGCCTTACGACCCCGTGATCGACGTGACCCCCGTCTCCCTGGGTGTGGTGTTCGACATGGGCTTTGCCGTAGGTCCGCAGGTGCCCGCGGCGGTGAAGACAGTTCCCGAGTTCCTCGACTGGTGCAAGTCCCATCCCGCAGGCGCCAACTTCGGTTCGCCCGCACCGGGGTCGGTCCCCCACTTTGTAGGCGAGCTGATCAGCCGCGCCGGCAAGGTGGATATGCGTCACGTGGGCTTTCGCGGATCGCAGCCGGCCATCCTGGACTTGCTGGGCGGGCAAATTGCTGCCGTCTCTGCGCCAGTGGGCGAATTTTTGCCACACCTGCAAGGCGGCAAGCTGCGGGTGCTGGCCACCTCGGGCGCAACGCGCAACAAGTTCGTGCCGGGCGTCAGCACCCTTGTCGAACAAGGCTACCAAGACATGGTCTATGGCGAGTGGTTTGGTTTTTTCTTGCCGGGCAAGGCTCCGGCTGAGCTGGTTCAGAAGGCCAATGCAGCCATCCGTGCTGCGCTGGCCGACAAGGACGTGATCACCGGGTTGGCTGCCATGGGGCTGGAGGCGCGCTCGTCCACGCCAGCCGAACTGGCCGCGCTGCTCAAGGCTGACGGGGACAAGTGGGGGCCCATCGTGAAGGCAATTGGCTTTACCGCTGAATCCTGAGAACGCACCGATGCTTGACGACGCACTGATCCAGCAGTTGGCCCGGGAGCTGCACCAGGCCGAGAAGACCCGCGTGCAGGTGGAACACTTCTCCAAACGCCACCCCGGCATGACGGTGCAGGATGGCTATGCCATCTCGCGCGCCTGGGTGGCGATGAAGATCGCCGAGGGCCGCACGGTGCGCGGACACAAGATCGGTCTGACCTCGCGCGCCATGCAGGTCGCCAGCCAGATCACCGAGCCGGACTTCGGCACCCTGCTGGACGACATGTTCTTCGCCGAAGGCGGCGACATCCCCATGCAGCGCTTCATCCTGCCACGCGTGGAGGTGGAACTGGCATTCGTGCTCAACAAGCCGCTGCGCGGCGAGCCGGGGCGACCGCCGGTGAGCATCTTCGACGTGCTGGCTGCCACCGAGTACGTGGTGCCCGCCATCGAGATCATCGACG
>NZ_QAIH01000225.1:54535-79245 GCF_003060895.1 Acidovorax sp. HMWF029 | reverse complement strand
GCTCTACAAGAACGGTGTGATCGAGGAATCGGGCCTGGCCGCTGCCGTGCTCAACCACCCCGCCACTGGCGTGGCCTGGTTGGCCAACAAACTCGCCCCCTATGGCGAGGGGCTGGAAGCCGGGGAGGTGGTGCTGGGCGGTTCGTTCACCCGGCCTGTGGCGGCTGTTGCGGGCGACACCTTCCACGCGGACTACGGGCCGCTGGGCAATATCGCCTTCCGTTTTGTATGAGTGGCGCAAGCACCACATTCAGTGTCTGATTGGATTCAGGGGCGCAGCCGGAGCTTGTCTGCCGCACTCTCTGGCGCTGCGGCGTCGGACTCGCCCATGTCCTCGCGGGCCGGGGCGCTGCCGATGGCTGCAGGGGCTGCGGGGTTGCCTTCCACGGCATTGCGTGAGCGGATTACCACGCCTCCAGGTCGCCGCTCACTGTCCTGACCCAGGATGGCGCGTGCGGGGGCATTGCCAATGCGCTGGCGCAGCGCATCGATAGCCGCCTGCAGTGGCTCGGGGGATGCGATGCGCGCACCGTGCCGTAGCAACACCTGCTGCGAGAGGTCCAGCAGCTTGGAGTTGAGGGTGGGGGTGGCTTGCTGAAGCAGGTTCTGTACCGCGCCTGCGGGGTCGCCAGACAGGCTCCGTGCCATGGCCACTTCAGCGGCCTTGTTGACTTGCTGGAGGCAGTCGCGCACCAGTGCGCCATAGGGCTCGTGCAGGCTGCATGCGTTGGCCATCAGCTCTGTCAGGCCACGCGTGTTGGCGTAACGCATTCCGAGGGCACGCACCCAGCCCTCACCCTCGGACAAATCGATGGAGGTCGCGGCCAGCACCGCCAGGAGGCTGCCCAGGTTGCAGGCGGCCTCGAAGTCAAAACTGGCTGTCATGATCTCGCGTGCCATGGTGCGAACCGACTCGACAGCCTGTGAGAATTGCCGCTGCTGGATGAGCTGGAGCGCCCGCGCCACTTCGGCAAAGCGGCGGATGCGGGCGCTGCTGTGGTGGCGCTCGAGGATGCGGGCGAAGTCGGCCATGCAGCGCTCGATGCCCTTGCGGTCGTTGCTTGCGTAGTACGCAAAAGTCAGCAGCACCAGCGACTGGTAGTCGAACAGCTTGGAGTCGATTCCCAGAACCACGGCCCGGGCCAACACCTTGGTGGCCGCCTCGCGGTCGCCCATGTAGTAGGACATCATCCCCAGCTTTTGCAGCCGCACTACAGAGTCTGGCGTGAGGGTGCTGGCAGTGCGGTAGGTTTCGATGGCCTGCGCGAAATTTCCTAGTTCCACCTGGGCGCGGCCAAGCACGTCGTAGGCATCGGCAAACGAGGCATCTTCGCCAATCAGCTCTTGCAAGGTGGTGATGGCGCGCGCAGCCTGGCCAGACTCGATCTGCGCGCGCGCCACCCCAAGCTTCGCCCAGGGAAGGGCGCGTGCGGCAATCACGGCCTCGAACAGCGTGCGTGCCTCGTCGTGCCTACCCAGGCGCAGCAGAAGCTCTGATCCGATGCGCGCGGCGTACAGCCAGTAAGGCTTGCGCGCCTCGAAGCGCTCTACGCACAGCGCTGCGGCCTGCTCGAAGTCCTCGGCCTCGATGGCGTCGAAGATGGGCTTGAGGTGCACCTTGCGCAGGCGCGCCAGGCTAAGGCGCTCGAACAACGCGCTGGGCGTGAATGGCTTTAGCAGGTAGCCATCCAGCGCCGATTCGGCAGCCTCGGCCACGGCTGCATAGGAGGCCTCGGCGGTGACCATGAAAAACACGGTGGAAAACGGCAGCAGCTGCGCACGCCGCAGGTCGTCCAGCAAGGTCTGGCCCGAGTAGTTGGAGTCGCTAAAAAACTGGTCGCACAGCACGTAGTCGAAAACCGTGTGCTCCAGCCGGCTGCGCGCGTCCTGTACGCGTGAGCACTGCACGATGCGGGTCACGCCGTATTCGCGCAATTGCCCGACCAGGATGCTGCGTGACGTGGCATTGCTGTCCACAATCAGGGCCTGAACCTGGGCAGGGGCGGTTTGTCGATTCTCGGTGGCCATGGGGCTGAGCTGGCCTGTATCTGGTGTGAATGAGACAGCCCCAGTGTACTGGCCCATGGCACCCCTTGGTCGTCGGGCAAACCCGCTGCCCGCGCGGCTTGCGACACAATCACCAGTCCTGGGAGCGGCAGTTGACCGCTTGCCACCTTCAAGGCCCCCTCATGGATACTGACTTTCGCTGCTTCGTTGACGTTCGCCTGTGGAGTGGGCACGCTGCACACTCGCCAGCAATGCGCTCGCCGAGCCATGCTCCGGCTTTCGCGGGCACGTAAAAGTACACAACACGCCTCAGACCATGCAAAACGACGACATTCTGCGGGTGGCCACCTACAACATCCACAAAGGTGTGCAAGGCATCGGCCCCGCGCGGCGGCTGGAGATCCACAACCTGGGCCTGGCGGTCGAGCAGCTCGATGCCGACATCGTCTGCCTGCAGGAGGTGCGCAAGCTCCACCGGCGCGAGGCGGCTTACTTCCAGCGCTGGCCTGATGTGCCACAGGCCGAGTACCTGGCGCCCGAGGGCTATGAGGCGGTGTACCGCACCAATGCCATCACCAAGCACGGCGAGCACGGCAACGCGCTGCTCACGCGGTGGCCCGTGATCGGGCACCAGCACGAGGACATCTCCGATCACCGTTTCGAGCAGCGTGGCCTGCTGCATGTCGAAGTGGATGCCCATGGTCGCAAAGTCCATGTGATCGTGGTGCACCTGGGGCTTATCCCAGGCAGTCGTGTGCGGCAGATCGAGCGCCTGCAGGGGTTTATTGACCGCGAGGTGCCGCCCGGTGCACCTTTGGTGGTGGCGGGCGATTTCAACGACTGGGGGCAGCAGCTCAAGCGGATGCTGGCCGGGTTCTCGCTCTATGAGTTCGAGGAGCCGCGCGCCTTCACCTACCCCGCGCGGCTGCCTCTGACCCAGCTGGACCATGTGTATGCGCGGGGCCTCACGCCCCTGTCCTTGAATGTGCCGCGCGGCCGCATCTGGTGGCGCATGTCCGACCACCTGCCGCTGATTGCGGAATTCCGGTTGTGAGAGCGTGAAGAAACCCTTGCCCCTATTCCGTGCCACGGAATTTTCGGACGACCACCGGGTGACGCTGCTACAAGGCGCTGAGGAACTGTTTCCGGCCCTGATTGTGGCCATGGACGCCGCGCTGTCGGACATCCAGTTCGAGACCTACATCTTCGACTTCACCGGCTCAGGCGCTGCCGTGGCTGAAGCGCTGATGCGTGCTGCGCAGCGGGGCGTGCGCACCCATCTGGTGGTGGACGGTGTGGGTACCGGAGCGTTGCCCAAGGCCTGGGCCGCGCGGCTTGATGCCGCTGGGGTGCAATACAGCGTTTACTCACCGCTTGGGCCCCTGGGGCTGCTGCTGCCCCACCGCTGGCGGCGCCTGCATCGCAAGCTGTGTGTGGTCGATGGTCGCCTGCTGTTTTGCGGTGGCATCAACGTGCTGGATGA
Organism: Acidovorax sp. HMWF029; assembly: GCF_003060895.1. Classification (GTDB taxonomy): domain Bacteria; phylum Pseudomonadota; class Gammaproteobacteria; order Burkholderiales; family Burkholderiaceae_C; genus Acidovorax. The sequence goes on along the minus strand of NZ_QAIH01000225.1, from coordinate 75,755 downwards.
TTTCCACGACCCCAACCACGGCACGCTCGATGCCCCCCGGTTTGACTTCGCCGTGCGCGCCACAGGCAGCCTGGTGGCGACCGCCAGCGACACGATGGACCAGCTGTGGTGGCGCATGCAGGCCGTGCGAGACGCACGCCAACGCCGCCTGCCCGAAGCACTTCAGGCCCTGCGCGAAGCCAGCAAGGCCAAGCACGCGGCAGACATGGCCGACGACACAGGCCCCCTGATGCGCGCCGCGCTGGTGCTGCGCGACAACGTGCGCAACCGCAGCCGCATCGAAAAAGCCTACCGCCGCGCCATCGGCAACGCGCGGCACGAGATCATCATCGCCAACGCCTACTTCATGCCCGGAGGCAAGCTGCGCCGTGCGCTGGTGATGGCCGCGCGCCGGGGCGTGCGCGTGCGCCTGCTGCTGCAGGGACGCTATGAGTACTTCATGCAATACCACGCGGCGCGGCCGGTGTACGGCGCACTGCTGGCGGCGGGGGTGGAGATCTACGAATACGCGCCCAGCTTTCTGCATGCCAAGGTCGCTGTGATAGATGCACAAGGCGATCGGCCATGGGCCACTGTGGGCTCGTCCAATCTCGACCCCCTGAGCCTGCTGCTGGCGCGCGAGGCCAATGTGGTGGTGGAAGACGACGTCTTTGCCACCGACCTGCGCCAGCGGCTGGTGCACGCCATGCAGCACGCTGGCAGGCGCATGGACCCGGCCCGCTACGCTGACCGCCCGCTGCGACAGCGGGTGCTAGACCGGATCGCCTTTGGCCTGATGCGGCTGGCGCTGTGGGTGACGGGCAACCGGTATTGACGAGGACGCCCTGCTGTGGGGCGGACCTCGGCTAGCTGCACCGGCTTGGGTCGCGTGCGTTGCGTGGACAGCGGGTGGTCTGTTTCGCCGTGGATTTCTATTGTTGCTATAAAAATTATAGCTGTTAAGGCTCATCTAGCAGGCGCAGAGGGCCTAAAACCCTTGAAATCTACAGAGTGCGGTTCGCTGTTACGATCCCCATCATGTCCAGCCAACCTGCCTCCGATATGACGACCACACCGCCGGATGATGAAGGCACGCCCGTTTCTGTGAAGATCCGCGAACGCCTTGCTGCCGCCCGCAAGCGTTTTCATGCCAACGACAATATTGCCGAGTTCATCGAACCCGGCGAGCTGGAAAAGCTGCTCGACGAGGTCGAGGTCAAGATGCAGGGCGTGCTCGACAGCCTGGTCATCAACACCGAAGGCGACCACAACACCAACAACACCGCGCGCCGCGTGGCCAAGATGTACATCAACGAGGTGTTCAAGGGCCGTTATGTGGCGCAGCCGCCCATCACCGAGTTTCCCAACGCTGAGCACCTGAATGAGCTGATGATCGTCGGCCCCATCACTGTGCGCAGTGCCTGCAGCCACCATTTCTGCCCCGTCATCGGCAAGATCTGGATCGGCGTGATGCCCAACGAGCACACCAACGTGATCGGCCTGTCCAAGTATGCGCGCCTGGTGGACTGGGTCATGGGCCGTCCCCAGATTCAGGAAGAAGCCGTGGTGCAGCTCGCCGACCTCATCATGGAAAAGACCCAGCCCGACGGCCTGGCCATCGTCATGGAGGCCAGCCACTTCTGCATGTCCTGGCGCGGCGTGCGCGAGATGGACAGCAAGATGATCAACTCCGTCATGCGCGGCGTATTCCTCAAGGATTCCGCCCTGCGCCGTGAATTTTTGTCCCTTATCCCCGGAAAGAACTAAGCCATGTTGGTACGCCTGCTTTATGCCAGCCGCGCGGTGGACACCTCTCCCGACGCCATCGAAGCCATCCTGACGCAGTCGCGCCAGCACAACCCTGGCAGCGGCATCACCGGCGTGCTGTGCTACGGCGGCGGGGTGTTCCTGCAAGCCATCGAGGGCGGCCGCTCCGCAGTGAGCGAGCTGTACGGCCACATCCAGAAGGACCCGCGCCACAAGAACGTGGAGCTGCTGCACTACGAAGAAATCGCCGAGCGCCGCTTTGGCGGCTGGACCATGGGGCAGGTCAACCTGTCCAAGATCAACCACTCGATCCTGCTCAAGTATTCGGAGAAGCCTGAACTGGACCCGTATGCGGTGTCGGGCAAGGTGTCGTATGCGCTGCTGGAGGAGCTGATGGCCACAGCCTCCATCATCGGCCGGGCCTGAAAAGCGGGGCGCTTTGCTACTGCGCCAGCCGATTCCGGGCCTGCTGTGCTCGCCGTACGGAAGTACGGCTGCGCGCATCGACCCAGACTAGGCTGGCTCGCTAGGCAAATCGCCCCACTTTTCTTCGCAGCCATCCATCACGGTTCGTAGCCGCAGCCGCCCAGAAGGCGCTGCGGCTTTTCTGTTCAGGCCGTTCTTTTCCCCGCTCGTGACCTTCACCGCCTTCGCCCTCATCATCCTCGCCGGCCTCATCCACGCCTGCTGGAACATCGTGGCCAAGAAGGCCGGGGGCGACTCGCGGTTTGCGTTCTTCACCTCGGTGATCATGATGGTCGTCTGGGCGCCGCTGGGCTGGTGGCTGGGGCCTGACACGGTGCCGCTGTGGGGCGCCGTGGAGTGGGGCTTTGTGGTCGCCAGCGGGCTGCTGCATGTGGCGTACTTCGTCATCCTGCTGCGTGGCTACCGCGTGGCGGACCTTACCGTGGTCTACCCGCTGGCGCGCGGCTCGGGGCCGCTCTTGTCGTCGCTGGTGGCCATCACGCTGCTGGGCGAGAAGATCTCTGCGCTGGGTGCCTTGGGTATTGCGGGCGTGGTGGGCGGCGTGTTCCTCATCGCTGGCGGCCCCAGCCTGCTGCGCGCGGCGCACGACCCCGCCGCGCGGGCGCGTGTGCACAAGGGCATCTTGTACGGCTTGCTCACGGGCGCGTTCATTGCCAGCTACACCGTGGTCGATGGCTATGCGGTCAAGTTCCTGCTGATGTCGCCCATCCTGGTGGATTACATGGGCAACTTTGTGCGCGTGGGCCTGCTGGCACCGGTGGTGCTGCGCGACCTGCCCACCGCCCGCACGCTGTGGCTGGCCCAGTGGCGTTTTGCGCTGCTGGTGGCGGTGGTCAGCCCCGTGGCCTACGTGCTGGTGCTCTATGCCATGCAGCAGGCGCCCCTGTCGCACGTCGCCCCGGCGCGCGAGGTGTCCATGCTGTTTGCCGCGCTGATCGGCGGGCACCTGCTGGGCGAGGGCGACCGCGTGGCGCGCATTTTTGGCGCGCTGTGCATTGCGGCAGGCGTCACGGCGTTGGCACTTGGATGACGGCCATGGCACCCCCACCCCTGCTGCTGGGCTGCGACTTCTCCAGCAGCCCCACGCGGCGCAAACCCATCGTGCTGGCGCTGGGCCAACGCCAGGGCGCGCGCGTGCAGCTTAGCGCGCTGCAGCCGTTCGACACCCTGGCCGCGTTCGGCCAGTGGCTGGCGCAGCCCGGCGACTGGGTGGGCGGCTTTGACCTGCCCTTTGGCCTGCCGCGCGAGCTGGTGCAGGCGCTGGGCTGGCCCACCAGTTGGCACGCCTGCATGCAGCACTACCGCAGCCTCAGCCGCGAGCAGATCCGCGCGCAGTTTGCGGCGTTCTGCGATGCGCGCCCCGTGGGTGGCAAGTTTGCCCACCGCGCCACCGACGGGCCTGCAGGCTCCAGCCCCTCGATGAAATGGGTGAACCCGCCCGTGGCCTACATGCTGCACGCGGGTCTGCCGCTGCTGCTGGACGCGGGCTTGCACCTGCCCGGCCTGCACGCTGGCGACCCCCGCCGCGTGGCGCTGGAGGCCTACCCCGGCCTGATCGCGCGCGAAGTGCTGCAGCGCCGCAGCTACAAAAGCGACGACCGCGCCAAGCAAACGCCCGACCGCCTCATCGCCCGCAAAGATTTGGTGAACGCGCTGGAGCTGGGCCAGACCCGGCTGGGCCTGCGCCTCAAGCTCAGCCACGCCCAGCGCGATGCGCTGGTGCAAGACGCCAGCGGCGACAGCCTGGACGCCGTGCTGTGCCTGCTACAAGCCGCCTGGGCGGAGCAGCGCCATGCCGAGGGCGACGCGCTCTATGGCCTGCCACCGGGGCTGGACCCGCTGGAAGGCTGGATCGTGACGGCGGACAAGCCTTGACCGACGATCCCGCCCCTTTTCCGGGCATCAGCCCGCCGCAGGCTGCGTAGCATGGGCGGGACACGCTGGATGCTTCGTTTGCCCATGCCTTTCGCCCCCCGCATTTGGTTCGTGCTGGTCTTGTTGACCCCGCTGCTGGTGCAGGCCGCCCCCGCGCCCTGGTACTACTGGCGCAGCCTGGTCGATGGCCAGCGCGTGTGTGCGCAAACCTCGCCCGGCCCGGGCTGGGAACAGGACAGCGCCCCCCACGAAGGCCCCGGCTGCCAGCCGCGCCGCAAGGTGCTGGTCGTGCCCATGCGGTGATGGGCCGCACGGTGGGTGGTGGACAGGCGGCTGTTATAAAAAACATAGCTATCAGCGCTTATCGCATAAGCGCTTACGGCCAAAACAGCTTGCAATGCTGTGTGTACATTCGATAATGGCACGCATGACCGAACTCATCCTGATCCGCCACGGAGAAACCGACTGGAACCGCGAACTGCGTTTTCAGGGCCATGTGGACGTACCCCTCAACGCCACCGGCCACGAACAGGCCCGCCGCCTGGCCGAGCGCCTGGCCGCAGAGCGCCCCGTGGTGCACCACCTCATTTGCAGCGACCTCATCCGCACCCAGCAAACCGCCGCGCCCAGCCTGCAAGTGCTCTTCCCCCAGGCCCGCATCGACACCCTCACCGACAGCGCCCTGCGCGAGCAAAACTTTGGTGAGGTGGACGGCAAGCGCGTGGACGACGTCAAGCAAGAACACGCCGACGCATGGAACCAGTGGCTGCGCTTTGAAGCCGACTACGGTATGCCCGGCGGCGAGACCACCCGCCAGTTCCACACCCGCGTGATGGACGCTGTCTACCGCATCGCCCAGCAGCACAGCGGCCAGACCGTGATGGTGGTCACCCACGGCGGCGTGCTCGACATGATCTGGCGCACTGCGCGCGGAACCGGGCTGGACGGCCCCCGCCAGAGCGACATCCCCAACGCGGGGCTCAACCGCGTGCGGGTGCAGGGTGAGGCTGTGGAGGTGCTGGACTGGGCCGATGTGCGGCACCTGGCGGATTTGCCGGAGCAGCCGGTGTATGACCAGACGAAGTTGGTGGTGCGGTGACCGGTGAGGTCAGTGCCGCGAGCGGCGGGGCTGTTTGAGCATTGCGTTAGACAATTCTTCGGATCTTCCGATCCCGTTGGTTGGAAGCACCTTCTTCGCCACGAATGAAGCGCCCCACCAATAGCAGGCCTAAGCCTACCCAGGCCCCGCAAGCGCAAAACCGATACCAGAACCCAAGCTCTGACGGAGGGCCTTTGATAGCTCCGTAGCCAAGAACGCGTGCGGCGCGGACGACGGGCTCTGGTACATCGGGGTAAATGGCGACCAAGTAAAAAGGAATAACGAAGTAGACCAATATGAAGCACAAGGCCAACCAGCCGCGAAAGAACAGAAGCAGGACTCTCATTGGTCGAAATAGATGGCTACGGATTTTGGTTCGTCGATCAATCCGCTTGAAGAACTGGGCGACTTATCTGGCTGGCAGCCCCAACACCCCATTCACCACCCCCACCTGCCGCGCCAACCGCACAGACTCCGGCTGCCCATTCACCATAGGCTGCAACACGTTCTGCACCGCCGCCCACTGCCCGTTGCGCTGCAGCGCATCCAGCCAAATCTGGTGGAACAGATCCCGCTGCGCATGGCTGCCGCCAATCTCCACCAGCCGGGGCAGGGCCACGCCCAGCTTCACCACCGCCGTCGCCCAGTCGCCCTGCGCATGCGCTAGCAGGCCGTGGGCGGCAGGCTCGCACACCTGTTGCCACACGGTGCGCTCATGCGCCTCGGTGCGGGTGGCGGCGTGGGCTGCGATGTTGTTTTGCAGCGTGCGTGCAGCCTCGGTGCGGCCAGCGCGGGCCAGGCCGTAGAGGTATTGCAGGTCCAGAAAGGGCAGCACATGGTCGGCCAGGCGCAGGGCCAGGTGGTCGGCCACGTCGGCCCAGCGTGGCCCCACGTCCACGCCCGCCAGCTCCAGCCGGGCGAGCAGGGACACGGCGTTGATCTGGTCCTGGGTGTATTCCTTGACCACGCCCCAGACCTGGCTGTCGTAGAGCGCCAGCACCTCGGCATGCCGGTCTTGCTCCAGCAAAAACAGCGCCTGGTGCCACCAGTTGTGCGTGACCATGAAGGAGTTCAGGCCCGTCCAGGTGTCGCTCATGCTGGCCATGAAGTCGGTACCTTCGCGGATGCGGCCCTGGGTCAGCATGACGTGGGCCAGCGCGTGGTGGGCCCAGGGTTCTTTGCGGCACAGGGTGATGGCGTGGCGGGCGGCGCTTTCGGCCTCTGGCAGGCGGTGGCATTGTTCCCAGCCAAAGGCGAGCATGCCGTGCAGGTAGGGCACCTCTGCCGCTGCGGGCAGGGCCTGCAGTGCCAGGCGCAGCATGCCGGGCGAGTCGCCCCGGTTGAACAAATGGTATTGGCCAAGCTTGAGGGAGGCGAGGTCGCGCGGGTGCAGGCGGGCTTGCTCTTCGTGCAGCGCAATGGCGCGGGGCAGGTCACCATGAACCCAGGCGGCGATGGCGGCCACGAAGCGTTGTTCGCGCTCGCTGGCCTTGGCGGCGTGGGCCAGGGCCTGGTCGATGAAGGGGCGGGCGTTGCGGGGGGCTTCGGCCGACTCGGCAAACATGTGCAGCGCCGCGCAACTGGCCTGCACGATGGGGCTGGGGTCAGCGGCTGCGTTCAGCACGTTCACCGCACGGGCTTCGCAGGCGATGAAGCCTTCTACAAAGTCATTCAGGGCGGCGGCACTGGCCGGGTCGTGCAGCGTGAGGGGGTTGCCCAGGCTATCGGTTGTGCGGGTGTGCGTGGAGGATGGCATGGGGCATTGTTGGGGGCAGTGGCTCAGCCGCCCTTGATCAGGGTCAGGTAGGCACTGCGGGTTTCGGCCGATACTGAGGCGACGAGCTGTTCGTGCGGCGTTTGGTGGCGCGCCAGCATGCGGGCGGTGGCGATGGTTTTGGACTTGCAGAACCAGTGGCAGGTGTGCTGCATGAGGAACAGTTCGGCCGTCATCATGAAGGCCCGGTCCTTGGGCGAGAGGTGGCTGGTGTTCTGCACCACATGGGCAATGCCGCGCGCGTGGACGGCAAGGGCCCTGCGCATGTCGAACGTGGCGGTGGGCAGCAGCTTTTCGGCAAAAGGCAGGGCGATGGAGATGCGGCTGACCCGCGCGTCGGCTTCGCTGACTTTGGCGAACTCGGCGGCAAAGCGGCTGAATTGCTCGGCGAGCTGCGATTCGGTGGTGCTCAGCAGGCTCCAGATCTGCTGGCGGCGCTCGTCGGTGCTTTCGCCCAGGGCCCGCAGGTAGCCGTCGGTCAGGGCTTCCATGAGCTTTTCGATCTGGTAGTTGGCCAGGTGGCTGCCGAGCAGCGCGATGCGCTTGCGTTGCTCTTTGGCGTTGAGCATGTAGGTGCCGGAGGCAATCAGGATCGCCAGGATGAGGATGTCCATGCGGTGGGGTTGCTTGTATGCAGGGTTGGCGGCTTGTGGCTGTGAGGTTGGTAGCGCCGGGTGCCCACGGGGCCGGTGTCTGCCAACAAAACCCCAAGGTTACCAATAACCTCCGGCCATGCCTTCAGGTTGCAGGCGGTTGGGGCCATGCGCGCTGCGGATCGCGAATCAGCTCGAACGCATGCGCCACCTGCAGCACGCCCAGGTCGTCAAAGCGTGCCCCCGCAATTTGCAGGCCGATGGGCAGGCCGGTGCGGGTATAGCCGCAGTTGACCGATGCGGCAGGCTGCTCGGACATGTTGAAGGGCACGGTAAAGCCAATGTGCTCCAGCGGGCGCAGCGGGTCGTTGGTGGGCGAGGGCAGCTCGGCCTGGAAGGCGACGTTGGGTGCCACGGGCGAGATCACGTAGTCGAACGCGCTGCAGGCCTTGACCGTGTTCACCCGCGTCAGGTGGAACTGGTGGCTGGCGGTGAAGACTTCGGTGCCGCTCATGCCTGCTGCGCTCTCGGCCCAGGTGCGGATATAGGGCAGCACCTTGTCGCGCCGTGCGGCGGGCAGGGCCTGCAGGTCGATGTGCGAGCGCATGCGCCAGAAGTGGTCCATGCCGTCGAGCATGACCGGGGTCATGAAGGGCGCCATGGGCACGATGGCGGCGCCTGCGGCTTCCATGAGTTGGGCTGCGCGCTCGACGGCGGCTTTCACCTCAGGCTCCACCGGCAGGCCGCAACCGGCGTCCAGCAGCAGGCCTATCTTCAAGCCTTGCAGGCTGCGCGTGCGCTCGGCCAGTTTATTGAACTTGCTCCAGGCGATGTCTTGCGCGGGCAGGCTCATGCTGTCGCGCGCGTCGGGCTGGCTCAGCACCTGCATCATCAGCGCGGCGTCGGCCACGGTGCGGGTCATGGGGCCTGCTGCACGGCCGGTGTAGGGTGGGTCGATGGGGATGCGGCCCAGGCTGGGCTTGAGGCTGAAGATGCCGCACCAGCTGGCGGGCAGGCGCAGCGAGCCACCAATGTCAGTGCCGATGTGCAGCGGGCCATAGCCTGCGGCGGCGGCGGCACCACCACCAGCGCTGGAGCCGCCCGGGCCCTTGCTCACATCCCACGGGTTGCGCGACAGCGGGTGAAACGTGGACAGGCCCGAGGACAACATGCCGTAGTCCGGCATGGTGGTTTTTGCGACGACGACAGCACCTGCCTCGCGCATGCGGGCGGCGGGTGGTGCGTCGGCGGCGGCGGGCACCAGCTCGACAGCCGCTGTGCCCAGCGGGGTGGGGTCGCCTTCGGTGGAGATGTTTTCTTTGATGGTGCTGGGCACGCCGTCCAGCAGCCCCTTGGGTTCGCCGCGCAGCCAGCGGGCCTCGGATGCGCGGGCTTGCTCCAGTGCGGCCTCGGGGCGCAGCAGGTAGGTGGCCTTGATGTGGGGCTCCCAGCGCTCAATGTGCGCCAGCACGGCCTGCGTGACCTCCACGGGGGACAGCGTGCGCTGTTGGTAGGCGGTCAAGAGTTCGTGGGCGGGCAGGTCGTGCAGGGCGGTCATGTCGGGAGTTTTACAAGTAAAAAAGGCTGCTACCGCCTGTTGGTAAAGCTCTGGCAGCTATTGTTTTGATAGCAATCGGATTTCAGCGCGTTTCCGTTTTCCAGGGCTCTGCGCGGGACGCGCAGCCCCTGAAACTGGCGCGGCCCAGGCGCGGGCAGCCGAGCAAGGGCCGTCCCGCAGCGAGGGCTGCGTCCCCCTGCCCGCATTGCGCAGCAATGCGAGAGCGGGGGGAAGGCCCGCAGGGCCTCAGGGGGGTGTCCCATCAACTCCAGGACAGCGCCGACAGGTCGTTCACGAACACGGGCATATCTTTCCACAGGCCCTTGAGGTTCTTGTTGGCCACCGTGATCCACTGGTTGGAGTACAGGAAGGCGTGTACCGCATCGTTGGCCAGCAGGCGCTGTGCGTCACCCAGCAGCTTGGCGCGGTCGGCAGGACGGGCAGTGTTCTTGATCTGGGTGAACAGCTCGTTGAACTTGGGCGAGTTGTAGGCCCAGTAATAGTCGGGCTTGGCGAAGTTGCCCAGGTCGAAGGGCTCCACATGGCTGATCACGGTCAGGTCGTAGTTCTTGCTGCCGTAGGTGCCGCTGAGCCACTGGGCCCATTCCACGTTCTGGATCTTGGCAATGATGCCGACCTTGGCCAGCTGGGCTGCAATCACTTCGCCGCCCTGGCGTGCGTAGGGCGTGGGGGGCAATGTCATCGTCAGCTCCAGTGGCGTCTTGATGCCTGCCTCGGCCAGCAGCTTCTTGGATTTTTCGATGTCAAACGGGTTGATGCCCGTGGTGTCCACATAGCCGAAGGCGCCGGGCACATAGTGGCTGCCAATCGGCGCGCCATAGCCGTCGCCCGCGCCCTCGATCACGGCCTTGCGGTCGATGGCGGCGGCAATGGCACGGCGCACGCGCACGTCGTCTAGCGGCTTCTTGCCGTTGTTGATGGCCAGAATGGTCTTGGCGCGCGAGCCGCTGACCACCACCTGGAACTTGGGGTTGGCCTTGAACTGCGCCACGCTGCGCGGGGTGACGCGCGGGAAGGCGTCCACGTCACCCGCCAGCAGGGCGGCCACCTGGGCGGCAGGGTCGGAGATGAAGCGGAAGGTGGCGCGCTTGATCTTGATGGCCTTGGCGTCGCGGTATGCGTCCCATGCGGTCAGCACCACGGAAGAGCCCTTGTTCCAGGCCTGCAGCTGGTAGGGGCCGGTGCCCACGGGCTTGTTGGCGTTGGTGTCGGCACTCTTGGGTTCCACGATGATCGAGGTGGCCTGACCGAGCACAAACAGCAGGTCGGGGTCGATCTCCTTGTTGAGCAGCACCACGGTGTGGTCATCCACCACCTGGGTGGTGATGCCGGCAAAGGTGCGCTTGTCCTTATTGGTGCTCTTTTCGCCACCTGCGCGGTCGTACGAGAACTTGACGGCCGCAGCGGTGAAGGGCTCACCGTTCTGGAACTTCACGCCCCGGCGCAGCTTGAAGGTGTAGGTCTTGAGGTCGGGCGAAACCTCCCAGCTTTCGGCCAGCAGCGGCGACACGCTGCCGTCGGCGTTGATCTTGGTGAGTGTCTCGAAGATGTTGTACTGCACGATCTCGGCGATGGCCGACGCGGCACCAGCTGTCGGGTCCAGGCCTGGGGGCTCCAGGGTCATCGCAAGGGTCACCGCATCTTTGCGGCCCTGCGCCAGTGCGCTGAGTGGGGTGGACAGGGGCACAGCGGCGATGGCGCCAGTGGCAAGGACGGTACGGCGGTTCAGCATGTTCGGACTCTCCAGACAAAAAACCAGACAACAACCATAGAAATCCCTGGTGCAATTTGTTACCAGGGCGGAAAAAAGCTTTTTACACCATCACACCTGTATTTGGTTATGCGATTTTTGCTGCGGCCGCCGCAGCTGCCCGACGCTCCCGTGCGCGGCCCGGCAACACCTGGGGCACTGCGCCCACCAGCGACTGTGTGTAAGGGTGCTGCGCGTTGCGGAACAGCTCGCCCGGCGAGCCGCGCTCCACGATGCGGCCCTGGTACAGCACCACCACCTCGTCGCACAGGTGGTTGACCACCGCCAGGTCGTGGCTAATCAGCATGTAGGTGATGCCGAACTGCTGCTGCAGGTCTTGCATCAGGTTGAGCACCTGGGCCTGCACCGACACATCCAGCGCGCTCACGGGCTCGTCCGCCACGATGAGGCGGGGCCTTGTGATGAGGGCGCGCGCAATGGCAATGCGCTGGCGCTGGCCGCCAGAAAACTCGTGGGGGTACTTGCCCAGGTCGTTGGTGCGCAGGCCCACCTGCGACAGCACCTGGGCGGCCTGCTCGCGCTGCTCGGCACGCGTGGTCTGGCCTTGCGCCTGCAGTGGTTCGGTCACGATGCGCTCCACCGTCTGGCGCGGGTCCAGCGACCCGTATGGGTCCTGGAACACCATCTGAAAATCCCGCCGCGCCTGGCGCAGTTGCTCGGCGGGTAGCTGGTGCAGGTTGCGGCCCAGCAGCTCGACCGTGCCGGAGGTGGGCGCATCGAGCGCCATCACCAGCCGTGCCAGGGTGGACTTGCCCGAGCCCGATTCGCCGACGATGCCGAGGCTGCGGCCTGCGGCAATCGAGAAGTTCACGCCGTTGAGCGCATGCACCTTGCCCGGCGGGCGGAACAGGTGCTCGCGGGGCAGGGTGTATTCACGTACCAGGTCGGTCACCTGGAGCAGCGGCGCGGTGGTCTGGACAGAACTGGGGTGGAGCGCCCGGGTCATGCTGCCACCTCGATGATGTTCGCCACGTTCGCACTCTGCGCCTCGGCAATGGCCTCGCGCCGCAGGCAGCGCACCAGATGGTCGCCGTCGGCATCGGTGGCCACGAGCGTCGCCTCGGGTTGTTTGTGGTGGCAGTCATCCACCGTGTAGCTGCAGCGCCCCGCAAAAGGGCAGCCTGCGGGCAGATCCACCAGCTCGGGTACGGTGCCGGGGATGGTGGACAGGCGCGGGCGCTGGCCGGGCGCATGCACGGCGCCCAGGTGGGGGCGCGCGGCGAACAAGCCCCGGGTGTAGGGGTGCGCCATGGCCGAGAAGACCGAGGCGGTGGAGCCGCTCTCCACCACGCTGCCGCCATACATCACCATCATGCGGTCCACGTTCTGAGAGATCACGCCCAGGTCGTGCGAGATCAGGATCATGGCCATGTTGCGCTCGGCCACCAGGTCGCTGATGAGGTCAAGAATTTGCTGCTGGATGGTCACATCCAGCGCCGTGGTGGGCTCGTCGGCAATCAGCAGGTCGGGCCCGCAGGCCAGCGCCATCGCAATGGTGATGCGCTGGCGCTGCCCGCCAGAAAACTGGTGCGGGTAGGCGTCAAAACGCTGCGCGGCGTTGGGGATGCCCACGCGGTCCAGCAGGGCAATGGCCTCCTTGCGGGCGCTGGCTGCGTCCATGCCCCGGTGCAGGCGCAGCGGCTCTGCCACCTGGCGGCCGATGGTGTGCACAGGGTTCAGCGCGGTCATGGGCTCCTGGAACACCATGCCGATGCGGTTGCCGCGCATCTTGCACATCTGGGCGTCGGTGCGGCCCACCAGCTCTTGGCCGTCAAAGCGGATGCTGCCGGTAACCTGAGCGCTGTCGGGCAGCAGGCCCATGAGCGACATGGCGGTGATGGACTTGCCGCAGCCCGATTCACCGATCAGGCCCAGGGTTTCACCGCGCGCCAGCGAAAAGCTCACGCCGCGCACGGCATCGGCGGGGCCCCGGTGCGTCTGCAGGCGGATGCGGAGGTTGGAGACTTCAAGCAAGGGCATGGCAGAGGATCGTCATCGTTCGCAGTAATTTCATCTCAGCAAAACGGGTCTGTGAAACTGGCGCGACCCAGGCCAGTGCCCCCGTGCAAGGGCCGCCCCGCCGCACTGGGGGCGTCCCCCTCCCGCATTGCGCAGCAATGCGAGAGAGGGGGAAGGCGCGAAGCGACTCAGGGGGTGTCATCGCTTCCTCGACAGGCGGGGGTCGAGCAAATCGCGCAGCCCGTCGCCCAGCAGGTTCAGCCCCAGCACGGCCAGCGCAATCGCTACACCGGGCCACACGGCCAGCAGCGGGGCCTGGAACATCAAGGTCTGCGCTTCGCTGAGCATGCGGCCCCAGGACGGCTGGGGCGGCTGGGTGCCCAGGCCCAGGTAGGACAGGGCGGCTTCGGCCAGGATGGCGATGGCGAACTGGATGGTGGCCTGCACGATAAGTACCGACAGGATGTTGGGCAGCACATGCTCGATGGTGATGCGCCAGCTGCCCTTGCCGCAGGCGCGTGAGGCCATGATGTACTCGCGCGACCACACGGCATTGGCCGATGCGCGGGTGACGCGCGCAAAAGTCGGGATGTTGAAGATGCCGATGGCGATGATGGAGTTGACGATGCCTGCGCCGAACACCGCCGTCATCATGATGGCCGAGAGGATGGCGGGGAAGGCGAAGGTGAAGTCCGCCAGTCGCATGATGAGTTCTTCTACCCAGCCGCGCTTGGCCGCAGCCAGCAGGCCCAGGGCCGTGCCGATGGTGAGGCCGATACCCACGGCGATCACTCCGACCAGGATGGAGTTGCGTGCGCCCACCAGCAGCAGCGAGGCCACGTCGCGGCCAAAGGCATCAGTGCCCAGCCAGTGCGTGCCGGATGGCCCGGTCAGCTTGTTCGCCAGGTCCATTTCGTAGGGGGACCAGGGTGTCCAGACCAGAGACAGCGCTGCGGCCAGGATCAGCAACAGCGACAACACTGCGCCAATGACAAAGCTGCGGTGGCGCAATGCGCGGTGCAGCCAGCCGGGGGCAGAGGTGACGGAAGACGAGGGAATGGCGGCGTTCATGGGGTGCTCAGATATCCGATGCTTTCACGCGCGGGTCGATCACGGCGTAAAGAATGTCCACGACGAAATTCACGATGACCACCATGGCAGCGAGCAACATCACGCAGTTGCGCACCACGATCAGGTCGCGGTTGGAGATGGACTGGAAGATCAGCCGACCCAGGCCGGGCAGGTAGAACACGTTCTCGACCACGATGGTGCCCGCCAGCAGGTTGGCAAACTGCAGCCCCATCACCGTGACCACCGGAATCATCGCGTTGCGCAGCACATGGCCCCACAGTGCAGCACGCTGCGAGAGCCCTTTGGCACGTGCGGTGCGCACAAAGTCTTCACGCAGCACCTCCAGCACGGCCGAGCGGGTGATGCGCGCCAGGATGGCGGCCTGCACCACGGCCAGCGCAATGGCAGGCAGCAGCAGGGCCTTGAGGGCTTCGAGCGGGCTGCCGCCAGCGTCCTCTGTCCAGCCCGGGAAGCCCCCGGCCGAGAACCACTGGAGCTTCACCGAGAACAGCAGGATCAGCAGGATGGCGAACCAGAAATTGGGGATGGCAATGCCGATCTGCGCCAGCCCCATCACGCCCACGTCGCCGACCTTGTTGTGGCGCGATGCTGCATACACGCCTGCTGCCAGCGCCAGCACCGTGGTGATCACCATGGCCATCAGGGCCAGCGGCACGGTGAGCGCGAGGCGCTCGAGTACCAGGTCGAGCACGGGCGAGCTGTAGGCGTAGCTGTCGCCCATGTTGCCTACCACCAGCCCGCTGACCCATTGCCAGTACCGCAGGCTGGCGGGCTGGTCCAGCCCGAGCTTGCTGGCCAGCGCGGCCACGGCGTCGGGAGAGGCGTCGGGCCCCATGAGTATCTGGGCGGCATTGCCCGGAAGGATCTCCAGTACCAGGAACACGACGATGGAGGCGCCGATCAGCGTGGCCAACAGGGTGGCGAACCGTTTGAGGAAAAACAGACCCATGGAGCAGGCGGGAGAATAGGGTGGGGCGCGGGTGCGTCGAAATTAATGTGTATACACAGCATAACGGCAAAATCATCCCCGTCAGCGGTGGTGGGTTGCAGTGTGGCACGCAAGGCACATGCCACGGCGCGGGATAATAGGGAGCATGAATCGCTCTGCGCACCCTTTTGCACCTGTTATCGGCCCCGCGCCCAAGGAGGCCGTATGGCGCTGATGATCACCGACGAGTGCATCAACTGTGATGTGTGCGAGCCCGAATGCCCCAACCAGGCGATCTACCTGGGGCAGGAGATCTACGAGATTGACCCGAACAAGTGCACGGAGTGTGTGGGACATTTCGACGAGCCCCAGTGTGTGCAGGTCTGCCCCGTGGCCTGCATTCCCGTGAATCCGCAGCATGTGGAAAACCGCGAGACACTGTGGCAGAAGTTCCAGCGCCTGCAGGTGTCGGCAGCAGGTTGAATTTCAAGGTTTTTTGGCCGTTTCCGCGCGACCATAAACGGTTTGTTGCTATCAAAAGGATAGTATTCTAGCTCAATCTTCCGCTGGGCGCACAGGCTTTGGGCGGGGTGGCTTGGTCGTATGGATCAGCAGTGTTGCTTTGTCCATTTCGCCTGTCAGCATCGCTGGGTAGGCCTTGAGCGAATGGATGATGCTGTCCTCGATCAGCGTGCGCTGGTCGGGAGAAGGTTTTTTCAGCACCCAGTTGGCAACTTCGCTTTTCACACCGGGGTGGCCGATGCCGATGCGCAGGCGCCAGTAGTCGGGTGAGCCAAGTTGACCATGGATGTCGCGCAGGCCGTTGTGCCCGGCATGGCTGCCGCCCCGCTTGAGTTTGACTTGGCCCGGTGGAATGTCGAGCTCGTCATGCACCACAAGGATTTCTTCGGGCTGGATCTTGAAAAAGCGTGCAAGCGAGGCCACCGATTTGCCCGAGAGGTTCATGAACGTCTGCGGCTGCAGCAGCCATACGCTCTGGCCGTGTACCGTGGTGCGTGCCACCAGCCCGTGGTAGCTGCGTTCGGGCACCAGTGTGGCCTTGAGTTCGCGCGCCAGGGCGTCAATCCACCAGAACCCTGCGTTGTGGCGGGTGGCTTCGTAGTCGGGCCCCGGGTTTCCAAGGCCTACAAACAGCTTGATCATTGGCGGGATTATCCGTGTGCGAAAGATTGCGGAAAGGCGAGGGCACGCAGGTGCTGTGCGTTGGCTGAAAAACAAACGGCCCACCGAAGTGGGCCGTTGATCAGGCCGTATCCGCCGAGACGGGGCCTGGATGGAAAGGCAAGTGGATCAGCGAGGGGCTGATTACTTCTTGCCCTTGCCCTTGCCCTTGGCATCGGCAGCAGGTGCTGCGTCAGCAGGGGTTTCGACGATCACGGCGGGAGGCACAACCGACACCAGGACGGGGTTGTTGTTCTGGCCACCGCGGATCTTCGCCGTCACGCCCTTGGGCAGCTTGATGTCCTTCAGGTGCAGGGAAGCACCCTTTTCCAGCTTGGACAGGTCCACAGCGATGAATTCGGGCAGGTCCGAAGGCATGCAGGTAACGTCCAGTTCGTTCACGACGGGGTTGACCATGCACTTGTCCACCTTGACGGCGTTGGACTCTTCAGCACCGCTGTAGTGCAGTGGCACCTTCAGGTGCAGCTTGGTCTTGTCGTCCACGCGCTGGAAGTCGATGTGCAGCACCAGTTGCTTGTAGGGGTGGTATTGCACGTCGCGCAGCACGACCTTGGAGGTGGCACCGGCCACTTCCATGTCCAGCACGCTGGAGTGGAAAGCTTCCTTCTTGAGGGCGTGCCACAGGGCGTTGTGGTCGATCTCGATCAGTTGGGGTTCGGTGGCACCACCGTACACGATGCCAGGCGTCTTGCCCGAGTTGCGCAGACGGCGGCTCGCACCCGTACCCTGCTTGGCGCGCTCAAAAGCGACGAAGTTCATAGTTAGCTCCTGGAAAGAGGCGACCGCGACCAGTCATCCTCTGATTTAAAAAGGCTTGCGGCATCATCGCCGCCTGCCCGCTGGTTGTTCCCAAACAGACAACAAGCCTCCAAAAGGAGGCTTGTGCGCAACAGGTCTGCATCGCTCCCGGCAGGAGCGGGTCAGAACAGGTTGTCTTGGTCCGAGAACAGGCTCATCACCGACTCACCCTTGGCAATGCGCTGGATCGTCTCGGCGATCAGCGGGGCCACGGAGAGTTGGCGAATCTTGGTGCATCCCTTGGCGTTGTCGCTCAGGGGGATGGTGTTGGTCACGACCACTTCATCCAGGGCCGAGCCCTTGGCGATGCGTTCAATGGCAGGACCCGAAAAAATGGGGTGCGTGCAATACGCGTACACGCTCTTGGCGCCGCGCTCTTTCAGAACTTCGGCAGCCTTCACCAGCGTCCCGGCGGTGTCGATCATGTCATCCATGATCACGCAGTTGCGGCCTTCAATTTCGCCAATCACGTGCATCACTTCCGACACGTTGGCCTTGGGGCGGCGCTTGTCGATGATGGCAAGGTCGCAGCCCAGTTGCTTGGCCAGTGCGCGAGCGCGGACCACGCCGCCCACGTCGGGCGAGACAACGATCAGGTCTTCATAGTTCTTCTGGCGCAAGTCGCCCAGCAGAACCGGAGAGGCGTAGATGTTGTCCACGGGGATGTCGAAGAAACCCTGGATCTGGTCAGCGTGCAGGTCCATCGTCAGCACGCGTGCCACGCCCACGGCCTGCAGCATGTTGGCTACGACCTTGGCGGTGATGGGCACACGGGTGGAGCGTGGTCGGCGGTCCTGGCGGGCGTAACCGAAGTAGGGGATCACGGCGCTGATGCGCTCAGCCGATGCGCGTTTGAGCGCATCGACCATGATCAGCAGTTCCATGAGGTTTTCGTTGGTGGGCGCGCAGGTGGACTGCACCACGAAAACATCCCGCGCACGCACGTTTTGCTTGATTTCGACGGTGACTTCACCATCAGAGAAGCGACCCACGTCGGCCGCACCGAGGGTGGTGCCGAGGTGCTGGGCAATTTCAGCTGCCATGCCAGGATTGGCATTGCCAGTGAAAACCATGAAGTCGGGGTGATTGGCTTGCATGAGAGTCCCAGCAATCTGAAAAAAAAGCCCGTACGCGAGAAGATATTTGGCAGGGGAAGAAGGATTCGAACCTTCGCATGCCGGAATCAAAATCCGGTGCCTTAACCAGCTTGGCGACTCCCCTACACAGGTCAACTGCTGATAGCAGCCAACCTTAATTCTCGTCTGATGCCCACCCTGCCAGAGGATGAATCACCAGGTTTTCACATGTTTTTACTTGCCAGCCTTCCGGGGCCTTATCCAAGTTAACTTCATGTGACATTCGCGCAAACACTGCACTTCCAGAGCCTGTCATTCTAGCCTGTAATCCGCGGTCTCCGAGCCATTTGATGGCTTGCGTGACCTCTGGGCAGATGGCTTGAGCAACTGGCTGCAAGTCGTTTCGACCGAAGTCAAAGTGTTCTGCAGCAAAGCCTAAGATTGTAGCACTATCTGAATCGCGTTTCAAATTTGGTGACGAAAAAATTAATTTTGTCTCCAAACCTGCTGCGGGCTTCACGATGGCAAAGCGCGCTTGCGGCAGTTGGTGTGCTTTCTCAAGCGGCGTGATTGTCTCACCAATTCCTTCCACCCAAGCGTTGTTGCCGCGTAAAAAAAAAGGAATGTCTGCGCCAAGCTGCAGGCCGATTATTTCCAGTGCGCGGCGTGACAGGCCAAGGTCCCACAAACGGTTCAAGGCCAGCAATGCTGTCGCTGCGTCGGACGAGCCCCCGCCCAAGCCTGCCTGGGCGGGGATGCTCTTTAGAACGCCTATGTGTGCGCCCAATGTGCAGCCAGTGGCGGTTTGTAGGGCGTGTGCCGCTCGCAGCGTCAGGTCCATCTCGGGCAGTGGGGCGCCCAAGTCTTCCCTGGAGATGGTGCCATCAGCGCGTCGCTCGAAGTGCAGGGTGTCGCACCAGTCCACCAGCATGAATACCGACTGGAGCAGGTGGTAGCCGTCGGCGCGCCGCCCGGTGATGTGCAGAAATAGATTGAGTTTGGCCGGAGCCGGCACGTCGTACAGCGCTTGCATCTCAGAGTTGAAAAGGTGGCGTAGGTTGGAGGCGATCGCCTCAGCGGGTCAGCACAATGCGCAAGATGGCTTGTGGGGTGGGGTGTTCGCGCCGCGCGGTGAGGCGGCCATCTTGCATGCCAGACAGATCAGCCTGCCAGCCGGGTGCTGTGGCCTGGGTGCCGTTGAGCCAGGAGAAAAGTGCCGCAATCGGGATGCGGGTGCCTGTCACATCCAGAAGCAGCGTCTCCAGCGAGTCCGATGTCCGTGTCTCTTGCCCGCTCTGCAGCGATGCCTGGCCATCTTTCCACTCCAGTTGTGCAATGCGGCTTCCAAACGGGCTCAAAAGCACCAAGCCGCCGCTTTCAGGGTTGCCCTGCAGTTCAAACGCGGCGGAGAAGGACTGTGCAGCGTGCCCGTCGACCTGCAGCGCAATCCGCCCGCGCCAACTGTCTTCCTCTGGCGCGCTCCTTGGGGCTGGTTGTGCGCAACCTGCTAGCCACAGCACACAACACGCGATCCATGACACTATCCCGCAGTGTTGAAGTACTGCGCTCAACTCCAGGCCATGCCCTTTGCTGTGGGCGTGTATCAAAGCCTTGCCCCAAGCCGCTTGAGTGTTTCTTTGAGGGTGTCGTTATCCGGGCTGACACGCTGACCTTCTTTCCAGACTCTGGTCGCTCCTTCCTTGTCGCCCAGGCTCCACAGTACCTCGCCCAGGTGGGCTGCAATTTCTACATCGGGGCGGGCTTTGTATGCGGTTTCCAGAAGGCGCTTTGCATCTGCCTTGTTGCCTAGACGGAATTCCACCCAGCCAAGGCTGTCGATGATGAAAGGATCGTTCGGCGCAAATTCCAGCGCTTTCATGATCAGTTGTTTGGCCTCGGCCAGTCGAATCCCTCGGTCTGCGAGCGAATAGCCGAGCGCGTTGTAGGCGTGGTGGTATTGCGGCTGGCGTGCGATCACTTGGCGCAGCAATTGCTCCATAGTGTCCGGGTTGCCCATTTTTTCTGCCAGCATGGCTTGGTCATAGACCAGTTCGGCGTCATCCGGGGCCAGCGCTACCATTTCCACCTGCACTTGATAGGCTTCTTTGAAAAGGCGCTGTTCGCGCAGTAGCTGTACTTCAGCCGACAGTTTCATGCGCTGGTTTTCGGTCGAGGTTCCTGGCATGCTACGTAGCAAAGCCCGCGCCTGTGCGAGTTTGCCTTGCCGCGCCAGCAGTGAGGCCCGGCGCAGCTGGGCGCCAAACACTTCGTCTGAGTTTTCAATGCGGCCAAGCCAGGCTTCAGCAGCTGCAAAGTCTTTCTTTTTTTCTGCAATTTGTGCGTACAGCAAGTACGCCTGGGTCAGGCTTTTTTGCCGCACTTCCGCATCGGAGGTGGCCGACGCTAGGTCGATGAAGCGCTGCAGAGAGGCTTCAGCGGCGGACAGGCGGTTGTCCTGAAACTGCAGTGTGGCGACCAAGAGCCAGGCTTCCGCCAGATCGGGCTTTTCTTTGGTCACG
Organism: Acidovorax sp. HMWF029; assembly: GCF_003060895.1. GTDB lineage: Bacteria > Pseudomonadota > Gammaproteobacteria > Burkholderiales > Burkholderiaceae_C > Acidovorax. Next base: position 55,257 of record NZ_QAIH01000225.1, on the reverse strand, counting down.
GCTTCCACCTGGCGGCCAGCATCGGGGTAGCGCTGCAGGCCGAGCAGCACGCGTGCGTAGGCCATCCGCAGTTCGGGCACTGGCTGTTTGGCCAAAGCCTGAATAACGATGTTCTCGGCTTCTGGGATGCTTTCGTCCAAGAGTTCCAGTGCCAGCCGCGCGGCATCCTCACTGGCGTTGTCCAAGTCCTGTGCCTTGCGCGCTGCATTCAGTGCGCCGCCTTTGTCATCAGCGGCCAAGCGCAGGCGCCCCAGCGCAACCCAGGCAGCAGGGCCGGTTGCAGGGTTGGTCAACTCACCTGCCAGTGCCTGTTCGACGACCTTGGCTGCCAGCGCCTTGTCGCTGGCACGTCCGTACATTTGGGGCAGCGCGGACAGCGAGGCAGCTTTGGCACGAGGTGGGGATTGTGCGAGTTCCTGGCGCAACAGGTCCGGGGTTTCTCCAATGCGGTTGAGTGCCACCAAGATTTGCAGTACATAGCGGTTGGCCTCGCGGGATTGGGGTAAGGCCTCTCTCCATGCTCTGGCCGCAGCCAAGGCGTATTCGCCCGAGCGAGCTTGCAAGGCTATGTCTGCCGCCCTCTGGTAAAGCTGGCCGTCGGCACTGCGGCGCGCGGCTTCGAGCATGAACGCGTAACCCGCGCCAGGGTCTCCTGTGCGTGCACTGACTTCGCCCAGAAATATTTCGTAGAACAGCTCCGCGTCTAGGGCGGGGCTGGATGC
>NZ_QAIH01000225.1:51476-54523 GCF_003060895.1 Acidovorax sp. HMWF029 | reverse complement strand
CTATTGGTGGTGGCGCGGTTGTCACTGCTGGGTTGCTGGGCCCATGCGGATGGGGTGGCAACCGCCACTACGGCAGCGAATGCGGCGGTTCGAAAGCTGTGAGAGAGCACCATCGGGTCATAATAATCTATGCCTGTGAAGCCGTTGCCCGGCCTTTTGTATGCCTGAGTTGCCCGAAGTGGAAGTGACCCGTCGCAGCTTTGCCGAAGCGATTGAGGGCGCCAAAATTCAAGCCTTGGTTTTGGGTAAGCCACTTCGCTGGCCGTTGGGCTGTGACCCAATGTCATTGGTGGGGCAACAGATCGTGGGGCTGCGTCGGCGGGGCAAATACCTGCTGGCCGACACCAGCGGGGGACTTTTGCTGATCCACCTGGGCATGTCGGGCAGCCTTCGTTTTGCGCTCGGGTTGCCGTTGGCCGGGCCGCACGATCATTTTGATCTGGTGACAGACAAGGGAACTTTGCGACTTCATGATCCGCGTCGGTTTGGAGCGGTCGTGTTTGCTGCGGGCGAACATGCCCCCGTGGCAGTGAAGCTGCTCGGTGCTTTGGGCATGGAGCCTTTGTCGGAGACCTTCTCGTTGCCGGATTTCCAGGCAGGTCTGAAAAAAAGCCGTGCACCCATCAAACAGTTATTGCTGGCAGGTAATCTGGTGGTGGGTGTTGGCAATATCTATGCGTCAGAGGTGCTGTTTATGGCGGGGATCCGGCCTACGGCGATGTCCTCTCGCATCGGGGCCGGGCGGGCGCGCCGTTTGTACGAAGCCATTCGTGTTGTCCTGGCGCGAGCCGTAGAAATGGGCGGGAGTACCTTGCGCGATTTTTCGAATGCAGATGGTATGGCGGGGCATTTTCAAACCGCCGCCAACGTGTATGGACGGGAAGGCGCCCCTTGTCATGCCTGTGGCGCGACGATACGGCTTTTGCGCCAGGGGCAGAGGAGCAGCTACTTCTGTCCTCAGTGCCAGCGGCCCTAGGAAGGCGTTGTTCAACGTTGGGGTCAGAGGCCCTGCAGGGCTCCCCTGCAAGGCTCCCATGTCTGTGCTAGCAACAGCCTGCGAGCGGTCGATGCTATATTTTGTGTATGTCTACGTTGTAGGCCATTCATAGATCTGTGGGAGCAAAGTGGGACCTTCATTCAACGAACAGTTCGACCAGCATGGTGCCTGGCGGCGAGAGTTCGCCCAGCAGCTCAAGCGGCTGGCCGAGTGGATGTCCTCGCATGATCTGATGGATGCTGCTGTGCAGGAGCGACTGCATCGCCTGGAGGAGCAGGTCCGTAGCGACAAAGTCATGGTGGCCTTTGTCGCAGAGTTTTCCCGCGGCAAATCGGAGCTGATCAACGCGATCTTCTTTGCTGACTATGGGCGCCGCATCATGCCTGCCAGCGCAGGTCGCACCACCATGTGCCCTACGGAGCTGGGGTATGACGCCACTGTGGCGCCCAGCCTCCGGCTGCTGCCCATCGAAACCCGTCTGCAGATGCAGGGTTTGGCCGAATGGCGGATGAAGACCGAACGCTGGACAGAAATTCCACTGGATGTTGGCAACGCAGACCAGATCGCCAGTGCACTGGAAAAAGTGGCCGAGGTGCGCAAGGTCAGTTTGGACGATGCCCGTGCGCTAGGTTTCTGGCACGATGAACTGACCGATGAGAACCCCGTACCTGATGCTCAGGGCCTGGTGGAAGTGCCCATGTGGAGGCACGCCATCATCAATGTTCCCCATCCGTTGCTCAAGCAGGGTCTGGTGATTCTGGACACTCCCGGTTTGAACGCTGTGGGCGCTGAGCCAGAGTTGACCGTCAACCTGATCCCCCAGGCGCACGCGGTGGTCTTCATTCTGAGTGCCGATACTGGCGTCACCCGCTCGGATCTGTCCATCTGGCGTGAACATCTTGCGACATCCTCCGACAGCATGGATGCGCGGCTTGTCGTGCTGAACAAAATCGATACGCTGTGGGATACGCTGAACAGCGCTGAGCAGGTGCAGTTCCAGATGGAGCGTCAGTGTAGAACGTCGGCTGAGATGCTGGGAGTGCCCTTGGAAAGGGTGGTCCCCGTGTCTGCCCAGAAGGGGCTGGTTGCCAAGATCACGGCGGATGATGTGTTGCTTGAAACCAGTGGTTTGCCTGTTCTTGAGGAAGCCCTGGCCAAGGGCATCATGGGTCGGCGCAGATCCATTTTGCGGGCAGCAGTTTCCGCAGGGGTAGCCAGCCTGCGCATAGAGACTGGACGGGTTATCAACATTCGTCGCCGTGATCTGGATGACCAGATGGCCGAATTGCGCAGCCTGCGGGGCAAGAACGCATCGGTGATTGAGTCCATGCGCCACCGTATCGAGCAGGAGCAGCGTGAGTTCGACTTGAGTACGGCCAAAATCCAGGCTGTGCGTGCTGTGCACCTCAAGCTCTTGCGGGATGTGTTTCAGCAACTGGGCGCCAAAGCGCTCAAGGCTGAGTTGTCGGAGTTGGCGCAGACGTTGCAGCAAAAAGGCCTCAAGCTGGGCGTCAAAAAGATCTATGTGCAGACCTTCGACAAACTGCGCGGTACGCTTGACAAGGCGCAGGCCTCAGGTACAGAAATCCAGGCCATGTTAGGAGGTACCTTCCGACAGCTCAACGCCGAATTCGGGTTCTCGCTTCAAGTACCCACGCCTCCCCAGTTGGAGCATTTCACGCACGACCTGAACCAGATCGAACAGAGCCATCTGCAGTACCTGGGAGTGGGTAACGCGCTGAAACTGGCACAGCCGGAGTTTGCCGAGCGGCTCGTGCGTGCTTTGGCCATGCGTTTACGCACGGTGTACGAGTCTGCCGCCAACGATCTGGAACTGTGGAGCAAGTCGGCAACGGCGCAACTTGATGCGCAATTGCGCGAGCGCCGACGCAGCTTTGCGCGTCGCATCGAGGCGGTGGATCGCATACAGCAAGCGGCCAGCGGGCTCGTGGAGCGTATTTCGGAAATTGAGGCGGGTGAAGAGGCGCTGGGCTCGGTGGAGCGCAGGTTGCAGGAACTTACCTCCCAGCTGATTGCCTTGCCGGGCCTG
>NZ_QAIH01000225.1:40469-51466 GCF_003060895.1 Acidovorax sp. HMWF029 | reverse complement strand
TCTTGTGTCGGCATGAGTGCGCCTGCAGAGGGCGCGCGCGTCGCCGAACGCGTGGTGGCATGGCAGGTTTCCCATGGTCGCAACCACCTGCCCTGGCAGCAGACCCGAGACCCCTATCGCGTATGGCTGTCAGAGATCATGCTGCAGCAAACCCAGGTCAGCACTGTGCTGGACTATTACGCACGGTTCCTGGCGCGATTTCCCGATGTCCGCGCCTTGGCGAACGCGCCCCAGGACGAAGTGATGGGGCTTTGGAGTGGGTTGGGCTACTACAGCCGGGCACGCAATCTGCACCGTTGTGCGCAGCAGGTCGTGGCTGACCACGGAGGGATGTTTCCTCGCACAGCAGAGGTTCTGGCGACCCTGCCAGGCATTGGCCGATCAACGGCGGGAGCCATCGCTGCATTCTGTTTCTCGGAGCGGGTGCCGATACTGGACGCCAACGTACGGCGGGTGCTGACGCGCTTGCTAGGGTTTGACAAGGACATGGCGTCTGCCGCCAACGAACGCCTGCTGTGGGGCATGGCGGAGTCGCTGCTACCCACCAAAGACCTTGTTCAAGCAATGCCCCGATACACTCAGGGGCTCATGGACCTGGGGGCCTCGCTTTGTACTCCACGCGCTCCCCGCTGTTCCGACTGCCCCTTGATGGAGTCCTGCAAGGCGTTGGCGAATGGCGACCCCGAGCGCTATCCCGTCAGGACGCGCAAGCTGGTTCGCAGATCCGAGTCATGGCAGTTGGTGATCCTTCGTGATGGCCTCGATCGCGTCTGGTTGCAGCGGCGCCCGCCAACGGGCATTTGGGCAGGCATGCATTGTGTGCCTGTCTTTCCCGGCGAGGCTGAGGGTGCTGCTTTTGTGGAGAGCCTTGGCGACCCGTCACGGTACCTGCAGGAAGAGCTGCCTCCCTTTTTGCATGTGCTCACACACAGGGACTTGCATCTTCATCCAATACTGATCAGTGGGGATTTTGCGGGAGATGCCCTTCGAGAAGGCGAGTGGCTCGGGCCGGACCAATGGCCGTCTGTGGGTTTGCCTGCCCCAATCCGCAAACTGCTGGACGCGACCCAAGCCCGGTTGTGGTGAGGCGGTGAGGACGGAGGCTGATCCGCAACCCGATCTCAGCTCGATAGTCAGCGGCCGTCGAGTTCCCGGTGGCGCTTCAGCGCCGTCCAGCGGTCGCTGAAGGCCTCGGCGAGCCGTTCCACCAGATAGACTGAGCGGTGTTGCCCGCCCGTGCAGCCAACGGCGACCGTCACATAGCTGCGGTGGTTCCTGTCGAGCATGTCCAGCCAATACGCCAAGAATTGCTCTATGTGGGCACGCATGAGGCTGACGTCGGGCTGGTGGCGTAGGAAGTCCGCCACCGGTTGGTCCAGTCCCGTCAGATCGCGCAGCGTCGGCTCGTAGTGGGGGTTGGGCAGCATCCGCACGTCAAAGACATAGTCCGCGTCCATGGGGATGCCGCGTTTGAAGGCGAAGGACTGAAATACCAGGGTCAACTGCCCTTGCGCCGTGGACATCAAGCCCTTGACATAACTTTGGAGCTGCGACGCTCGTATCGTACTGGTGTCGATGACATGTGACTGCTCGCGCAAGTCCGCCAGCAGTTCGCGCTCCAGTTCGATGATCTGCACCAGGGCCCGTCGCCCCTGCTGAAGGTCGTCATGAGAGAGCGGGTGACGGCGGCGTGTTTCGGAGAACCTCCGCACCAGGGTGTCGATGGTTGCATCCAGAAAAACTGATTGCACGGCCACGCCCTGGCTGCGCAGGCGATTCAGCTCCTGAGGGACTTGGTGCAGCGAGGTCGCGCTGCGCACATCCATGGCGATGGCTACGCGGTTCCCGTGGTGGCGATGCTCCAGCGCAACGAAGGCGGGCAGCAGCTCGGGTGGAAGGTTATCTACGCAGTAGTACCCGGCGTCTTCCAGGGCGTGCAGGGCTACGGACTTCCCCGAGCCGGACATCCCTGTGATCAGGACAATTTCAAGTGCCATCAGTTTTTCACTGCCAGGGTTGTTGCCACATGATTCAGCATCTCTCGGGCGTGGGCCAAGGTGGTGTCCGTTGAACGCTCGCCGCCCAGCATGCGCGCAATCTCGGTAACACGTTGTTCTTCCTGAATGGCCAGCACCGTGCTGGTGGTGCCTGCTGGACTCTTGCGTTTGGCCACCTTCAGATGGTGGTGCGCGCAAGCCGCGACCTGGGGGAGATGGGTCACAGCGAGTACCTGGCGGTCTCTACCCAGTTGCTGCATCAACCTGCCCACCGTTTCCGCGACGGCGCCGCCCACGCCAGAATCCACTTCGTCAAAGATGAGTGTGGGCGCCATACCCAATTCACTGGTGGTCACCGAGATGGCAAGGGAGATGCGTGAAAGCTCGCCGCCAGAGGCAACCTTGCCAATCGGCTTGGGGCCCATGCCTGGATGGCCAGCGACCAGAAAGACAACATCATCCATCCCGTGGGCTGCGGGTTCCTTGGCGCGGGTCAGGGACACTTCAAACTTTCCGCCCTCCATGCCCAGTCCTTGCATGGCCTGGGTAATGGCCGCCGATAGCTTGGGTGCCGCCTTGGCGCGCGCCTGCGATAGCGTCCGAGCTGCCGCCTGGTAAGCCTTGGCACTGGCCGCCTCGACGGCTTGCAGCTGGTCCAAATCGGTGGCTGCGTCGAGTTGGTGCAGCTCGGCCTTCCAGTCCTGCAGTAGCGCTGGCAAATCTCCTGGGGGCCGCTTGTATCTGCGGGCGAGAGTCATCCATTGCGACATGCGTGCATCCAGTTCGGCCAGGCGTTGTGGATCAATGTCGGCACGCCGCAGGTACGAATGCAGTGAATGGACTACGTCGTTGGCTTGTGCAAGGCTGGATGCCAAGATATCGGCCAAACTGGCAAATTCGGGTTCGATGTGCTCCTGGATTTGTAGAAGTAAGTGGGCCTTCGTCAGGGCGCTGAGTACGCCGGCCTCATCAGCTTGCAGGGTTTGGATCGCCCCATCAGCCGCGTCCAGAAGCGCTTGCGCGTGCGACAGCCTTTTGTGTTGCGCATCCAGCTCATCCCATTCATCGATTGCTGGGGCCAGCTTTTCCACTTCACTGATTTGCCATTGCAGACGTTCGCGCTCCTGCTGTAAGGTGGCTTGGGCTTGGCACGCCTGCTGCAGTGCTTTCTGGTCCGCGCGCCACTGCGACCAACGGAGTTGGGTGTCGGCCGTGCTGGTGCCCGCGAACGCATCCAGCAACCCGCGCACTGATTCGGGCCGCGTGAGGCTTTGCCAGGCGTGTTGTCCATGGATGTCGAGCAGCATGTCCCCTAGTGCGCGCAACTGCGCTGCCGTGGCGGGCGTTCCATTGATCCAGGCGCGGCTTTTTCCCTGGGCATCCACTGTGCGCCGCAGCAAAAGCATGTCGTCTGAATCAAACCCTGCTTCTTCCAGCCAAGGCCGGACATGCTTAGGGCAATCGAATTCTGCACAGATGTCTGTCCGGGGGCTTCCCTCGCGCACAACCCCTGCATCCGAGCGCGCACCCAGGGCCAGTTGCAAAGCATCGATCAGAATGGATTTGCCCGCCCCGGTTTCGCCGGTCAGCACAGTGAAGCCGGGCTGGAGTTCAAGTTCCAGCGTCTGGACAATCACAAAATCACGCAGCGTTATCCGCCTGAGTGCCATGGTCAGGAGCCTCCCTCGTTCCAGCGCAGCTTTTTTCGCAGCGTTGCAAAGTAGTTCCATCCCTGGGGGTGCAGGAACCGTACGCAGTGCTCTGATCTTTTGACCAGGATGCGGTCACCGTGAAGCAGGGATGCCAATGACTGCATGTCAAAGTTGGCACTGACGTCGCGCCCGCTCACCACCTCCACGGCCACCTCCGTGGCGTCGGACAAAACGATGGGGCGGTTAGACAAGGTGTGCGGTGCAATGGGCACCAGCACCCAACCCGGGATGGATGGGTGCAGCATCGGCCCGCCTGCTGACAGCGAGTAGGCCGTCGAGCCTGTGGGCGAGGCGATGATGAGTCCGTCGGCGCGCTGGTTAGCCACCAGCCGACCTCCCACCTCTACCCGCAACTCCACCATGCCTGAGGTGGCGCCGCGGTTCACGACTACATCATTCATGGCGAGTGCTTCAAACACTATCCGCTCATCACGCACCACGGTGGCGTGCATCAGGGGACGGAGATCCTCTTCGTATTCGCCCTTCAACATGGGCGAGAGGGTGGTTTGGTAGGTGTCAAATGGGATGTCGGTGATAAAACCCAGCCGCCCCTGGTTGATCCCAATCAGCGGTGTTCCAAACCGCGCGAGCCTGCGGCCAATGCCCAGCATCGTGCCGTCCCCACCCACTACCAAGCCCAAGTCGCACCGGGCCCCGATCTCGTCTACATTCAGCGAGGGGTAGTCATGTGTCAGCCCCGCGTTGCTGGCGGTCTCCGCTTCCAGCGCCACCTCGCAGCCTTGGCGTTCGAGAAAGTGGGCGATGTCTTCCAAGGCCTGGCGAGAGCTGTCGCCCGTAGAGCCCGCAGATGAAGCTTGGTACTTACCTATGAGTGCGACATGGCGGAAATTGGACGTCATCGCGAAATTACATCATTAAAATCATTCCATGCTCGATGACCGCGCCAAGTTGTTGCTCAAAGCCCTGGTCGAGCGCTATATCGCCGACGGACAGCCGGTGGGGTCCCGCACCCTGTCCAGAGCGTCCGGCCTAGATTTGTCGCCTGCCACGATCCGCAATGTCATGGCCGATCTGGAGGAGCTGGGGCTGATCGCAAGCCCTCACACTTCGGCGGGTCGAATCCCCACCGCGCGGGGCTACAGGTTGTTTGTGGACACCATGCTGACAGTACAGCGAGACCCGCTGATGCCCCCTCAGCTTGCTCCTGAGCAGCCGCAAAAGGTGATCGCCAATGCTGCGCAGTTGCTTTCCAACCTGTCGCAGTTTGTGGGCGTGGTGATGGCACCTAGGCGTACCTCCGTGTTTCGCCATATTGAATTCCTGAGGCTCTCTGAGCGGCGTTTTCTTGTCATCATCGTCTCGCCCGAGGGGGATGTGCAAAACCGGGTGATCTTTACCGAGGTGGACTACTCCCAGTCTCAGCTTGTTGAAGCCTCCAACTTCCTGAATGCGCACTACGCGGGGCTTGCGATGGAGCAGGTGCGTGAGCGTCTAAAGTCCGAGGTAGATGTGCTACGTGGCGAGATTGCGTCGCTCATGCAGGCAGCAGTGAATATTGGGTCAGAGGTATTGTCGGAGGCGCAGGATGCGGTCGTCATCTCTGGCGAACGCAACCTGCTGGCAGTCAGTGACTTTTCCAGTGACATGGGCAATCTGCGGCGAGCCTTTGACCTCTTCGAGCAAAAGACGCAGATCTTGCGCCTGCTCGATATCTCCAGCCAGGCCGAAGGTGTGCGCATCTACATCGGGGGGGAGAGCCAGGTTGTGCCTTTTGAAGAGTTATCCATCGTCAGTGCCCCATACGAGGTGGATGGGACGGTGGTGGGTACGTTGGGGGTGATCGGCCCCACACGCATGCCATATGACAGGATGATTCAGATTGTGGACATCACATCCAAGCTAGTCTCCAACGCGCTCAGCCATCGCAAGTAAGCCCCTACAATAGTGCGCTTGCCCCGTCGTATAGCGCTGGAGCATGGCTTGGGGCGTTAGCTCAGTTGGTTAGAGCAGAGGACTCATAATCCTTTGGTCGTTGGTTCAAGTCCAACACGCCCTACCACCCATCGCTCGCATGGGTGATCATCGCGATCAAGCCATTTTTTCGGCGGCAATGTGCCCTGTTTCTCTTTGAGACGCCTTGGAGTGCATTACAATCGTGGCTTGCGCTGAATTAGTTTTTTTGCAGTGTGCCACCACCAAGTGGATGCAAATAAAAGAAGAAGGTTTCAAGGGTCGCCAAGAAATCATGCTATAATTCAAAGCTTAGCGGCTGTAGCTCAGCTGGATAGAGTACTTGGCTACGAACCAAGGGGTCGTGGGTTCGATTCCTGCCAGCCGCACCAATGTTTAAAGCCTGCAATCGAAAGATTGCAGGCTTTTTCATTTGTCCGCGCGCTTTGCGCTGATCGGGAGTGTCTGGCGATGAGCAAGGCTTTTACCAAAGAGGCCGATGGGGCTGAAGACGATGTGTTGGCATTGCCGCCGTTGCCTGGTGGGGGCAAGAACTACATCACGCCAGAGGGTTATGCGCGCTTACGTGATGAACTGCTCGACCTGATTGACAACGAGCGCCCCAAGGTCGTGGATGTTGTGCACTGGGCAGCGAGCAATGGTGACCGTTCCGAGAACGGCGACTATTTGTACGGCAAGAAGCGCCTGCGCGAAATCGATCGGCGCATCCGGTTCCTAACCAAACGACTGGAGATCGCCGAGGTAGTTGATCCTAGCAAACATGCAGGAACCGACCAGGTCTTCTTTGGTGCAGCGGTGACCTACCTGGACGACGAGGGCGTAGAGCGCACCATCACCATCATGGGCATCGACGAAGCCGATAGCCGCGAATCGCAGGTCAGCTGGATTTCCCCTGTGGCGCGCGCGTTGCTCAAGGCCCGTGTGGGGGATGAGGTCCAGTTGCCGACCCCAGGGGGGGTGCGACATCTGGAAGTGATCGAGGTCTGCTACCCTCCACCTTCAAGTTGAGGGTGTTTGGGGTGTTGCAGAGTGGAGGTTTCTGCTGCCTTGCTCTCTACTGAGTCACATGTCTGAAAGGCTCTCAGGCGCGGGGTGTTATGCGGGCGGCGCGAATGACCGCCTGGGTGCGGCGCAGGTTGCGCAGCGCTGATTCCAGATGTGTCTGATCGCGCACGGCAACGATGAAGCGTAGATCGGTGGTGTCTAGCGCTGCCTCGTCGTCCATATCTACATGGGTGATGTCCGCTTCGGAGCTCGCCAGTTCCGCTGCAACGCGTGCCAGCACGCCCTTGCCGTTGGTGACTGTGACCACCACGCCGGTTTCAAACATGCGTGTGGGCTCGTCCGACCAGTCCACTGCAATGAAGCGCTCGCTATCCTTGTGTTGCAAGCGCTTGGCAACGCTGCAATGTACGTTGTGCACGACCAGTCCCTCGCCGCGCCCAAGGTAGCCTACGATGCTGTCGCCGGGTACTGGTCGGCAACAGGACGCGTACTGCACTGATGCGTTTTCGCTGCCATCAAGCGTGACGGCACCTTGCGATAGGGTCTCGTGCGATGTATAGCGCTCGCGGGTCATCAGCAAGGCATCGGGGCGATGGCCGTGCTCAGCCATCAGCACCATCAGCCGCTTGGCCACGATGCTGGCGATGCGCTTGCCCAGGCCCAGATCGGTCATGAGTTCGCTTCGGCTGCGGTTTCCTGTAAAGCGCAGCAGCTTGTCCCACAGGGGCTGGGTTTCCGCGTTCAGCGGTGGGAGTTGCTCCAGGCCCTCGGCACGAATGGCTTGCGTCAGCAGCTTTTCGCCCAGGCCCTCTGACTCCGTCTGCGCCAGGGTCTTGAGGTAGTGTCGAATCTTAGAGCGGGCGCGCCCGGTGCGTACGAACCCCAGCCACGCTGGGTTGGGAGTGGAGACGGGCGCGGTGATGATCTCGACCACGTCGCCGTTCTTGAGTTCGGTGCGCAGCGGCACCTGCTCGTTGTTGATCTTGGCAGCGGTGGTGCGGTCGCCCACATTGCTGTGGATGGCGTAGGCAAAGTCCACCACGGTCGCGCCCCGGGGCAGGGCCATGATCTGGCTCTTGGGGGTAAACACATAGACCGCATCGGGGAACAGGTCCACCTTCACGTGGTCCCAGAACTCGGCGGCGTCACGGGTCTCGTTCTGGATATCGAGCAGCGACTGCAGCCACTTGGTGCCCAGGCGCTCGGCCGAGGTGCCGTCACCGTCCTGCGCCTTGTACAGCCAGTGCGCGGCCACGCCAGCTTCGGCAATGACGTGCATTTCGTCGGTGCGCATCTGGAACTCGATGTTCACGCCCGAAGGCCCCACAAGGGTGGTGTGCAGCGACTGGTAGCCGTTGAGCTTGGCAATGGCGATGTGGTCCTTGAACTTGCCGGGCACTGGCTTGTACATCTGGTGCAGCACCCCGAGCGCCGTGTAGCAGTCCGTCACGGTGGGCACAATCACCCGAAAGCCGTAGATGTCCGTCACTTGTGCAAAGCTCAGGTGCTTGAGGTCCATCTTCTGGTAGATGGCGTACAAGGTTTTTTCGCGACCTGCCAGGCGCACCTTCATGCCGATCTTGGAGAAGGCCGCGTCCACTTCGGTCTGCACCTTCTGCACCAGGTCTCGGCGGCGGTTGCGCGACTTGTTGACGGCCTTTGACAGCGTGGCATAGCGCCAGGGGTGCAGGTGCCTGAACGCCAAGTCCTGCAGTTCGCGGTAGGTCTGGTTCAGCCCCAGGCGGTGCGCGATGGGGGCGTAGATCTCTAGTGTCTCCGACGAGATGCGGCCCCACTTGCTGCGCGGCATGTCCGACAGCGTGCGCATGTTGTGCGTGCGGTCGGCCAGCTTGATAAGGATGACACGCACGTCGCGCGCCATGGCCAGCAGCATCTTGCGGAACGACTCGGCCTGATTCTCTTCGCGGGTGTTGAACTGAAGCTTGTCCAGCTTGGTAAGGCCGTCCACCAGTTCGGCCACGGGTGCGCCAAAGCGGTCAATCAGGTCAGCCTTGGTGACGCCGCAGTCTTCCATGGCGTCGTGCAGCAGGGCGGCCATCAGGGCCTGGGCGTCGAGTTTCCAGGTGGCGCATTGGGCCGCGACGGCAATCGGATGGGTGATGTAGGGCTCGCCACTGTTGCGCAGCTGGCCCAGGTGGGCCTCGTCGGCAAACCGGTACGCCTGGCGCACTTGCTCAATGCTCGATGCATCCAGATAGTCGAGGCTGTCTGTCAGCGCGGCGAAGCTGGCCGCAGCTGCGTTGGCTGCGGCGGCCGCAGCCGAGAGATTGCCTGCAGTCGGCAGATCGCCAGTCCGGGGCTGCGTTGCAGAAGGTGAGTTGAGCACCGCGTTCATGCCTTAAATGTAGCGCGGGAGCGCATCAGACGAATTCCGGGAAAAAAAAAGCACCGCCGTCGCGGTGCTCTTTCAGGGGCTGCGCCCGCTAACTCGTTCAACCAGGAACCTTCTTGAGCATTTCCAGGCCGACCTTGCCCTCGGCAATTTCGCGCAGGGCGGTTACGGCAGGCTTGTTGCGGCTTTCGATGCGAGGGGCATGTCCCTGGCTCAGCATGCGGGCACGGTACGTGGCGGCCAACACGAGCTGGAAGCGGTTGGGGATCTTTTCCAGACAGTCTTCTACAGTGATGCGTGCCATCGTTTTACTCCGGGATTCAGGTGATATTGAGCGACTGGAAAGTGTCAGCACGTGCGCGGCGCTGGGCGACGTACTTGAGTCGCTGGGCGTGAACGACGGCCTTCAAATCGAACAGCGCGCGCTCAAACAGTTCGTTAATTATAACGAAGTCGAATTTGCCGACCTGGGCCATCTCTTCGGCTGCATTCTTGAGGCGGACTTCGATTACCTCTGGCGTGTCTTCCCCGCGCCGCTCCAGGCGAGAGCGCAACTCTTCCCAGCTGGGTGGCAGGATGAAGACCAATACGGCGTTGGCGAAGGCCTCCTTGATCTGTAGGGCGCCCTGGAAGTCGATTTCCAAGATCACATCCGATCCTTGAGTGATGCGCTCTTCGATGGCTTTCTTGGAGGTGCCGTAGCGGTTGCCGTGCACATGTGCCCACTCCACGAAGGCGTTGCTTTGCACCATGGCGTCGAACTCGGACTGCGACGCAAAATAGTAGTCGCGGCCGTGTTTTTCCTGGCCGCGCGGGGCGCGGGTGGTGTGGGAGACGGATAGGTGAACATGCGAGTCCAGCTCCAGCAGCGCCTTGACCAGACTGGATTTGCCAGCGCCGCTCGGCGCCGCCACTACGATGAGATTTCCTGGATAGTCCATAGTTGATGTGCGCTATGCGCTATCAAAAAATGAGTTTTATTCGATATTTTGCACTTGCTCGCGCATTTGCTCGATCAGCACCTTCATGTCCACGCTGATGCGCGTGAGATCGAGCGCAGCCGATTTGGAGCCCAGCGTGTTGGCTTCGCGGTGCAGCTCCTGGATGAGGAAATCCAGGCGCTTGCCCACTTCGCCACCCTTTTTGAGCAGGCGCTCGATCTCGTCCAGGTGCGAGTCGAGCCGGGTGATTTCCTCGGCCACGTCGATGCGGATGGCGAAGGCGGTGGCCTCGGTCAGGGCGCGGTCGCGGGCGGCCTCGGGCAGGGTGGCACCGTCGGTCAGGGCCATGGCTTCCTTCCAACGCTCCATGAAGCGCTGGCGCTGCTGCTCAACGAGCAAGGGCACCATGGGCACGGCCTGCTGGGCGAGCGTGCGTAGCTGCTTGACGCGGTCCAGCAGCATGGCCGCCAGGCGTTTGCCCTCGCGCTCCCGGGCCGCCAGCAGGGCGGTGAGCGCTTCTTCGGCCAACGCGGGGACGGCTTCGCTCCAGTCTTCCGTGCCGGAATGGGCGTTGGCGCAAAGGCGCAGTGCGTCCGCCACCGTGAGAGGGGCGGCGGAGGGCAGCCACGCCCGTACGGAGTCCTGCAGGGAGTTGAGCCGCTGCAGGAGCCGCGCGGGCGGGTCCTGCAGTGTGTTGCTGTCGTCTGTGTCCAGGGCGGCGCGCACCTCGACCTTGCCGCGTTTGAGACGCGCCGTGAGCAGGCTGCGCAGAGCGGGCTCCATTGCGCGCAGTTCGTCGGGCAAGCGGAACGAGAGGTCCAGGAAGCGGCTGTTGACCGAGCGGATTTCCAGGCCTAGCCGGCGCGATTGGGGCGCGCGGGCCTCGGTTTCAGCGCCGGCGGCAGATGCGCCATGCTGTGCGCTGGCGTATCCGGTCATGCTGTAAACTGGCATTGGACTTTTTGATGGTTGCTTGCGATCCGGCGATTATCCGGGTTCCGCTCTACCCCCGAGTCATCTTCGCAAAATATGTCAAAAATCAAGCCGGCACCCTTGC
>NZ_QAIH01000225.1:34932-40459 GCF_003060895.1 Acidovorax sp. HMWF029 | reverse complement strand
GGCGGGTACCGCGTGGTGCGCCGGTTGTCTTCCGGCGGTTTTGGTGTGGTCTATCTCGCCCTGGATGCTGAAGGCCAGCAAGTCGCCATCAAGGAGTACCTTCCCTCGTCGCTGGCCACCCGCGCGCCCGGTGAGCTGCTGCCCAAGGTGCCGTCTGAAAAGCTCTCGCTTTACCGCCTGGGCCTCAAGAGTTTCTTTGAAGAAGGCCGAGCGCTCGCGCAAATCTCGCATGCCTCGGTTGTGAGCGTGCTCAACTTCTTCCGCGAGAACGAAACCGTCTACATGGTGATGAACTACCTGGAGGGCGCGACCCTTCAAGACTTCATCATCACTGCGCGCGACCTGAAAACACAGAAGGTCTTCCGCGAATCCACCATCCGCTCGCTGTTCGATGAGGTGCTTCGCGGGCTTCGCATCGTGCACCAGCACAAGATGCTGCATCTTGATATCAAGCCAGCCAACATCTTCATTACTGACGACAACAAGGCAGTGATGATCGACTTTGGCGCTGCGCGCGAGGTGCTGTCCAAAGAGGGCAACTTCATACGCCCCATGTACACCCCCGGTTTTGCAGCACCCGAGATGTACCGTCGCGATTCGTCCATGGGCCCTTGGACCGATATTTATGCCATAGGGGCATGCATCTACGCCTGCATGCAGGGCTTTCCGCCCAATGAGGCGCCCCAGCGCATTGACAAGGACCGCCTTTCGTTGGCGTTGACCAAGCTGCGTGGCGTGTACTCCGACAACCTTATCGAGGTGGTGGAATGGTGCATGGCGCTCGATCCACTGTCGCGCCCGCAGTCGGTGTTTGCGCTGCAAAAGGAATTGAGCCGCGAAGGCGAGCGCCGCTACACCAAGCTCTCGGTGGCTGAAAAAATGCGCCTGCAGCTCGATACCCTTGTGTCCGACACCAAGAAGAATGTGCAGAAGGTGGGCGAAGCCACCGGTATCGGAGTCAAACCCAAATGAACACGGTGCACGCAAGGCAAGTTCAGGCGCGACACTACCCTTTTCACGATGCCCTGGAGCATCCTTGTTTGCGTGAGTCACTATGAAGTTCTCCGTATTCCAGATCAGCCGCCGCGGTGGCCGCGAGAAGAACGAAGACCGCATGGGCTATTGCTACACGCGCGAATCGTGCCTGTTTGTGCTGGCCGATGGCATGGGCGGGCACCCCGAGGGCGAGGTCGCGGCGCAGATTGCATTGCAGACCGTTTCGGCGCTGTTCCAGCGCGAGGCCAAGCCGCTGCTCAAAGATGCTCAGGAGTTTCTGTCTGGCGCGCTGCTGGCTGCGCACCACCAGATCCTGCGTTACGCCACTGACAGGGGCATGCTCGACACACCGCGCACCACGCTGGTTGCAGCTGTGTTGCAGGCGGGAACCGCCACCTGGATTCACTGCGGTGACTCGCGCCTGTACATGGTGCGCGACGGAGACCTGCTCACCCGCACGCGCGACCACTCGTACATGGAGCTGCGCAACAACCCGCCGCCGGGGTTGGAGCGCATCAACCGCAACGTGCTGTTCACCTGCCTGGGTTCGCCGACCAAACCCATCTACGACATCACCGGCCCTGTGTACCTGGAGCAGGGTGATCGCATCCTGCTGTGCTCCGACGGCCTTTGGGGCACCCTCAGTGACGACGAGATTGCCAAGCAGCTCTCGCGCAACGCGGTGTCGCATGCCGTGCCCGACCTGGTCGAAGATGCCTTGCGCAAGGCTGGCGACAGCAGTGACAACGTGACAGTGGTGGCGCTGGAGTGGGAAACCCCCGACGCATTCGAGTCCACCCAGGGTGTGTCCACCGACAGCATCAGCGAAGACGTGTTTGCATCCACCATCCAGGCGGGGCCGCTCGATGGGCTGGTGGACGACCTGGACGACGCGGCCATCGAGCGCTCGATTGCAGAAATCAACGAGGCAATTCGCCGCTCTGCCGCTCGAAAAGCCTGACGGACTGGTCTGGGCCGCACAGCCCGTGCAGCGCGCAGGAGCCTGCTATCTGATTGTTTCCGTTTTCTGGCGCGCGCCTTGGGCGGCGCGTGGAAAGCATTCTCCGGACACCAAAAAAACATGACCACATTCCTTCGCACCGGCGACCGCGCCGCAGACCAGTTGCGCCCCGTGCGCATCACCCGCCGCTACACCATGCATGCCGAAGGCTCGGTGCTGATCGAGTTTGGCAACACCAAGGTGTTGTGCACCGCTTCGGTCGAAGAGCGCGTGCCCCCGCACAAACGCGGCAGTGGTGAGGGCTGGGTCACTGCCGAATACGGCATGCTGCCGCGCGCCACCCACAGCCGCAGCGACCGAGAGGCCGCGCGTGGCAAACAGACCGGCCGCACGCAAGAGATTCAGCGCCTCATCGGCCGCAGCCTGCGCGCTGTGTTCGACCTGAAGCTCTTGGGCGAACGCACCATCCAGCTCGACTGCGACGTGATCCAAGCCGACGGCGGCACGCGCACCGCCGCCATCACCGGCGCCTGGGTGGCGGCCCAAGATGCGGTCAACCAGTTGCTGGCTAGCGGCAAAATTACCCAGTCTCCACTGCTGCAGCCCGTGGCCGCGATATCGGTTGGCATCGTGAAGGGCACGCCGCTGCTGGACCTGGAGTATGTGGAAGACGTGGATTGCGACACCGACATGAACGTGGTGATGACGGGTGCCGGCCACTATGTGGAGGTGCAGGGCACGGCCGAGGGCGTGGCTTTTACCCGTGCCGAAATGGACCAACTGCTGGGCCTGGCTGAAAAGGGCATTGCCAAGCTGGTGCAGCTGCAGCAGCAAGCCCTTCAGGATGCTCACTAATTGATAGCAACTTGAGCTTGCTGATCGCGCGGAAGAGGCTATTTTGACTATGAAAATTGTTCTTGCATCCAACAACCGTGGCAAGCTGGCCGAACTGCAGTCCATGTTCGCCCCGCTGGGCGTAGAACTGGTGCGCCAGGCCGACCTGGGTGTAGGTGAGGCCGATGAGCCCTTCCGCACTTTTGTGGAGAACGCTCTGGCCAAAGCGCGGTTTGCGTCCGAGCACACGGGCCTGCCAGCGCTGGCCGACGATGCTGGCATGTGTGTGGATGCCTTTGGCGGCTTGCCGGGCGTCGATACCGCCTACTACTGCACCCAGTTCGGCTACGAAAAAAGCGACGACAACAACGTGCGTGCCCTCCTGGAGCAGATGCAGGGTGTGGCCAACCGCCGCGCCGCCATGGTCAGCACCCTGGTCGCCGTGCGCAGCCCGCAAGACCCCGAGCCGCTGATTGCCGTGGGCCGGGTGGTGGGTGAGATCACCACCGAACCCCGGGGCACCAACGGCTTTGGCTTCGACCCCGTGATGTTCATCCCCGAGTTCGGCAAGACCTTTGCCGAGCTGCCGGTTCACGTCAAAAACGCCCACAGCCACCGTGGCCGCTCGGCCGCGCAGATGCTGGCATTGATGCGCGAGCGTTGGTTGTAGAGGAGACACTGAACGTGGCTCATATTCCGATCACGCCGCAGGCAGAGGCTGAGCCCGCTGTGGTGCGCGACATCCAGCACTACATGCGCCCCGGTCTGCTGCAGCTGCCCAGCCTGCCGCCGTTGTCGCTGTATGTGCACCTGCCCTGGTGCCTCAAGAAATGCCCCTACTGCGATTTCAACTCGCATGAAGCCCGCAGTGGGGAGGGCGTTGATGGTGGCGTGCCCGAGCAGCGCTACATCGATGCCCTGATGGCCGACCTGGAGGCGGCGCTGCCCCTGGTCTGGGGCCGCACGGTGCACAGCATCTTCATTGGTGGCGGCACGCCCAGCCTGTTTTCGCCAGCGGCCATCGACCGGCTGATTGGCGACATCCGTGCCCGCCTACGGCTGGAGTCCGACTGCGAAATCACGCTGGAGGCCAACCCCGGCACCTTCGAGAAAGACCGCTTCCGCGCCTTCCGGGCGGCGGGTGTCACGCGGCTGTCGGTGGGGGTGCAGAGCTTCAACGACCAGCACCTCAAGGCCCTGGGCCGCGTGCACGACCGCAGCCAGGCCTTGGCGGCGGTGGAGGAGGCCGCCGGGTCGTTTGACACCTTCAACCTCGACATCATGTATGCGCTGCCGGGCCAGACGCATCAAGAGCTGGAGCAGGATCTGAGCACGGCGTTGGCCTTCAAGCCGCCGCACATCTCCATCTACCACCTCACCATCGAGCCCAACACCTACTTCGCCAAGTTCCCTCCGGCCATCCCAGAAGACGACCAGGCCTACGCCATGCTGGACCGTATTACCGAGATGACGGGGCAGGCCGGCATGGCGCGCTACGAAATCTCGGCCTATGCGCAACCGGGTCACCAGTGTTTCCATAACACCAACTACTGGCAGTTTGGCGACTACCTGGGCATTGGCGCGGGCGCGCACAGCAAGCTCAGTTTTGCGCACCGCGTGGTGCGCCAGGTGCGCTTTCGCGACCCGGGCCGCTACATGGAGAACGCCCTGGCTGGTCGGGCCGTGGCGCAGGACGAAGACGTGCGCCGGGCCGATTTGCCGTTTGAATACATGCTCAACGCCTTGCGCCTGCGCGGTGGTTTTGCGCTGCAGGATTTCATGGACCGCACGGGTTTGCCCCTGACGACCATCGCCAAGGGCTTGAAGGCGGCCGAGAGCAAAGGCTTGATCGAGCGCGACCTGACCCATGTGCGCCCGACCGAGCGGGGCTTTGATTTTCTGAGCGACCTGCAGGAGCTGTTTCTGGCGGACTGACCGGGGCTGCCGCCGATGCCAGGGCGCCTCTCTTGGCGCGGATGGTGCTGCGCGCAGCGCACCTCCCCCGCGTGGTCAGCCGCAGCGCACCGCCTGAATGCGGCCGTTGGCGTCCACCTCCAGGTTGAGCCGCTGCGCGTTGAACTCCTTGGTGATGATCTGGCCGGGGCGCAGGATGCGGGCCATCTGCGCACCCGACCGTGCCCGGGCCCACTCCACCACCGACGCCGTGCTGCTCTGCCCCACCACCGACTGGGCTGGCTGGGCGTTGCACAGGCTGCCAGGCGCGGGTTCTGCAGGCGCCGCGCTGCCAGAGGGGGCGGTGGGCTGGCCTTGGCTGGCGCAACCCGTCACCAGCGCTGCGACCACCAGGCTACCGGAGATGCCGGAAGGGATATTTATCACGGACGAGGCTCCTGAAAGCAAGGCCCTCACCATACCGGAAGGCCTGTGAGCGTGGGTGAGCACACGTAACGCAGCTGCAACGCCGGAGTCCTTGTCCGTGGTTGTGGTCGCTCAATGCAAGACGAGAACATGGTGGCTGGCTGTAGATGGCTGCGCGCTTCCTCGCGCGGGATTTGCTCGTCGAAGGCTCGCAAGCCAGCCAGGCCGCATGCGGTTGACAGGCCCGTCGTTGGAGGTATCGCCGCCCTGTCATCAAGGATGCCGCGCATTTCATCCAACGCAGCGCCGGTATCGGCATCGTGGCATCGTGATGCCCTCTGCTGAGGCAATGAACGCCAAAGAGGCGATCCACCTGACAGGCGTCCGTGCGTATCTGGCGAGCACACACGGGCGCGG
>NZ_QAIH01000225.1:0-34916 GCF_003060895.1 Acidovorax sp. HMWF029 | reverse complement strand
GCACTGCCAGTGCCGCCCGTGAGCAGGGACGGGGGTGCGGTTCGGAAAACAAAACGGGCCGTAGAGGCCCGTTTGCTGCATGTTCTGGCGGAGACTGTGAGATTCGAACTCACGGACGGTTGCCCGTCGGCAGTTTTCAAGACTGCTGGTTTAAACCACTCACCCAAGTCTCCAAGTGTGGAGGCGCGAATTCTAGCCGACTGCGGGGGCTGATTTTTTTTGCAGCATGCCCCGGGTCTCGATGAACTTCACCACGTCGGCCACGCCCGCCAGGGTTTTGAGGTTGGTCATCACAAACGGCTTGAGGCCCTGGGCGTTGGAGCGCATGCGGGTGGTGTCGGCGTGCATCACATCCAGGTTGGCGCCCACATGCGGAGCTAGGTCGGTCTTGTTGATGATGAAAAGGTCGCTCTTGGTGATGCCGGGGCCGCCCTTGCGGGGGATTTTTTCGCCGGCGGCCACATCGATGACGTAGATGGTGAGGTCGCTCAGCTCGGGGCTGAAGGTGGCGGCCAGGTTGTCGCCGCCGCTTTCCACAAACACGATGTCGGCGTTGGGGAACTCGCCCAGCATGCGGTCGATGGCTTCGAGGTTGATGGAGCAATCCTCGCGGATGGCGGTGTGGGGGCAGCCGCCGGTTTCCACACCCAAGATACGCTCGGCGGGCAGGGCGCCGCTCACGGTCAGCAGGCGCTGGTCTTCCTTGGTGTAGATGTCGTTGGTGATGGCAATGAGGTCGTAGTCATCGCGCATGGTCTTGCACAGCATCTCCAGCAAGGTGGTCTTGCCGGAGCCGACGGGGCCGCCGATGCCCACGCGCAAAGGCGGCAGGTTTTTGGTGCGGTTCGGGATGTGGTGCAGATTGCTTGTGGTCATGATCTGAAGAGGCGGGAGTATTGGGTTTCGTGCTGCGCCGAGAGGATGGCCAGCATGGGCGTAAAGGCCTGGCGCTCGCTGTCCATCAGGCTGGCAGCGTGGTCTGCGGCCAGTGGAATGGCGTTGGCCAGCCGGGCCAGGATGCGCTGGCCCGCACTTTGGCCCAGTTGCATGGATTTAAGGGCTGCCTGCACCATGTTCTCGGCCCAGCCGAAGGCGTAGGCCAGCAGCACCTCGCGCACGCTGGCCAGGGTGGGCGATGCGGCCAGCGCAAACGCCACGGGGTAGGTGGGGGGCAGGGCGGCGAGGTGGCGCACGGCGGGCATCAGGGCCTCGTCACCCTGGTGCTGGTTGCGCAGCCAGTCCGCCATCGATCGGCCCATTTGCTCGGTTTGCAGGCGCAGCTCGCTGGTTTCGCGGGTGTGCAGGACCCAGTCGTTGAGTTCGCGCACATGCGCCCAGTCAGCGCGCCGCCAGGCACCCACGGCCTTGGCGATGAGGGCCATGTCGCCGCGCGCCTGGGTGATGTGGAGCTGGTCCAGCAGCCAGTCGCCCACGGCGGCTTCGCTGGCGAGGCCTGCGTTTTCAATGGCGCTTTCCAGCCCCTCGGAATACGAGAACCCCCCCACGGGCAATGCGGGCGAGGCCAGCCACATCAGCTGCAAGAAGCTGGCGGCGGGCAGCGGCGTGGGGCGGTCCAGGCGCATGTGGGGGGCTCAGTGGTCGTGGTTGCAGTTGGGGCCGTGCACGTGCCCTTGGGCCACCACGGGGATAGACAGGGTGCGGCCACGGGCTGGAGGTGTGGTCGCAGCCGGTGTATCGGTGTGGGTGTGCCCATGGTCATGGTCATGGTTATGCGCGTGTCCATGGTCGTGATCATGGTCGTGATCATGATTGTGGCCATGACCTCCATGGTGGTGCCCACCGCCATGCCCTGCAGCGTAAGCGCCACCTTCGGGCTCAAACGGCAGGTTCTGCGCCTTCACGATGAGGTGCATCGCGCGCAGCATGTCGGCCAGCACATGGTCGGGCTCGATCTTGAGGTGGTCGGGCTGCAGCTCGATGGGCACGTGGCGGTTGCCCAGGTGGTAGGCGGCACGGGTCAGGTCAAACGGGGTGCCGTGGTTTTGGCAGTGCGTGATGACCAGCACCGGCTGCGGGGCGGCGATGACGCGCACCATGGAGCCGTCTTCTGCCACCAGCACATCACCGCCGCGCACCAGCGTGCCACGGGGCAAGAAGATGCCAAGCTCGCGCCCGGCAGAGTCAGTGGCAGCAAAACGGCTCTTCTGGCGCACATCCCAATCCAGCTCGATGGTGGTGGCGCGCTTGACGAGCACGGGTGCAAGGCCCTTGCCTTGGGGGATGAGTTTGGAGGCTTGGATCATGGGGTATGGGGTTCCAGCGGGCAAATGACGCATTGTCGGCCAGGGGTGTAACCCTGCTGGACGGCCTGGGTTACAGCGTGCGGGTCATAAAGAAACTGTAGGGGTCGGGGCCGTAGCCAGCAAACGGGCCACATTCGACAAAGCCGTGCTGGAAATACAGTCTGCGCGCCGGTTCGAAGAAGGCCTGTGGGCCCGTCTCCAGACTTACGCGGGAAAAGCCACGTGCGCGGGCTGTCTCCAGCAAGTGGCTCAGCAGCTGGCGGGCGATGCCGCGTCCCCGGTGGCGGGCACTTGTACGCATGGACTTGAGCTCTGCATGATTCGCGTCCAGCTGCTTGAGCGCTCCTGTGCCCACCAGCATGTCGCCATCTGCCCCGGGCAGCCAGGCTGACCAGAAGGCGATGTCGGGCTGGCGCAGCTGGTCCATGTCCAGTGCGTGCACACTTTCGGGCGGTGACACCGCGTACATGTCTTGCAGGTGCTCCTGCATGAAGGCTTCGATGCGCGGGTCGCTCAGGTCGTCCCGGCGGACGTCCAGCTCTTGCTGCAAGGCATTCACGGCGCGTGGCCTCAGAACAAAAAGTAGCGCTGCGCCATGGGCAACACCGTGGCGGGCTCACAGGTGAGCAGCTGGCCATCGGCGCGCACGGTGTAGGTTTGCGCGTCGATTTCCATCTTGGGCGTGTAGCTGTTGTGCACCATGTGCTGCTTGCGCACGCTGCGGATGTTGCGCACCGCGCTCAAGGTTTTGCGCAGGCCAAAGCGTTCGCCAATGCCCGCGTTCAGCCCCGCTTGCGACACAAAGGTCAGCGAGGTTTTGGCCACGGCCCCGCCAAATGCGCCGAACATGGGGCGGTAGTGCACCGGCTGCGGTGTGGGGATGGACGCATTGGGGTCGCCCATGGCAGCCATGGCGATGAGCCCGCCTTTCAAAATCAGCGCGGGCTTCACACCAAAGAACGCGGGTTTCCAGATCACGATATCGGCCCACTTGCCGACTTCGAGCGAGCCCACCTCGTGGGCAATGCCGTGCGCAATGGCGGGGTTGATCGTGTACTTTGCCACGTAGCGCTTGATGCGCGTGTTGTCGTTGCGGGCGGTGTCGCCAGCCAGGCTGCCGCGCTGCACCTTCATCTTGTGCGCCGTCTGCCAGGTGCGCAGGATGACCTCGCCCACGCGGCCCATGGCCTGGCTGTCGCTGCTCATCATGCTGATGGCGCCCAGGTCGTGCAGGATGTCTTCTGCCGCAATCGTCTCTTTGCGGATGCGGCTTTCGGCAAAGGCCAGGTCTTCGGCAATGCTGGCGTCGAGGTGGTGGCACACCATGAGCATGTCCACATGCTCATCGAGCGTGTTGTGCGTGTAGGGCATGGTGGGGTTGGTGGACGATGGCAGGAAGTTGTCCTCACCCACCACGCGCAGGATGTCCGGCGCGTGCCCGCCGCCTGCGCCTTCGGTGTGGAAGGCGCAGATGCCGCGCCCGGCCACGGCGGCGATGGTGTTCTCCACAAAGCCCGATTCGTTGAGCGTGTCAGAGTGAATGGCGACCTGCGTGTCCGTCTCGTCCGCCACATCCAGGCAGTTGCTGATGGCCGATGGCGTGGTGCCCCAGTCTTCGTGCAGCTTGAGGCCAATGGCGCCCGCGTTGATCTGCTCGTGCAGCGCATCGGGCAGGCTGGCGTTGCCCTTGCCCAAAAAGCCCAGGTTCATGGGGAAGGCGTCTGCCGCCTGCAGCATGCGCTCCATGTTGAAGGGGCCGGAGGTGCAGGTGGTGGCCAGCGTGCCCGTGGCGGGGCCTGTGCCGCCGCCCAGCATGGTGGTCACGCCGCTGGCCAGGGCCTCTTCGACCTGCTGCGGGCAGATGAAGTGGATGTGGCTGTCGATGCCGCCTGCGGTGACGATGTTGCCCTCGCAGCTGATGACCTCGGTGCCGGGGCCGATGACGATGTCCACGCCCGGCTGCGTGTCGGGGTTGCCCGCCTTGCCGATAGCGGCGATGCGGCCAGCGCGCAGGCCAATGTCGGCCTTGAAGATGCCGGTGTGGTCAATGACGAGGGCATTGGTCAGCACGGTGTCCACTGCGCCTTGTGCGTTGGTGCGCTGGCTTTGCGCCATGCCGTCGCGGATGGTTTTGCCGCCGCCAAACTTCACTTCTTCGCCGTAGCTGCCCGCGCGCAGCGTGTAGTCGGCCTCAACTTCCAGGAGGAGTTCGGTGTCGGCCAGACGCAGGCGGTCGCCCACCGTGGGGCCGAACATTTCGGCGTAGGCGCGTCGTCCAATGGTTGCCATGGTGTGGGTGCTCCGCGAAACGGGTGATTACTATGTTTTTGATAGCTGCTCGCGCTGATGGGATGAGCGCAGAGGGCTTTTTTTGCTTGATTTTTTAGAGTGCGCCCTGTGTCAGGCCCTGAAAGCCGAACACCTGGCGCTCGCCCGCGTAGTCCACCAGCTCCACGGTGCGCTCCTGGCCGGGCTCAAAGCGCACGGCCGTGCCCGACGCAATGTTCAGCCGCATGCCGCGTGCGGCAGCGCGGTCAAAGCCCAGGGCGTTGTTGGTCTCGGCAAAGTGGTAGTGCGAGCCGACCTGGATGGGGCGGTCGCCGGTGTTGCGCACCACCAGCGTGAGTGTGCGGCGGCCGGTGTTGAGCGCGTGCTCGCCGGGTTCGGTGAAGAGTTCGCCTGGGATCATGGTTGGTCATCCTGGGTGGGGGTTACTCCCTCTCCCCAGGTGGGAGAGGGCCGGGGAGAGGGGGCGGTGGATGTGAGCGCTGTGCCCGCCCAGCCCCCTCTCCCCAACCCCTCTCCCGCGAGGGGAGAGGGGCTTGTGGGCTTGTCAAACAGGGTGCAGGTTGCAGTCATCACGCCATTTGCAGCAGCAGCGCACCGCCGAACGCCGCCACGCCCGCACCGGCGGCGCGCGCCAGCCACGCTGGGCGGTGGCGCAGTGCCCAGCCCGCCGCCAGGCCCGCGCCATGCAGCAGCACGGTAGCCGCCAGCATGCCCGCCAGGGTTTGCCAGGCGCTGTCGTCGCCAGCCAGTTCGTAGCCGTGCGCTACACCGTGAAAGACGGCAAACACACCCGCACCCAGAGCCGCCACCAGCCCGGGCACGCGCAGGCGCGACACCACGAGCAGGCCGGTGACCAGCAGCGAGGCAGCAATCATCGGCTCTACCGCAGGCAGTGCCACACCCTGCAGGCCCAGCACGGCACCCGCCAGCAGCATGGCCGCAAAGCCCACGGGGCCCCACAGCAGGTCGCGCCCGGCGCTGCGCGCGGCCAGCGCGCTCCACAGCCCCACGGCCACCATGGCAGCCAGGTGGTCCAGGCCGAACAGCGGGTGGGCAAAGCCGCTCAGAAAACTGTTGTGGATATGGGATTCAGCACCTGTATGGGCGCTGGCGCCTGTGCTGATTGCGCTGGCAGCTATGAAAAGAAGAGCTGCTGTGTGGCGGTTTGAGAGGGCGATGCGCATGGGGGCTCCACGGAGAAGAGGGAAAAGAGGTCAGACGATTGGCTGGTGCACGGTGACAAGCTTCGTGCCGTCGGGGAAGGTGGCCTCGACCTGGATGTCCGGAATCATCTCGGCGATGCCCTCCATCACATCGGCGCGGGTCAGCACCGTGCGGCCTTCGCTCATGAGCTGGGCCACCGTCTTGCCATCGCGCGCGCCCTCCATCACGGCGGCGCTGATCAGGGCCACGGCCTCGGGGTAGTTGAGCTTCAGGCCCCGGGCCTTGCGGCGTTCGGCCAGCAGGGCGGCGGTAAAGATCAGCAGCTTGTCTTTTTCTCTGGGGGTGAGTTCCATGGTGTACCGGGGTGATCTGGTGGAAGCGAGCCCATCATAGGCAGCAAGCCCCGTGCCCGCCATACGCCAGAGGGCGAAGGTGCGCGGGATGTGAAAGGGATCCGTGGCATGGAAACTGCACTTGCAAGGGCTGCTGCCACCCTTTGCCCATGCCTTCCTCCACCCCCTCCCTTGCACCGACCGATGCGGTCTCCGCACCAGTGTTGCGGCCGGATGCCGACGCGCAGGCGCCGCAGCAGGTGGTGAAGGTCCGGCGTGACTACAACAGCTGGGTGGCCACCGAGACCATGGAGGACTACGCGCTGCGCTACACGCCCCAGCGTTTTCGCAAGTGGTCCGAGTGGCGGGTGGCCAACACGGCGTTCGGTGCCGCGTCGTTCCTGATCCTCGAAGCCGTGGGCGCCACGCTGCTGGTGCAGTACGGCTTCATCAACGCGTTCTGGGCCATCGTGGCCACGGGGCTCATCATCTTTCTGGCGGGGCTGCCCATCAGCGTGTACGCCGCGCGCTATGGGGTGGATATGGACCTGCTGACGCGCGGCGCGGGCTTTGGCTATATCGGCTCCACGCTCACCTCGCTCATCTACGCCAGCTTCACCTTCATCTTCTTTGCGCTCGAAGCCGCTGTGATGGCCTATGCGCTGGAGTTGGCGCTCGACATTCCGCCCACCTTGGGCTACCTCATCTGCGCCATGGTGGTGATTCCGCTGGTCACACACGGTGTCTCGGTCATCAGCCGCCTGCAAATGTGGACACAGCCCTTGTGGCTGGTGATGCTGGTGGTGCCGTTTGTCTATGTGCTGGTGAGCGATCCTGGTGCGTTTTCCGGGGTGGTGCACTACGGTGGTGAATCCATGCGCGGCGCCACCTTCCAGTTGCCCTTGTTTGGTGCGGCGCTCACCGTGGGGATTGCGCTCATTACCCAGATGGGGGAGCAGGCCGACTACCTGCGTTTCATGCCCGCATCCACCCCCGCCACGCGCGGGCGCTGGTGGCTGGGCGTGCTGGTGGGTGGGCCAGGCTGGGTGGTGCTGGGTGTGCTCAAGATGCTGGGCGGCGCGCTGCTGGCCTGGCTGGCGCTCACCCACATGGTGCCTGCCGAGCGTGCGGTGGACCCTAACCAGATGTACCTGGTGGCGTATGAATATGTCTTCCCGCACTACGGCTGGGCGGTGGCGGCCACCGCGCTGTTTGTGGTGATCTCGCAGATGAAGATCAACGTGACCAACGCCTACGCGGGCTCTCTGGCATGGTCCAACTTCTTCTCGCGCCTCACGCACAGCCACCCGGGGCGGGTGGTGTGGGTGGTGTTCAACACGCTGATTGCCTTCATGCTGATGGAGATGAACGTGTTCCGCGCCATGGGCGAGGTGCTGGGGCTGTATTCCAACATCGCCATCGCCTGGATCATGGCCGTGGTGGCCGACCTGGTCATCAACAAGCCGCTGGGTCTGTCGCCCAAGGGCATTGAGTTCAAGCGGGCGCACCTGTACGACATTAACCCGGTGGGTGTGGGGGCGATGGCGCTGGCATCCATCGTCTCCATCAGCGCCCACCTGGGGGTGTTCGGCCCGCTGCCGCAGGCGTTCTCTGCCGTGATTGCGATGGCGGTGGCCTTTGTGACGGCGCCGCTGATCGCCTGGGCCACGCGCGGCAAGTACTACATCGCCAGGCAGAGCGCACCCGTGGCCGTTCCCATGGCGGGCCCCGTGCCTGGCGCGCGGGCCGCCGATGTTTGCAGCTACCAGCGCCTGGTGGTGCAGCGCTGCGTGGTGTGCGAGCGCGAATACGAGGCCCCCGACATGGCCCAGTGCCCAGCCTACCGGGGGGCAATCTGCTCGCTGTGCTGCACGCTCGATGCGCGCTGTGGCGACCTGTGCAAGCCCCACGCGAGCATGGCAGTGCAATGGTCTGCCGCGCTGCGCTGGGTGTTGCCGCGCGCCATCTGGCGCTATTTGGACACGGGCCTGGGGCATTTTTTGCTGCTGATGCTGGTGATTGCGCCGCTGCTGGCCTCGGTGATGGGGCTGCTGTACCACCAGGAGCTCAACACCATCGCCCAGGCGGCCACCGACACCGAGGTGATGGCAGCCCCCGAAGTGGCACTGCGCTCGGGCCTGCTCAAGGCCTATCTGGCGCTGCTGGTGATCTCGGGCATCGTGGCGTGGTGGCTGGTGCTGGCGCACAAGAGCCGGCAGGTGGCGCAAGAGGAATCCAACCGCCAAACGGGCCTTTTGGTGCGCGAGATCGAACTGCACCGCCAAACCGACGAGGCCCTGCAAACCGCCCGCAGCGTGGCCGAGCAAGCCCGCCAGGTGGCTGAAGAAGCCAAGCGCGCCGCCGACCAGGCCAACCAGGCCAAGAGCCGCTACATCAGCGCCATCAGCCACGAGATCCGCACACCGCTCAACTCCATCCTGGGCTACGCGCAGCTGATGGGCGAGGACGCGGGCGTGCCGCCCCACCGCAAGCAGGCAGTGCACGTGATCCGCCGTGGTGGCGAGCATTTGTTGTCGCTCATCGAGGGCACGCTCGACATTGCGCGCATCGAATCCGGCAAACTCACGCTCGACGTGACGCCCATGCGCTTTGCCGATGGCCTGCACGAGATGGCCAGCCTGTTTGAACTGCAGGCCGCGGCCAAGGGCCTGGCGTTCACGTTCGACGTGCAAGGAGTGATCCCGGAAGTGGTGCGTGCCGACGACAAGCGCCTGCGCCAGATCCTCATCAACCTGCTGGGCAATGCCGTCAAGTTCACCGCGCAGGGCACCGTCACCTTGCGTGTGCGCTATGCCCGCGAGATGGCGCGCATCGAGGTGCAGGACACGGGGCCGGGCCTCACGTCCGAGGAGATCGAGCGCATCTTCGAGCCCTTTGCGCGCGGCGGCTCGGGTGGTGGCAGCACCGCAGCTGCGCCGGGCGCGGGCCTGGGCCTGACCATCGCCAAGATGCTCACCGCGCTCATGGGCGGCGAGCTCACGGTGACCAGCCAGCCCGGCGTGGGCTCGGTGTTCCATGTCAAGCTCTTCCTGCCCGAAGTGCATGGGGATGTGCTGGGCAAGGCAGCGCCGCCCGTGGCGGTGCAAGCCCAGCGCGCGCGCAGGGGCTATGCGGGCGAGCGCCGCCGCATTCTGGTGGTAGACAACGAAGAACCCGACCGCGAGCTGCTGGTGCAGCTGCTGGAGCCCCTGGGCTTTGAGCTGCGGCAGGCCGCCAGTGGGCACGACGCGCTGGACTTGCTTGCCACCGGCTACCGACCCCACGCCATCTTCATGGACCTGGCCATGCCGGGCATCGACGGGTGGGAGACCTTGCGGCGTGTGCGGCAGATGCGGTTGCAGGGTGTCCACTGCGCCATCGTCTCCGCCAATGCCTTTGACAAGGCGCTCGACAACGACGTGGACATCCGCCCCGAAGACTTCATCGTCAAGCCCGTGCGCCACAGCGAGCTGCTGGACTGGCTGGAGCGCCGCCTGGGCCTGCAGTGGCAATACGACGAGGCCATCACGGCTCCCGCAGGCGCTGAACCCGCCGTGGCGTCCGCGGCGCCAGCACCCCTCACTTACCCCGATGCCGCTGCGTTGCTGGCTCTCGCGCAGGCAGTGTCCTTGGGCTACTACCGGGGCATTCTCAACACGCTGGACGACATTGAACGCAGTCAGCCCGCGCACAGCGCTTTTGTCGGCACCATGCGGCAACTGGCCAAACAATTCCAGTTCGATGCCATGGGCCAGATCCTGGAGCAGGCGCCTTCGTGATGAATACCCCCGTACCTCCTACCCTTGTGACCCCGGCCCCCCCCGGCACGGCGCTGGACCGCAGCGACAGCGACGTGGTGCTGATCGTGGACGACGTGCCCGACAACCTGGCTGTGCTGCACGACGCGCTCGACGAGTCCGGCTACACCGTGCTGGTGGCCACACACGGCGAGGCGGCCCTGCAGCGCGCCGCGCAGGCCTTGCCCGACATTGTTTTGCTCGATGCCATGATGCCCGGCATGGACGGCTTTGAAGTCGCCCGGCGCCTCAAAGCCTCGCCCGCCACGGCGCACATCCCCATCATCTTCATGACGGGCCTGACCGAGACCGAGCACCTGGTGGCCGCGCTGGAGGCCGGTGGCATCGACTACGTGACCAAGCCCATCAAGCCGCGCGAGGTGATGGCAAGGATGGGCGTGCACCTGGGCGCAGCCCGCAAGGCCCGGCAGGAGGCCCGCCAGGCCCGCGAGGCCCGCAATGCGCTCGATGCGTTCGGCTACGCCAGCATCACCGTGCGCGCCGTGGACGGCCGCATCGTGTGGCAAACCCCGCTGGCGCGCGAGCTGCTGCAAAGCTACTTTGGCGAAGTGGGGCCCGATGGAACACCCACCGCGTTCGGGCAGTGGGCGCCCGAGTCCGTGCAGGCCTGGCTGCGCCGCCATGTGCTGGCCGACAACGCCGCCGAGCTGCTGGCCGCATCCCTGGCCGAGCCGCCCCGCCTAGCGGTGGAGCAGGGCGCGCGCCGCCTCACCTTCCGCCTGCACCAGCAGGCGGGCGACAGCGCGGGGGGCGGCGACTGGCTCATCGTGATGCGCGAGGTGTCCGACGCAAAAATCATCGAATCCATGAGCCTGTCCTTCAAGCT
Organism: Acidovorax sp. HMWF029; assembly: GCF_003060895.1. Taxonomy (GTDB): domain Bacteria; phylum Pseudomonadota; class Gammaproteobacteria; order Burkholderiales; family Burkholderiaceae_C; genus Acidovorax. The sequence goes on along the minus strand of NZ_QAIH01000225.1, from coordinate 24,223 downwards.
CACGGCGCGCGAGGCCGAGGTGCTGTACTGGGTGGTCAAGGGCAAGATCAACCGCGACATCGGCGACATCCTGGGCGCCAGCCCCGCCACCGTGAAGAAGCACCTGGAGCGCGTGTTTGCCAAGCTGGGGGTGGAAACACGCACCGCCGCTGCGGCCATGGCGATGAACCGCATCCGACAGCTGCATCCGCAGTTTGAGGGGTAATTTCGGAGCTTTTTTGGCCTCTCCCGCCTGACAGGAAAGGGTTTTTAGCTATCAATTTTGATGTTTTGGGCCCGGGCAATGGGCGGCACCTGCGCCCCCCATCTGTGCCCCGCGCGACCCTGGGGTCGCCAGCGCTTACATCCCGAGCGACTTGAGCAGCGCGTCGGTGTCGTCCTGCCCGGCGGGTGGTGGCGCGGGCACCGGGGGGCCCTCCTGCGACTGGGCCATCAGGGCGTCGGGGTCCGGGGCTTCCTGGGCCTCGAAGTCGTAGAGCTTGATGAACTCGGTGCGGTCAATCGCCAGTTCCAGGTAGAAGATGTTGTTGTTGGCCGTGTAGAAGGTCACGCGCCGTGCCTCGGGCTTGTCGAGGTTGGCATCCACGCTCAGCTGCACCTGCTTGTTCAGCACCAGCATCTTGGGCTGGTTCTGGGTGATGTGGGTCTGCAGCTCGCGCCGCACCTTGCCGGTGAAGTCGCCCACCACCTGGTTCATCAGCTCGCCCATCACGTTGCTGACCTCGTCCGACGTGTAGGAGCTGACCAGATCGTCCTTGGACATGCCCATGTTCAGCAGGTAGTTGGCGTACAGCTCCATGGCCGCCTGGCCAGTGAAATTGATGATCACCAGCCCAGAAAAGCCGCCATCAAACAATACAAAACAGCCAATTTCGGGCCGCAGGCAGGTTTTGCTGATGCGCTGGACCATGCCTGAATAGTGGATCTGGCTGTGGGTGGCCACGCCCAGCACGCGGGTGACGGAGTTGCACAGGCTGATCAAGAGGTCTTCGGTGCTGTAGACGGTGGATTTTTCGGAGGTGCTCATGGTGTGGTGTGGCAATCGGCCAGAAAACATCTTGGTGCACAGCATAGGCGATGAAGCGCCAGGAAACCAGAGTGTTGGCCCTGCCGTGGCATGCGCCGCCACCCGGTTCGGGGGGGGGGCACAACGTCAATTGACTTTCGACCCGGCTTGCGTATCGTGCTCCAACCATCAACATGAAGAGGGCGCGCGCGAGATGGGTAATGTTTATTTCTATGGCCTGACCGATTTTCAGGCGATTGCCACTGGTGCGGCTGTTCTGGCCAGCGGCGGTGGCGGTAGCTACCACGACGCCTGCACCATAGTGCAGCAGCTGGCAGACCAGGGCTACACGGGCACGGTACAGGTGCAGGACTACGACGGCGCCACCAACGCCTGTGTGCTGGCCATCATGGGCTCGCCCGATGCGGCCGACAACCTCACCCTGACGGCGGTGCAGAACTCCATCAGCAACACCGTTGCCGTGCTGCAGGCATATACCGGCATGCAGCCGGGCGCCTTCATTCCGGTGGAGATCGGGCCCATCAATTCGCTGGTGCCACTGATCGGCGCCGCCATGTCGGGCGGCAGCATCTGGGTGGTCAATGGCGACGGCGCGGGCCGGGCTGTGCCCGAGTTGCCCCAGACCACATTCACCGCCCCTTCCGGGCCAGCGCCAAGCCCTGCTGTGCTGGCCAGCGATGCCTCCACGCTCGTGGCGGCGGAATATGCGGTGCTGGGCTCCGCCACGGCATCGGGCATCGAGTCGCTGGCGGGCGGTGTGGTGGGCGGTTTTGGCGGGTACTCGGGCATTGCCATGTGGCCCTCTAACGCTGGCAACCAGTTCGCGTTGTCGGGCAGCTACATCCCGGGCACGCTGGAGCAGGCACGCCAGCTGGGCCTGCAGCTCTTGCAGGCGGTCACGCCGCTGAGCACCCAGGCCGTGGCGGCGGGCATAGAGGAGATTACGGGCCGCGCCGCGCGTGCCGTGGTCAGCAACTTCTACATCACCTCGGTCACCCAGTCCACCTCCAGTGCGTCGCTGGACTCGGGCATCATCCGGCTGGACAATGCGCCGGACCCGGCCCAGAGCACCGAAACGCACTACCTCTACAACCTCAACGAGAACCTGATCATGTATTCGGCGGCGAGCACCACCCCCGACATCATTGCACCCGACTCGATCTGCTACTACTCCGAGAGCACGGGGCGCGGGTTTTCGAACGCCAGCGACGACCTAGCACAGTATTTTGATGCTGCCTTGGGCCGCAGCACGGGCAACACGGTGAGCGTGATCGCGGTGCAGACCGCCCCCCAGCTCTACAACACCCCCGGCGTGGTGGCGTCGTTTGCTGCGCTGTTGCGCAACATTGGCTACGCAGGTGGCATGCCCCCGGCCTGAACCTGGGTGCAAGACGAAAACCCGAAGCCTGGCACTTGGCACCTTGCACCTTGCGCAATGAAAGAAATGGAACGCTGTGAAAAATGGCCACGGGTATGGGTGACGTAGACCTGAACAAGGAGCGGCTTGAACTGGCCCTGGAGGCTGCGGGGCTGGACCTGTGGGAGAACGATCTCATCACTGGCAACGTCACGCGCAAGGCCACCAAGACCTTCGAGGAGCTGGGTTTCACCGAGGAGGAAATTGTCTCGGGCGTGCAGGACATCTATAGCCTGTTCCACCCCGACGACATTGACACCGTGCGCCAGGCCGTGGCCGACCACCTGACGGGCGTCACGCCGCAGTACCGCTGCGAGTTCCGTCTGCGTTCCAAAAGCGGTGAGTGGGTCTGGTTCGCCAACTACGGGCGCGTCATGGACGGCCACACGGCTACGCCGGGCAAACGCTTGATCGGGGTCACGTTCAATATCCACGACCGCAAGTGCCGCGAGACCGAGATCGCCCAGATCAACCAGCAGCTCAGCGAGCAGAACCGCCTGCTACAGCAGCTCAACACCGCGCTGGAGCGTTTGGCCGCCAACGACTCGCTCACCGGCCTTTCCAACCGCCGCTCGCTGATGGAGCTCGGTGCCAAGGAGTACAAGCGCACGGAGCGGTTTGGGCGCCCGCTGTCTCTGCTTGTGGTGGACATCGACCTGTTCAAGGCGGTCAACGATGCCTATGGCCACCTGGCGGGCGACCGCGTGATTTGCGCCGTGGCCCAGGCCTGCACGGCGCGCAAACGCAGTGGCGTAGACATCGTGGCGCGGTTTGGGGGCGAGGAGTTTGTCATCGTGCTGCCGGAGACCGATGGCCCGAGCGCACTGCGTGTGGCCGAAACGCTGCGCCGGGACGTTGAGGCCCTGCGCGTGGCGGTGGGCGACGCGGGGCAGGACGTGGCGGTCACCGTCAGCATCGGCGTGGCCACCCTGCACAAGGGCTCGGGGTTCGACTTTGAAGAACTCGTGAACCGTGCCGACAAGGCCCTCTACCAGGCCAAGGGCACAGGTCGCAACGCCGTGTACGTTGCTGATGCACAGACCGATGACGGCAGCATGGCTGCACCGAAGCAGCTGGACCTGGGCGAGGGAATCTAGGACAGATTTCTAGCCCTGGCGCGGTGTCTGGGCCGCCTGGTGGATGGCCGCCCGGATGCGCGGGTAGGTGCCGCAGCGGCACGCGTTGCCACCCATCGCCGCGTCAATGTCGGCATCGCTGGGCTTCGGCGTTTTCTTGAGCAGCGCGCAGGCCGACATCAACTGCCCGCTCTGGCAGTAGCCGCACTGGGCTACGTCCACCGCCGTCCACGCCGCGCGCAGGGCCGTGGCTTCAGGGCCTTGCAGGCCCTCGATGGTGGTCACATTGGCATCGCCGACGGCCGACAGGGGCGTGATGCAGGCGCGCACAGGCTCGCCGTTCAGGTGCACGGTGCAGGCGCCGCACAGCGCCATGCCACAGCCAAATTTGGTGCCGTTCATGTGCAATTCGCCACGCAGTACCCACAGCAGCGGGGTGTCGGGCTCAGCGGTGACGGAGACGGCTTTGCCGTTGATACGCAGGGTGGTGGACATGGTGGTTCCTTGAGTCGGTTCACGCCAGCTTCAGGGGCAGGGCGCGCAGGCGCTGGCCCGTCAGTGCAAACAGGGCGTTGGCCACCGCAGGTGCAATGGGTGGCACGCCGGGCTCGCCCACGCCTTCCGGGGGCTCGGCGCTGTTGATGATGTGTGTCTCCACACGCGGGCAGTCGGCCATGCGCAGCAGCGGTACGTCGTGGAAATTGCTCTGCTGCACCTGCCCGTCTTTCAGGGTGATCTCGCCATAGAGTGCCGCCGTGAGGCCAAACACCACGGCGCTTTCCATCTGCTGCGCGATCAGGTTGGGGTTGATGGCCGCGCCGCAGTCGATCACACATACCACGCGGTGCACGCGGATGGCCTTGTCTGCCCCCACCGACACTTCGGCCACCTGCGCCACGATGGAGCCGAACGACTGGTGCAGCGCCACACCGCGCGCACGCAGCTCCCCCGCCGCGCCCGGAGCCATCGGCTGGCCCCAGCCTGCCAGTTCTGCCGCCTTTTGCAGCACCTTGAGGTGGCGCGGGTGCTTTTGCAGCAGCGCAGCGCGGAAGGCCACGGGGTCCTTCTTGGCTGCGTGGGCGGCTTCGTCCACAAAACATTCCTTGAAGAACGCCTGGTGCGAATGCCCCACCGAACGCCAGAAGCCCACGGGCAGCGGCACATCGATGATCTCGTGCGCAATGCGCGCATGGGGCCATTCGTAGGGCTGGTCGAATGCGCCCTCGGATGTCGTCTTGTCGGGCCCCGCGCCCGGCAGCCCGAACGTGCGCGCCAGCACCTGCGGCACGATGGCCTGGCCCACCGACAGGTTGTGCCAGGCCACCAGCTGGCCCTGTGCGTCAAAGCCCGCCTTGAAGCGCGCCATGCACGCTGGGCGGTAGAAGTCGTGTTGCGTGTCCTGCTCGCGGCTCCACAGTGTCTGCACAGGCGCCCCGTTGGCGGCCATGGCAATGGCGGCGGCCTGGCCTACATAGTCCACCTCCAGCCGCCGGCCAAAGCCGCCGCCCAGCAGCAGCTGGTGCACGGTCACTTTTTCTTCGTCAATGCCGAGCGCCTTGGCCGCTGCCATTCGCGCGAGGCCCGGCACCTGGGTCGATGTCCACACCTGGGCGGCGCCGTCTTTGAATTGCGCGGTGCAGTTGATGGGCTCCAGCGCCGCGTGGGCCAGATAGGGCGCGCGGTAGTCGGCGGTGATGCTGCTGGCGGCGCCCTGCATGGCCTGGTCCACATCGCCAGCGCTGTGGTAGCCAAAACCCTTGGTCTGGTCGAGCGCCTGGGCCAGCTGTGCCATCACGGCCTCGCTCGACAGCGTGGCGGCGGGGCCGTGGTCCCACTCCACGGTGACGGTGGCCGCCGCCTTCTTGGCGTGCCAGGGCGTGTCGGCAATCACGGCCACGCCACCGGTGCCTCCATGGTGGGGCGCCACGGCCAGCACATGTTTGACTCCGGGCAATTTCTGGGCAGCAGCGGCGTCAAAGCGGACCACCTTGCCGCCCCGGGTGGGGCACATCACCACGCTGGCGTGCAGCAGGCCGGGTGGGTTGGCGTCGATGCCGAACGCGGCACTCCCGTCGAGCTTGCTGGGTGCCTCGATGCGTGTGAGCGGCTTGCCGATGAGCTTGAACTGCGCGGGCTCCTTCAGCGCCACCTTGCCCGGCATGGGCTGCTGCGCGGCCAGCGCAGCGAGTTCGCCAAACGTGGCACGCTTGCCTGCGGCGTGCTCCACCCAACCTGCGTTGGCAGTGCACTCGGCGGCCTGCACCTTCCACTGCGCGGCGGCGGCGCGGATCAGCATGGCACGCGCATGGGCCCCGGCCTCACGCATGGGCAGCCACAGATCCTTGATGCTGCTGGAGCCGCCCGTCATCATCACGCCCACCTCGCGCATGGTCTTGGCCGTGAGCCAGCCTGCCACGGCCTTGATCGATCCATCGTTGTCGGGGTGGAAGGGCAGCCCGTCCACCACCGTGGCCAGGTTGTTGTAGATGTCATCGATGGGGGCCATCTCCAGCCGCACCTGGGCCCAGTCGGCGTCCAGCTCCTCGGCCAGGATGGCGGCCAGGCCGGTGTGTGCGCCCTGGCCCATTTCGGACTTGGCCATCATCACCGTCACGGTGTTATCGGCGCTGACCTTGAGCCAGCCATTGAGCGTGGCCTGGCCCGGCGCGGCGGGCAGCGGGTCAGCGGTGTGCAGGCGCTGGCGCGGGGGCATCACTCCCCAGCCAATGACCAGCGCTCCCGCTGTAGCGGCGCCGCCAAGCAGCACTGTGCGTCGTTTCACCATGGGTTGGATCCTTTTTGGCTGAGCGTGGGCTGTGGCCGCCATCGTAGACGGGGCGGGCATTTCCCACCGGGCTCTGTGGTTGCGGGGATTTTGAATGTTTTTGGCCGCCTCCGCGCATCTGGTATGCCCTAATAGCTATTAAATACATAGCGTTTCGCCTACCCGACACAAATGCGGCCTGCGGGCCGCGCCCGTCGACGGCGACACCTGCGTGTACGCCACCCGGCGTATTTCCCAAGCAGGCCATGCTCTCCAGAATCCATTCCATCGCCCGATCCACTGGGGCCCTACACCGGGGCCCAACGAGCGAAGCGGTTTGATTGATTCCCTGATTGAAACCACCACCGGAGAAGCACACATGCAACGTCGTTATTCCCTCAAGGCCCTCGCGGCTGTCGCTACGCTCGCTGGCCTGTCTGCACTGCCAGCCCACGCCCAGGACACGATCAAGGTCGGCATCCTGCACAGCCTCTCGGGCACCATGGCCATCTCTGAGACCGTGCTGAAAGACACCGTGCTGATGGCGATCGATGAGATCAATGCCAAGGGCGGCTTGCTGGGCAAGAAACTCGAACCCGTGGTGGTGGACCCCGCCTCCAACTGGCCCCTGTTTGCGGAAAAAACCAAGCAGTTGCTGGGTCAGGACAAGGTCTCTGTCATCTTTGGCTGCTGGACCTCGGTGTCGCGCAAGTCGGTGCTGCCTGTGGTCGAAGAAATGAATGGCCTGCTGTTCTACCCCGTGCAGTACGAGGGCGAAGAGCTGTCCAAGAACGTGTTCTACACCGGCGCTGCACCTAACCAGCAAGCCATCCCTGCGGTGGATTACCTGATGAGCAAGGACGGCGGCGGTGCCAAGCGCTGGGTGCTGCTGGGCACCGACTATGTGTACCCCCGCACGACCAACAAGATCCTGCGCGCCTACCTCAAGTCCAAGGGCGTGAAGGATTCGGATATCGACGAGAAGTACACACCGTTTGGCCACTCTGACTACCAGACCATCGTGGCCGACATCAAGAAGTTCAGCCAGGGCGGCAAGACGGCGGTGGTGTCCACCATCAACGGTGACTCCAACGTGCCTTTCTACAAGGAACTCGGCAACGCAGGCCTGAAGGCCAAGGACGTGCCTGTGGTGGCCTTCAGCGTGGGTGAGGAAGAACTGCGCGGCGTCGATACCAAGCCGCTGGTGGGCCACCTGGCTGCCTGGAACTACTTCCAGTCCATCAAGAACCCTGAAAACACCGCCTTCATCAAGAAGTGGAGCGACTACGCCAAGGCCAAGAACATCGCGGGCCACAAGGACAAGCCGCTCACCAACGACCCGATGGAAGCCACCTACATCGGCGTGAACATGTGGGCCCAGGCCGTAGCCAAGGCCAAGAGCACCGAGACCGACAAGGTGATCGCCGCCATGGCAGGCCAGACCTTCAAGGCACCGAGCGGCATCGTCAGCAAGATGGACGAGAAGAACCACCACCTGCACAAGAGCGTGTTCATCGGCGAGATCAAGGCCGATGGTCAGTTCAATGTGGTCTGGAAGACCCCTGGCCCTGTGAAGGCCAAGCCATGGAGCCCGTACATCGAAGGCAATGACAAGAAGAAGGACGAGCCCGAGAAGAAGTGACACCCCCCTGAGGCGCTAGCGCGCCTTCACCCCCTCTCTCACGCTGGTGCGTGGGAGGGGGGACGCCGCCAGCGCGGCGGGGCGGCCCTTGCGCGGCGGCTCTCGCCTTCGCATCGCGCCTGCGCGGCGGCCCACTGCGACTTCAAAGAGCCTCCGTCATGCATTCCTCCATTTTTTCTCGTCTGATCGCCTGCGCTCTGCTGTGTGCAACTGCGCAGGCATACGCACTTACCGCCGAGCAGGCCCTGGCGATGGCCGCTGGCGAGACTGACGACCGCGTGGCTGCCGTGCAGCAAGCTGTGGTGGAGCCCAGCGAACGCACCGCCGTCTTTTTGCAGGCGCTGGCCGATGATGCGGTGAAGGTCGCCGCAGGCAAGGCCCTGATCATGCAGGGCGACAAGGGCATCGACCCGGTGACCGGCGCCGAGGTGCCCGTGCCCCAGGACGCCGAAGACATCATCAACAACAACCGCATGCGCGGCGAGATCGACACCGCCCTGGCGGGCCTGGCGTTGTTTGGCAAGGACGAAGCCCAGCGCATGGCCGCCGCCAAGGCGCTGACCAAGGAGCCTGACGCAGGCCGCCTGCCATTGCTGGACAAAGCCCTGGCGCAGGAAACCAACGACAAGATCAAAACCCAGCTTCAGCTGGCCCGCGCGGCCACGCTGCTGGGCAGTGAAGACGCCTCGCAGCGCATCGCCGCCGCGCAGGCGCTGTCGCTCAGCGCTACACCCGACACACGGTTACTGCTCAACGAACGCGTCAGCGTCGAAGAAGACGCCAAGGTCAAGGCCGCCCTGCAGGCCGCACTGGGCGCCATCGACGGCAAGCTGGCCTGGGGTGAGCGCCTGGGCGCAGCGTTCTCGGGCATCAGTCTGGGTTCCATCCTGCTGCTCGTCGCCTTGGGTCTGGCCATTACCTACGGCCTCATGGGCGTCATCAACATGGCCCATGGCGAGTTGATGATGATTGGCGCCTACGCCACCTATGTGGTGCAGGGCATCTTTCAAAAGTATTTTCCGGGCGCGTTCGACTGGTATCTGGTGGCAGCGCTGCCGCTGGCGTTTGGCGCTGCCGCTGCCGTGGGCGCGGTGCTGGAGCGTGGCGTGCTGCGCTTTCTGTATGGCCGCCCGCTGGAGACGTTGCTGGCCACCTGGGGTATCAGCCTGGTGCTGATGCAACTGGTGCGCACGATTTTTGGTGCGCAGAACGTGGGGGTAGAAAACCCCTCGTGGATGAGCGGTGGCGTGCAGGTGCTCTCCAACCTCACGCTGCCTTACAACCGGCTCGTCATCATCGGCTTTGCGATTGCGGTGCTGCTGGGCATGGGCTACCTGATTGCCCGCACGCGCCTGGGTTTGTTTGTGCGTGGCGTCACGCAAAACCGCCCCATTGCCTCGTGCATGGGCGTCAACACCGCACGCATCGACACCATGGCCTTCGCACTGGGTTCAGGCATTGCGGGCCTGGCGGGCTGCGCGCTGAGCCAGGTGGGCAATGTGGGGCCCGACCTGGGCCAGAGCTACATCGTCGATGCCTTCATGGTGGTGGTGCTGGGCGGTGTCGGCCAACTGGCGGGCACGGTGTATGCCGCGCTGGGCCTGGGCATTCTCAACAAGTTCCTCGAAGGCTGGGCGGGCGCAGTGCTGGCCAAGATTGCGGTGCTGGTGTTCATCATCATCTTCATCCAGAAGCGGCCCCAGGGCATCTTCGCGATGAAAGGCCGGAGTGCTGAAGCATGAGTGCCACCCCTGATTCTTCAACCTCTCTGCGCCCCGCGCAGTCCGTTCAGGCTGAGCCTGTCGAAGCCCTGCGCAGCACTTCGACAAGCTCAGTGCGAACGGACGGAGGCACACATTCATCCGAATCCCAAGGCCGTTCCGTGACACAGCCCTCTCTCACCTTGCCCGCACCCGCGCCGCTGCTCACACGCGGCGGCTGGTCGGCTTTCATCGTGGCGCTCATCGTGGTGTGCGCCGTTGCCCCCGTGCTCAACCTGTGGGTGCCCGCAGGCAGCATGTTCCACCTGAGTGACTACGCCGTGGCGCTGCTCGGCAAGATCATGTGCTACGCCATCTGCGCGCTGGCAATGGACTTGATCTGGGGCTACACCGGCATTCTGAGTCTGGGCCACGGCCTGTTCTTTGCGCTGGGGGGCTACGTGATGGGCATGTACCTCATGCGCCAGATTGGGCGCGACGGCAACTACAAGAGCGACCTGCCCGACTTCATGGTGTTCCTGGACTGGAAGGAACTGCCCTGGCACTGGGCGCTGTCTGACAGCTTCATCGCTACGCTGATTCTCATCGTGGCGGTGCCGGGTGTGATTGCGTTCGTGTTCGGCTACTTCGCCTTCCGCTCGCGCATCAAGGGCGTGTACTTCTCCATCATCACCCAGGCCATGACGTATGCGGCCATGCTGCTGTTCTTCCGCAACGAAACCGGCTTTGGCGGCAACAACGGCTTCACCGACTTCAAACGCATCCTGGGCATGCCCATTGCCACGCAGAACATGCGCATGACGTTGTTTGTGCTCACCGGGCTGGCGCTGCTCGGCTTCTTTTTGCTGGCGCGCTGGCTGGTTCGCAGCAAGTTTGGCCGCGTGCTGCAGGCCGTGCGCGATGCGGAGAGCCGCGTCATGTTCTCTGGCTACTCGCCACTGCCCTACAAGCTCACCATCTGGACCATCAGCGCCATGATGTGCGGCGTGGCTGGCGCACTGTATGTGCCGCAGGTCGGCATCATCAACCCCGGCGAGATGAGTGCCGCCAACTCCATCGAGATCGCCGTATGGGCGGCGGTGGGTGGGCGTGCCACGCTGATCGGGCCTATCGTGGGGGCGTTCATCGTCAACGGGGCCAAGAGCTGGCTCACGGTGACGGCGCCAGAGTTCTGGCTGTACTTCTTGGGTGCGCTGTTCATTGCCGTCACGCTGTTCTTGCCGAATGGTGTCGTGGGCCTGGTCAAGAAGTTGAAGGACAAGAAGGGAGCTGCGCAATGACGCCCGATTTGATGGAAGAGGGCGCACGGCGCATCGAGGCCAAGCTGGCGCCTGCGCCGGTGGGGCAAACCGAGTCTGGCGGCCGCGCCGCAGGCTTCTCGCGCATCGCCACACCGGGCGAAGTGGACGTGACCCATGGCCGCATCCTGTACCTGGAAGATGTGCACGTGAGCTTTGACGGCTTCAAGGCCATCAACGGCCTGAGCCTGGACATCGCCCCTGGCGAGCTGCGCTGCATCATCGGCCCCAATGGTGCGGGCAAGACGACGATGATGGACATCATCACCGGCAAGACCCGGCCGCAAAAAGGCTCGGTGTTCTTCGGCTCCACCATCGACCTTCTGCGCCACAACGAGCCCGAGATTGCCAGCCTGGGGATAGGCCGCAAGTTCCAGAAGCCCACGGTGTTCGAGCAGCTCAGCGTGTTCGAGAACCTGGAGCTGGCGCTCAAAACCCACAAGGGCGTGAAGTCGAGCATGTTCTTCAAGCTCGACTCCGCGCAGTCGGACCGGCTGGCGGAGGTGTTGCACACCATTCACCTAGCGGGCAGCGTGACGCGCCAGGCGGGCAATCTGAGCCACGGGCAAAAGCAGTGGCTGGAGATTGGCATGCTGCTGATGCAAGACCCCAAGCTTTTGCTGCTGGACGAGCCGGTGGCGGGCATGACGGACGACGAGACCGCGCGCACGGCAGAACTGTTCCTCACCCTCAAGGGCAAGCATTCGCTGATGGTGGTGGAGCACGACATGGGCTTCATCCGCACGATTTCGGAGAAGGTGACGGTGCTGTGCGATGGCTCCGTGCTGGCCGAGGGCACGCTCGATCAGGTGCAGGCGGATGAGCGGGTGATTGAGGTTTATCTTGGGCGGTGATGGTGCTTTGCCGCGTCGCCTTCTCACTTAGCATCACAACACCCTTCCCTGTGGCTAAAGAATGCTCCTAAATAGATAGCTGAAAGAGCTTGCTAGACAGGCGCAAACGGCCAAAAAAGTCAAAAAACCATCATGCTCACCGTCCAAAACATCAACCAGTACTACGGCGGCTCCCACATCCTGCGCGACGTGAGCCTCACCGCCCCCCCCGGCAAAGTCACCGTCCTGCTCGGTCGCAACGGCGTGGGCAAGACCACGCTGCTCAAAAGCCTCATGGGCCTGGTACCCATCAAAAGCGGCAGCATCAGCTTCGACGGCAAAGCCATCGACAAAGCCACTCCGTACGACCGTGCCCGCGCAGGCATTGGCTTTGTTCCTCAGGGACGCGAAATCTTCGGGCGTCTGACGGTGGAAGAAAACCTGCGCATGGGCCTGGCCTACAAAAGTGGCTCCACCCCGGTGCCCCCGCACCTGTACGAGCTTTTCCCCGTGCTCAAGCAGATGCTCAAGCGCCGGGGCGGCGACCTGTCAGGCGGTCAACAGCAGCAACTGGCCATTGCGCGTGCGCTCGCACCCGGCCCGCGTTTGCTGATCCTGGACGAGCCCACCGAGGGCATCCAGCCCAGCATCATCAAAGACATTGGCCGGGTGATTCGCATGCTGGCCGACAAGGGCGAGATGGCCATCCTGCTGTGCGAGCAGTACTACGACTTTGCGCAGGAGCTGGCCGACGAATACCTGGTGATGGAGCGCGGCGAAGTCATCGCCCGTGGGCCTGGCAGCGAAATGGAAGCCAAGGGTATTCGCAATCTGGTGGCCATCTGATGGATTCAGTCACCTGGTTCGATGCGCGCCTCCTCTCGCTCCCTTCAGCCGGCTGCAGGTCGATCGTTGCGCAGGGGTGATGGCACCAAAGCTTCCACCAGTAGCTGAGTGAAGGTGTCGTGCAGTGGTGTTTCGGTCGCATTGCTCACTGTCGCGATTCCCAACTGGTAGGCGATGCGCGGACGGAATGGTCGCAAGGTCACGGTGTCGCGCGGGCAGTGTTGCACCAGCAATGCGTTGACGATGGATACGCCCAGCCCCTGGGCCACATGGGCGCAGGCCTCGCTCACCGAGTGCACTTCCAGGGCTACGCGCGGTTGTACGCGGGTCTGGCGAAACGCCATGTCGATGTCATGGCGGATCTGGCGCTGGCGCCCCAGCAAGATCAAGCTGGTGTCGATCAGATCGGTGGGGCCGACTTCATGCAGATGCTCCAGGGGGTGCCCCGTGGGCATGATGCACACGGCTTCGGAATCCAGGCTGACCCGGGTGCTGAGCCCCTGCATCTCCATCGGCAGCCGCACGAGGCCGATGTCTGCATCGCGGCTGAGCAATGCGCGCTCGGCATCGTTGTAGGAGCCCGAGAGCACCTCCAGCACCACATCGGGGTGCGCCTGCATGAACCGCTTGGCCAGAGTGGGCATGAGCGTGGTGGCCAGGGTGCTGGGAAGGGCAACCTTGAGAAGTCGCCGCCGGAATCCTCCAAGGCGCAATTGTTCCGCATGTCGGCGAAAACACTGGGCAGAGTCCATCAGGCCCTGGGCGTCGTGCACCAGCGCATGGGCTTCTGCCGTGGGGCTCAGGCGTCCCTTTTCGCGTACGAACAATCGCAGGGAAAGGTCTTCCTCCAGCTGAGCCAGAAGTCGGCTGATGGCGGGTTGTGACAGCCCCATGCGCTCTGCAGCGCCTGTGGTGGAGCCGCTGAGCATGATGGCCTGGAAGGCTTCGAGTTGCTTGAAATTCATGGGCGATTGACCGTGTCTGCGCATCCCGGTAGCTGAGGTTGTCCTGCATAACTCCCTGCGGCCTGTGAACGCGCGGCCTCGGGCGGTTCGCTGCATTGCTTTTCTTGCCAACAAGCCAACAAGCCGGCTATCGGCTGCCAAAAGACGCCTTGCGCTACATCCCGATCCGCGCTACCACCGCCCGCGAGAGTTATGCAGGGCATCCTTAACGTATCCAGGGACTGGCGTGCATTGCTTGCATCTTGGCACCTGCCGTGCCTTGGCGCAAACCAGCGGCTGATTGCATAGGGTCATCAGTCTTCGTCATACCGTTGTGATGGGTGTCAGTGCTCCAGAGAATCGGCCGCGTCTTCACCCAATAACGCACCGATTCATCCGTCAACCAAGGAGCATGATGTCATGAGGTCCCCCTTTCCCTTCGCGCTGGCCGCCTGCGGTCTTTTCTTTTCTGCCGCGCCGCACGTGGTTGCGCAAGACCTGCAGGTGTACGGGCAGGTGCGCTTGACCATCAACAAGGTCAAGACCGGAAATACGGGTTCGGTCACGGAAGAGCGCGACAACGCCTCCCGGCTAGGTTTTCGGGGCAAGGAGGATCTGGGTGATGGAATGACCGCCCTGTTTGGCCTGGAGATGGGGGTGGATGCTGACTCTGGAGCCGCCGCAGCGCCAGGGTTTCGAAACAGCTACGCGGCTTTGCGCGGCAGTTGGGGCACAGTGGCCCTGGGCCGACTGGATTCGGCGAACCCCACGGGATCGCCGCTGTATTCGCAGGTCACGCGCATCACATCATTCGCCGCCAATGATGCAGGAGCCACCGCGATCGGTACCTCCATGCTCAATGCACGCAATCGCACTTCGAACGCCATCGGATACCAGAGTCCCATGTGGGGCAGCGTTAACTTCCGAGCCCGCTACTACCTGCGTGGCGATGCCAGAACGCCTGATCAGGAGAACGGCGCCAAGTCTATGGATATGGGCTTGAACTACGCGCAGGGGCCCTGGTCGGCAGGCATCGGATACGCCAAGGACACGCGTCCGGGAGGGCTGCTTGCCAATGAGTTCTCCAGCAAATGGCAGGCGGGGGTGCGCTACGACTTCGGCGTGGTCGAGCCTTATGTGCTGCTGGGGCGCGACACCTATGCCAAAGCGTCTGCCACGGCGCGTGCCGGTGTGGACTATTGGCTGGTGGGTAGCCGGTTCGCCGCGGGCCAGCATGCAGTCGTTGTTAACCTGGCGCAGCGCGAAGTACAGACTTCGCTGCTAGGTGTGCGCAAGCGCTATCAGGTGGCGTACACCTATGCGTTGTCCAGACGCACGGAGTTGCAGGCCTTCTTCGACCAAGACGGAATCAATTCCAGCCGCAGCAATGCGGCTGTACGCGCCGTGGGCGCAGGAGTTCGCCATGATTTCTAAAACCATCGATGCAGCCTCATGGGTCTGCTTTTCTCGCAATGCTTTCCGTTACCCGATCCTGCAGCGCGTGTCGGCGGGGCTGGTGTCAGGGGTGTTGCTGTGGGTTGTTTCCCTTTCTGCGCAGGCTGCCCAGTTCCCCGAGAAGCCCGTGCGTATCGTGGTTCCGTTTCCTGCAGGGGCAGCAGCCGACACAGCCATGCGTGTGGTGGCACGCAAGATGTCGGACCAGTGGCGGCAGCCTGTCGTCGTTGACAACCGGCCTGGTGCGCACGGCTTCCAGTCGGTGACGGCGTCGCCGGCTGATGGGTACACCTTGCTGCTGGGGGCTGGTTCGGGAATGGTGACGGCGCCGCTGTTGTCCAGCAAACTCGCCTATAACCCGTCGCGTGACTTCGTGCCGGTTGGGCGGGTGGTGATCAATATTCCCATTCTCACCACGCACCCGAGCTTGAACGTTCGCACGGTGCAAGAGCTGGTCGAACTGGCTCGCAAGAACCCTGGCCAACTCAACTACAGCACCAGCGGCAACGGCAGCCCTGGTCACCTGTCGATGGAGATGTTCCAGGCTGCCACGGGCACCCGCATGGTGCAGATTCCCTACAAAGGCGGTGGCCCCGCCGTGAACGAACTGGCAGGCGGTCATGTGCAGCTTGGCATGAACGCGGTGCCCAGTGTTGCGCCGCATATCAAGGGCGGAAAGTTGGTGCCGATCGCGGTGGCCAGCGCCAAGCGGTCGCGTGCCTTCCCAAATGTGCCAACCATGGCCGAGGCGGGTGTGAAGGGTTTTGAATACGACATCTGGTACGCATTGTTTGCCCCCACGGGGACGCCGGCGGATCTTGTCAATCGCATCAGCAAGGCGCTAGCGGCTGCACTGGGCGATCCCGAGATTGCAAGTCAACTGCTGGCGCAAGGGGCAGAGCCTGCGCCCACAACGCCGCAGGAGCTTGCTCGTTTCATACAAGAGGACACCGCGCGTTGGGCCAAGCTGGTCAAAGAACGCAACCTCAAGCTGGACTGAGTGAGGCCACCGCATGCGCATGATTTCAACGGCCTCCTTTGGCGGCGTGACCCGGCACACATGCTGGGTACCTGTGCGAGACGGAGTTCGCCTCGCCACTGACGTCTATCTGCCCGAGCCCAAGCCAGGCCCGCTGCCCGTATTGCTGGAACGCACGCCTTACGGCAAGGATGAAGAAACCCGGCGCGAGCGCACTGCGCTCAATCCGCATCCCATGCGGCGCGGTGAAGTTGCCGCCCTTTTTGCAAAAGAAGGTTATGCAGTGGTCGTGCAGGACTGCCGTGGCCGCTTTGATTCTGAAGGGCATTTCACCAAGTACCTTGGCGAAGCCCATGATGGCGCCGATACCATGCAGTGGATCATGGCCCAGCCCTGGTGCAATGGCGCGATCGGCACGTATGGGCTTTCGTATGCGGCCCACACCCAGACTGCATTGGCCAGTCAGCGGCCTGCCGGGTTGAAGGCCATGTTCCTGGAGTGCGGTGGCTTTGCCAATGCCTACCGTGGTGGCATTCGCCATGGCGGGGCTTTCGAGCTGAAGCAGGCGGTCTGGGCATTGCGCAATGCCCGCAGCGGTAGCAACCGCATCAGCGCAGCGGCGCGCCAGGCGCTGGACCAGACCGACATCGGCGACTGGTTCAGGCGGTTGCCCTGGACGCGGGGAGACTCGCCATTGCAATGGGCGCCTGAGTACGAGGACTATCTTTTTGGCCAGTGGGAGCGCGGTACCTTCGACGAATACTGGCGCCAGCCCGAACTGTATGCAGCCGGCCATTACGATGCTTTTGATGGAGTGGCCGTCATGATGATGTGCGGCTGGTGGGACCCCTACGCGCAAACCACTACAGATAACTATCTGGGGCTCTCTGAGCGTGGCGATGCCCGCGTGCGCATGGTGCTTGGCCCCTGGACCCATGGCGAGCGCAGCGTGCCTTGGGCGGGGAACGTGGACTTTGGCCCCGCAGCAGTGCTCGATGGCTCGCTGGCACAGGACTACGTGCACATGCGGCTGTCCTGGTTCGACCATTGGCTCAAGGGCAAGTCGGCGTCATCACAGATGCGCGACGCCGTGCGCTATTTTCGTATGGGCGGTGGTTCGGGGCGCAGCACACCGGCCGGGCGGTTGGACCATGGCGGCGTATGGTGCAGTGCGTGCGGATGGCCTGTGCCGGGAACGGAGTTCATGCCCTGGTACCTCGGAGCAGACGGCTCCCTGTCCCCCGTGCAGCCTCAAAGCGATGAAGCGCTGAGCTTCTGGTTCGACCCCGCCCACCCTGTGCCTACCATCGGTGGTTCAGTCACTTCCGGAGAGCCTCTGATGGTGGCTGGCGCCTATGACCAGCGCACCAGCGCTGATGTTTTCGGGGCGCAGGAGCCCTATGGCCCCTTGGCGGATCGGAGTGATGTGCTCGTTTTCCAGACTCCTGCGCTGGAGGCCGATATGGAGGTGACGGGGCCTATTGTGATGGAGTTGTGGGTATCTTCCACCGCCCTTGACACGGACTTCACCGCCAAGCTCATCGACCAGTATCCGCCCAGCGAGGATTACCCACAGGGCTATGCGATGAACCTGACGGACGGCATCATGCGATGTCGATACCGGCGATCCTGGGAAACGCCGCAGATGATGAGTCCTGGCGAGGTGGTGCAGATCACCATAGAGCCGATGCCCACCTCCAACCTTTTCCGCAAGGGCCATCGGATAAGGCTGGACATTTCCAGCAGCAACTTCCCCAGGTTCGACGTCAATCCCAACACTGGCGCACCAGAGGCGGGCGCAGGGCCACGTGCGGTGGCGCGCAACAGTGTCCATACTGGCGGCAGAACTGCCTCCCGTCTGGTCTTGCCCCTGGTGAAAAACCACTGAGTCACACTGCGCCATTCTGGCTGCGGACTGGCATGGGGGCTGCGCGTCGCCAGTGCGAAACGCTCTCCATGATCAGCACCGTGCATACCATCCAGGTACCGCCCACCAGCCACCCTGCCAGCACATCGCTGGCGTAGTGCACCTGCAGCACGATGCGGCTCCAGCCCGTGGTAAAAATGAGTGCACCGGCCACCATCGCAGCGGGCAGGTGCCACACACGCGGTAGCAGCCGCGTGGCCAAGTAGGCCAGCATGGCATAGGCCACCATCGATGCACTGCTGTGCCCGCTGGGAAAGCTGTAGCCGCTGGCCTCGGCAAGGCCATGCGTGTGCTCGGGCCGCACTCGTTCGAACAGATTTTTCAGCACCTTGGTCAACGCGCCATTGCCTGCCATGGCCACCAGCCAGCCTGTGGCCAGAATTTTGTGCTGGCGCAACCACAGTGCGACCGCCACTGCCAGGGTCAGGGCTGCCAACACCCAGGTGTCGCCCAGGTGGGTGAGCGTGGCAAACATCTGCAGCACGGCGGTGTCGGCCTCGGCACGCAGGTGGGCTGCAATGGTGTCGTCGAGTACGCCCCACGGGCCTTGGGCACGACCGCTTTCAGCCAGTTCTGCCATGGTGGCGCCCGCCAGCACCAATGTGCAGGCCGATGTTGCCATGGCTGCCAGCATGAGGGTGCGCGCCTGGGCCGGAAAGAGCCGGAGCAGCGGCGGCCCCGCTTTTTTTCGCAGGGTGCGCAGGCCCGCCAGTGCGCAGGCGCCCAGCAGCGCCATGGACAGCATGCCAGCCAACCACCAGCCTACAGGGTATTGCGCCAGCAGGGTGCCAAGATCGGATGCTGTGGATATGGCAGCGGGAGGGGGTGTCGTCATGGTGCGGGGTAGTCTTTCTCTTTTCGGTTTCCATTTTTTGCAGATGCAGTCAGCTGCAATGCACAAGGAATGAACCCGCAGGTTGTACCGAAGTTCCCAGCAGCCCGCGCCATGGTGGGTGTATTGGGCTCAAATGCGCTGCGACTGGCTGCAAGCGCCGAACCCGACCGCGACCATGTGTCACCCCGCGGTTCCCACCCCTTCCCAATGTGGGGTTGCTCCTGTTTGTTGCAGAGTTTTGCATGCTCGCGTCTGACTGCCCTCATCCTCCACAGCCCCGTGGCCCTATTCACCTTGTGGTGCCCAAGCGGCCTGGGGCCGACCTGGACCTGCTGCGTGCCACGCTCGAAGGCGTGTCTGCACTGCAGGCGCACAACCTCGTGTGGCATGTGCCCCGCCAGCGCGGTGACATCGTGCAGCTGGCCCGCAACGCTGCCGAGGCCGCGCGCACTGACGGCGGCCTGGTGGTGGCCGCAGGTGGCGATGGGACCATCAACGCCGTAGCTGCAGCTGCGCTGCACGCGGGTGTACCCATGGGGGTGGTGCCCATGGGCACCTTCAACTACTTCAGCCGCGAAAATGGACTGGCGCTGGACCCGGAGCAGTCTGTGCAAGACCTGCTGCAGGCCCTGCACGCTGGGGATCTGCGTCCCGTGCAGGTGGGGTACGTGAACCACCGCATGTTTGTTGTTAACGCCAGCGTGGGCCTGTACCCCAAGCTGCTGGCTGAGCGCGAGCGGGCTTCCCTGCGTTTTGGCCGGTCGCGCGGGGTGGCGGTGGCATCGGCGGTGTGGAGCCTGTTCCGCCCCGCAGCTGGCAGGCGCTGGCGTGTGGTGATGACCACCCAGCATGGTGCCGAGGTGCGGCATGAGGAGCATCTGGTCACCACCCTGTTTGTGGGCAACAACCCGTTGCAGCTTGACCGCATGGGCCTGCCGCAGGCCCAGCAAGTGGCAGACGGTGGGCACCTGGCGGTGGTGATGCTGAAGCCCCAGAACCGCAGTGCCATAGCGCGCACGGTGTGGAACGCAGCCACCGGCCAGCTGGACAGGGATAGCGCCGTGACCAGCATTGCCTGCACCGAGCTGACCGTGGCGCCGTCCAGCTGGCGCCCTCCGCAGGTCAAGGTAGCGTTTGATGGTGAGCGGGAGTGGATGGCACCACCACTGCACTTTCGGGTGGGCACACGGCCGCTGTGGCTGGTGGCGCCATCGCCTTCTGTGCACGATGCTGCTCCGCAGCCTTCACAGGCAGTAGTGACCATGCCCACTGCCCCGCCGAGCGCACAAGGCCTCGGAGCGATAGCGCCTTGCCGGGGCTCAGATGTTGCTGTCTGGCCATGTGCATGACTCCTGCTTTCTGTAGCCCCCGCCGGGTCTGTGGGCCAGCCGTGCGGGCACGGCAGTGTCGGGCCGTCTGTGGCATGGCAGTGATGACAACTTGATGGGGTTGAGTGAGGAACCCCTGGGCATTGCGGCGGCCGGGCCTGAGCGAAGCGCAATGCGGTGGGACTATGACCGGGCAACTGGGAACTTTTTACGTATGGATCGGGGGGGGGGAGCTCCATGGTTCACGGCCCAAATCGTATGGCAACGCTGCAGGTGGGTAGATGCCGCTTTTTCTGGCGGTTAACTATTGTTTACTGTTGGGTAAGCCGGCGAAAACGGCGAAATCGGCGAAGCGGCCTGATTTCTCGCAGGCTCCCACTAATCGTGTCCCTGGAGGGCGCATGCGATTTTTCCTCTGTGATGGAGGATTTTTCCGTGTCTCGGAGAGGTGCTGGAGCAGGACTCACCGCCTGTAGTGGGGTTATCCCAGGATGGAATGCCCGGTTGACCGATTTTTGGGGCGCGCCTATCCTGAACGGCGTGTAAAGGGTGTTTGGGTTGACCTGCAAAACCCCTTGAGTCGGTGATAGTGCGGACCGCCCGAGGCTGCGCAATCACGGACCACAGGGAGTTATGCAGGTCAACCCCAGCCCCCGCTTTCCATGCTCCCGTTGCCTGCCCCATTGCCCATGAACAAAGAATTCCACCACGATGCCGTGCGCCGCCTGCAGTCGCTGATCGAGCGCGAGACCGGAGCGTCCCTTTCCGAAGCGGCACAGGCCGAGATGGCCAGCATCCTGCATGGCATGCAAAGCCCCGATGGTGTGGCCGCCGAGGGACTGAACGTGGCGACGCGCGAGGTCACCATTTTGCTGGCCGACCTGCGTGGATTCACTGCGCTGTCGGGCTCACAGCCTGCTGCGGTTGTCATTGCCGCGCTCAACCGATGCCTGGCGCGTCTGTCCGAGGTGGTTTTCAAATACCAGGGCAGCATCGACAAGTTCATGGGCGACTCGATCATGGTGCTGTTTGGCGCGCCTGTGGCCCGCGACGACGATGTGGACCGCGCGCTCCTGTGCGCAGTAGAGATGCAGATGGCCATGCGCGAGCTGAACCTCGCGCATTTGCGCGAGCGGCTGCCCGAAGTCTTTCTCGGCATTGGCGTGAACACGGGCACGGTGATGGCGGGGCGTTTCGGCTCTGACGTGTATTCCGAATACACCGTGATCGGCGAGGCGGTCAACCTGGCTTCGCGCATTGAGGCGCTGAGCCTGCGTGGCCAGGTGCTCATCAGCGACACGACGTATCAGCGTTGCTGGGGCCTGGTTTCAGCGTCGGCTCCCATGCAGGTCTACGTCAAGGGCCGCACGCAGCCTGTCAGCTTGCGTGAGCTGATTGCCATTCCATCGCACAAGCTCAAGGTGCCTCGCCAGGAGTTCCGCCGCAGCCACCGCGTGGATGCGCGCCTGCCCTGTCTATGCCAACGCGTGCAGGACAAGATTGTGGTGCCTCATATCGTGCACGGCGCCATCCGCGACATCGGCTACCACGGATTGCTGGTGGAGCTGATCGAGCCGTTGGAACCGCACAGTGAGATCAAGCTGGAATTTGAGCTGCCGCTTGTGGACTACCGCGTGGCCGATGTGTATGCGCGGGTCATCACCCTCAAACAGGAGGGCGATGAGTGGGTGGCAGGGATGGAGTTCACCTCGATCAGCGCCGAATGCCACGCCAAGGTGCAGATGTTTGTGCAGTTGCTCGTGGCGCACTGACGCGGTTGCGCCCGGGGGCGATCAACACCCCAACATGCTGGGGCGGTGGGGGCGCGTTTATGCGTTCTTCGCAGAAAGTAAAGCCTGCGCGCCATAGTCACACCTGCTGCATTGCCGCCACACCGCGCACAAAGTGCTGGAACGCAGCAAGCCGCTTGCGCTACATTGGCTGCGGGCCGGCCTTTCTGCCAGCCACGTCGCTCGGACGGTTCCGGGCGCTTACGTGAAAGTCACACCGCATGTCTGCATCGCAGGGCAAGCGCCGTTTTGCGCGCATTGATCGTCTCCCTCCCTACGTCTTCAACATCACGGCAGAGCTCAAACTCGCCGCCCGCCGCCGGGGCGAAGACATCATCGACATGAGCATGGGCAACCCCGACGGGGCCACGCCGCCGCACATCGTCGCCAAGCTCACCGAAGTGGCCCAGCGGCCCGACACCCACGGCTACAGCGCCAGCAAAGGCATCCCGCGCCTGCGCCGCGCCATCAGCCACTGGTACAAAGACCGCTACGCGGTGGACATCAACCCCGACACCGAGGCCATCGTCACCATCGGCTCCAAGGAAGGCCTGGCCCACCTGATGCTGGCCACGCTGGACCGGGGCGACACCGTTCTGGTGCCGGACCCGAGCTACCCCATCCACATCTACGGTGCGGTGATTGCCGGTGCCGACATCCGCAGCGTGCCCGTGGCGCCCGACGTGGACTTTTTTGCCGAGCTGGAAAAGGCCATCCGCGGCAGCTACCCCAAGCCCAAGATGATGATCTTTGGCTTCCCCAGCAACCCCACCACGCAGTGCGTGGACCAGGGCTTCTTCGAGCGCGTGATCGCCCTGGCCAAGAAGCACGACATCCTGGTGGTGCACGACCTGGCCTACGCCGACATCGTGTACGACGGCTACCGCGCCCCCAGCATCATGGAAGTGCCCGGCGCCAAGGATGTGGCGGTGGAGTTTTTCACCCTGAGCAAAAGCTACAACATGGCCGGCTGGCGCGTGGGCTTCATGGTGGGCAACCCCGACCTGGTGGCGGCGCTCGCCCGCATCAAGAGCTACCACGACTACGGCACCTTCACCCCCCTGCAGGTGGCCGCCATTGCCGCGCTGGAAGGCGACCAACAGTGCGTGAAAGACATCGCCGCCCAGTACCAGCGCCGCCGCGACGTGCTCTACAAGGGCCTCACCGAATCCGGCTGGGCTGTGGACTGCCCCAAGGCCAGCATGTACATCTGGGCCCGCATCCCCGAGCCGTATCGGGCGCTGGGGTCGCTGGAGTTTGCGCGGCAGTTGCTCGACAAGGCCAAGGTGTGCGTGTCGCCGGGCATCGGGTTTGGCGACCAGGGGGATGAGTACGTGCGCTTTGCGCTGATCGAGAACGAGGCGCGGATTCGGCAGGCGGTGCGGGGGATTCGTGCCATGTTCAAGGCGGATGGTTTGTTGAAGGTGCCAACGGTGGCGTCAGCTTGAACCAGCTCAGCTGGTCGGGTGTAGATCAAACTAAAACCGACGCCGGACGGTTGGCTTCGAACTGGGCCACCGTTCGTTGTTGACGAAAAACAGACGGTCGGCGTAACTTCTCAACGGAGAATCGACACATGCAAAGCCCCGATGGTCTTGATGAACTCCACGCAGGTTTAGTGGCGGCAGGGGTGCAGAGTTTGCTTTTTCATGACTGCATTCATATCCCATTGCAGTTCCAGGACGGGCATGTCGAGATTAGAGCGCCGCTAGGTGCCAAGCGGTCTGCACAGATTTTTAAAGACCCGATATCAACCGCACTGCCCCTTGGACCTTGCGAATGTATTGACGACCCTGACGCCTGTGCTCAGCACATACTTTTCCAACTGTCGCTGAGAGGTCTGATGGCCTGTCGAACCACCGTGTAAATTGCTGTTTTGGGTCCTTCGGCATGTCACAGCTGGGACCTAGAGCGGCCAGAAGCAGACGTTTGAGATCGTGACTAAATCAGAGTTCGCAATACTCGTCCTTTGGGTCATGCTGCCTCCATTACTGGTTGGCGGTACTTTGATGTGGAGGTTCGAGCGTGGAGTTCGTCCTCAGGTTGCCTTGGTGCTGCTCTCGGTGGTCTTGACGGTTGCTGTTTTGTTGTTCGGCCCAAATTGGCTTGGTCGCTACCTAGGGTTGCACGACGTGGAATTTCTGGGGCGTCACATGATCTGGTCACCGCTTGGTTGGGTTTGTGTGACAACAGCTTGGCCCGTGGCTGCTCTCCTGACGCTTCGCAAAAAACGTGTGCCCTGATGGGTTGCACAACACGGGCTGTTTCTAAGGTTGGTGAATGGATCGCTGACTGGGCGCGAAGAAACTGTGCATTAAGCGGTTGCACACTCACCCTACAT
>NZ_QAIH01000224.1:5982-10842 GCF_003060895.1 Acidovorax sp. HMWF029 | reverse complement strand
GGCTTGCACAGCGCGTTGGAGCGGGGCACCATGCGTCCACTGCCTGCAGCCAGCGCACACCATGAACGCCCTCTCCTTCCCGCACCCCGCCCCCGTTCACCGCCGCACCGTGCTCGCAGGCCTGCTGGGTGCGGTCGCCACCGCCCCAATGGGCCTGGGGCGTGCAGCCGCCCCGGCAGGTGCCACGGGCTGGAGCAGCGCCGACGAAGTCACCCAGGCCCGCCTGCTGGACCGCGTGACCTGGGGCAACACTGCCCAGGGCACGCAGCCGCTGCCGCAGCAGGGGGTTGCCGCCTACCTGGCCGCGCAGCTGCGCCCCCCGCCCGCCACGCTGCCGCGCGCCGCCCAGGCGCAGATCGACGCCATGGCCATCACCCGCGAGCCCCTGCCCGAGCTGGCCGCGCGCATGGAGGCCCAGCACCAGACCGCCAAGGCACAGCCCACCGAAGACGGTCGCAAGGCGGCCCTCAAGGCCTGGCAGCAGGACATGCGCGCACTGCAGCAAGAGGCGGCCGAGCGTTTTGTGCTGCGCGCGCTGTATTCGCCCACCCAGCTGCGCGAGAAGATGACCTGGTTCTGGATGAACCACTTCAGCGTGTTTGGGGGCAAGGGCAACCTGCGTGTGCTGGTGGGCGACTATGAGGAACGCGCCATCCGCCCCCACGCACTGGGCCGCTTTCGTGACCTGCTGGGCGCCACGGTGCGCCACCCGGCCATGCTGCATTACCTGGACAACGCACGCAACGCGGCGGGCCGCATCAACGAGAACTACGCCCGCGAGCTGATGGAGCTGCACACCCTGGGCGTGGACGGCGGCTACAGCCAGCAAGACGTGCAGGAGCTGGCGCGCGTGTTGACCGGCGTGGGGGTGTCGTTGCGCCCACCCGAAGACGAGCCCCCAAAAATGAAGCCCGCGCTGCGCCGCCACTACGTGCGCGACGGCCTGTTCGAGTTCAACCCCCAGCGGCACGACTGGGAGTCCAAGACGCTGCTGGGCCAGCCCCTGCGCGCAGAAGGCCTGGCCGAGGTGGACGAAGCGCTGGACCGCCTAGCCCGCGCCCCGGCCACGGCCCGCTTCATCACGCGCAAGCTCGCGCTCTTTCTGGTGGGCGACAAACCGCCACCCGCGCTGCTGCAAATGCTGGCGCGCACTTTCGAGCGCACCGATGGCGACATCGCCGCCGTGCTCGAGGCGCTGTTCAACGCGCCAGACTTTCGCGCATCGCTGGGCCAGCGCTTTCGCGACCCGGTGCACTATGTGCTGGCCAGCCTGCGGCTGGCCCATGGCGACGCCGTGCTACCCAGCACAGAACCCGCACTGGGCTGGCTGCAGCGCCTGGCCGAGCCCCTGTACGGCCGCGCAACGCCCGACGGCTACCCGCTCGACGCAGCGGCATGGGCGGGCTCGGGGCAGATGTCCACGCGCTTCGAGATCGCCCGCGCCATTGGGGCGGGGGCGGGGGCTGCCACTCCCCCCCTACCTGCCCAGCGAGATAAAGAGATGAAGATGGCCGAATCGGCCCCTGCGCAGCGCACGCCCCCTGCGCTGGCAGAAAGTGCCTATGTACGCACCCTGCAGCCCACCTGGTCTGCCGCCACACGCAATGCGCTGGCACAGGCCACCTCTGCCCGCGAGTGGAACCTGCTGTTCCTGGCGTCCCCCGAGTTCATGCACGGCTGAGACAAGATGGAGTACATCCCCCTGAGTCGCTTCGCGCCTTCCCCCTTCTCTCGAATTGCTCCGCAATTCGGGAAGGGGGACGCAGCCCGTGCGGCGGGGCGGCCCTTGCACGGCTGCCATGGCTTAGGCCGCGCAAGCTCATGCGCAGCAGTCGATGGTGTGCGCGAGCGCGAATGAAAGGACAGGTCCATGTTGCACAGACGACACCTTCTTCAAGCCCTGGGCGCCAGCGCACTCGGCATGCACAGCGCCAGCGCAATGGCTGCCCCCGGCGCGCAGGATGCGCGTTTTCTGCTCGTTTTCCTGCGTGGTGGCTATGACTGCGCCAGCCTGCTGGTGCCCACGGCAAGCAGCTATTACTACGAGACGCGGCCCAACATCGCCATCCCCCGCCCCGGGCAGGACGGCGGCGCGCTGCCGCTCACGGCCGATTGGGGCCTGCACCCGGTACTGGCCGATTCCATGCTGCCGCTCTACCAGCAGCGCCAATTGGCCTTTGTGCCCTTTGCGGGCACGGACGACCTTTCTCGCAGCCACTTCGACACGCAAGACAGCATGGAGCTGGGCCAACCCGTGGGCGGGCGGCGCGACTACCGCTCGGGTTTCCTGAACCGGCTGGTGGCCGAGCTGAACCCGCGCACCGGCAACAACACACCGGCCACGGTCATGCTGCAACCCATGGCCTTTACCAGCACTCTGCCCCTGGTGTTGCGCGGCGCTGTGGACGTGCCCAACACCCTGCTCAGCGCGGGCGCAGGCCGCGGCGGCGTGGACGCGCGGCAAGCCCAGCTCATCGAGTCCATGTACCGGGGCACGCCGCTGGCCGCACCCGTGGCCGAGGGTTTTGCCACGCGCGAAGAAGTCGCCCGCACCATGCAAGGCGAGATGGAGGCCGCCAGCCGCAACGCGCTCAGCACCAAGGGCTTTGAAGGCACGGCCCGGCGCATGGCGCGGCTGATGCAGGCGCGCTACCAGATCGGCTTTGTGGACGTCGGCGGCTGGGACACCCATGTAGGCCAGGGCGCGGCCACGGGCGCACTGGCCAACCGTTTTGAAGAACTGGGCCGGGGCCTGGCGGGGTTTGCCGACGAGATGGGCCCGGCGTGGAAATCCACCGTGGTCGTGGTGGTCAGCGAGTTTGGCCGCACCTTCCGCGAGAACGGCAACCGGGGCACCGACCACGGCCACGGCACCGTGTTCTGGGTGCTGGGCGGCGGATTGAGCGGCGGCCGCGTCGCTGGCGAACAGCAAAACCTGAACGCAAGCACGCTGTTCCAGAACCGCGACTACCCCGTGCTCAACGACTACCGTGCCGTGCTGGGCGGGTTGTTTGCGCGGATGTACGGGCTGAACGCGGCCGCCGTGGCGCGGGTGTTTCCGAGAACGAAGGGGACGGACTTGCGATTGGTATAGCCTGGATTCATTGCTTCATATTTAATAGCAACAAAGGCTTACCCATAGCGCGGAAAGGCCGATTTTTATTCAAAATCGGCCCCTGCTTCAGGCGTTGAAGGTGCCCGAGAGCAGCTCGGGCAGGCGCTCCACCTTCATCTTGAAGCCGCAGGCCTGGGCATGGCCGCCGCCGCCCATGCTTTCGGCCAGCGCGATGCAGTCGAAATTGCGCTGCGCACGCAACCCCACCTTCACGCCTTTTTCGCCCGCACTCCACATCAACGCGAAGGTGCCGGTTTTGGCTGAGAGCATGTCGCCCACCAAGCTGTGGAACATGCCGGGCGCATTCACCATCAGGCCCGCAATGCCGTTGAACACCAGGGGCTGAGCGCCCTCGGCAATGTTGGCACAGAGCTTTTTGTACTTCTCGTCCATGGCCGCGCCGCGCGCCATGAACTGTTGGAGCTCCTCGGGCGTGAAGCCAGCAATCTCGCGCCAGCGCTCAAAGCCCTGCTCTTCCATATCGAGGGCCGACAGGAAGGCGGCGCTCTCGGCAAACTCCCACTTCCAGATGTCGCGGTCTTCCACGTACTGGAGCAGTGCGGGAATAGGTTCGTGCGGATGAAAGAACTCCCACGCCAGGCGCGCGCCCGACTTGTTCATGTCAAAGTGCACCACACCGCAGCGGCAGGCAAAGCCGGTGAGCTTTTCGGCCGCGCTCTTGTGGTGGTCCAGCATCACCAGCTTGGCGGCGCGCTCGTCGATGGCCTGCAGGATCTCGGCCGAAAACGAGAAGTCGAGGATGTACACGGTGCGGCCCGCCACGGGCGGCAGGTCGTCCACCGAGAGCACATCGCCATGGTCCAGGCCCCGGTATTCGGCGCTATCGCCGTAGTACAGCCATGCGGCCAGCG
This sequence comes from Acidovorax sp. HMWF029, assembly GCF_003060895.1. GTDB lineage: Bacteria > Pseudomonadota > Gammaproteobacteria > Burkholderiales > Burkholderiaceae_C > Acidovorax. Next base: position 6,855 of record NZ_QAIH01000224.1, on the reverse strand, counting down.
CCGCTCCAAAGCCATCGGGGCAGTTGCGCCCGTGGTACAGGATGAGCGGCTTGGGATCGTTCTTGTCGGGTGCAACCAGCAGTTGCAGGGGGAGTATGGTTTTCTTCGTCATGACCCCCAATTGTCGCCGGGGCATCAGAACCCCACGCCCCCCATCTGAACAGCTCCTCAAACCGGCAACCAGCGCCACCAGAAAGGCTTGCGGCCTTCCTTGGCGCCCTTTGCCTCCAGCAAGGCGATGAACCCAGTCCGCCGGTAGCGGCGCGCAGCCTCCAGCGGGGTCATGTCGTCAAAGTCGGAGCGCAACATGGGGTCGGCGCCATGGGCCAGCAAGTAGTGCGCGATGGCGTCGTGCCCATGGATCAGGCTGGCCACCAGCGGGGTGCACAGAATCTCGGGATGCTGGTAATTGGGGTTCACACCCGCGCTGATGTGGTGGCGCACCAGCGCCAGGTCGCCCGCCACGGCGGCGGCGTACATGTCTTTCCAGTCTCCAGCGGACATACCTGGGCATCCTTTGCAAGGGTTGAACGGGGCCAGTGTAGGCAGCGGCGCGTGCGGCACAATCCGCGCCTTCCCCTATCTCCTTCGGCCTGTCTCGGCGGCTGCGAACTCCTTCATGCACCCTCCCCTGCACATCCTCTGGCGCGACGAGCACCTGGTGGCCGTGTACAAGCCCGCCGGCTGGCTGGTGCACCGCACGGGCCTGGATGCGGGCGAGACGCGGTTTGTGATGCAGACCCTGCGCGACCAGCTGGGCCAGCATGTGTTCCCAGTGCACCGGCTGGACAAGGGCACCTGCGGCGTGCTGGTGATGGCGCTGCACAGCGATGCGGCGCGCGCGCTGTCGCAAGCCTTTGAGCATGGCGCCAC
>NZ_QAIH01000224.1:664-5955 GCF_003060895.1 Acidovorax sp. HMWF029 | reverse complement strand
CCCCCGCCGATGCGGCGGTGCAGGACGCCCACACGCGCTTTCGGCGCCTAGCGCAGCTCACGCTGCCTGAAGCCAGCGATGCGCGCTTTGCCACCACCCGCGCCTCGCTGGTCGAGGCCATCCCCACCACCGGGCGGCGGCACCAGATCCGCCGCCACCTCAAGCACCTGGCGCACCCCATCATCGGCGACGCCACCCACGGCAAAGGCCCGCTCAACCGCTGGTGGGCCGAGCGGCTGGGTCAACAAAGGCTGTGGCTGCATGCCTGGCAACTCATGGTGCCGCACCCGGTGTCGGGCGTTGTGATGGCGTTTGACAGCGGGCTGCAATGGCCTGGGCCTGCGGACTGGGGCGGCGTACACACCCCCGCCGACGACTCCACCGCGCCATGCGCCGACTGGCAGCGCCTGTTTGCAAAGCTGCCCTGGGACGCGACACCCGCCTTGGTCCCGTAACCCGGGCGACACGGCGGCGGCACACCCGTCGAAATAATGGGCGCTTCCCAAAAAACAGGAGACCCAGCCCATGACCGCACCCGCCACCAACCGCGTCCTTGCCCACACCGGCGCGCGCTACCCCATCATCCAGGCGCCCATGGGCTGGATCGCGCGCACGCAGCTGGCATCAGCGGTGTCCCGTGCGGGCGGGCTCGGCATCATCGAGACATCTTCGGGCGAGACGGCCAACTGCCAGGCCGAGATCACCAAGATGAGCGCGCTGGGCCTGCCCTTTGGCGTGAACCTGCCCATCCGCTTTTTGAAGGACGACGCCATGCTGCGCTTTGTGTGCGCGTCGGGCGTGAAGTTTGTGACCACCTCGGCAGGCAGCCCGGCCAAATTCATTGCGCCGCTCAAGGACGCGGGCATCACCGTCTACCACGCGGTGCCCACGGTGGATGCCGCGCTCAAGTGCGTGGACGCAGGCATTGACGGCCTGGTGGTCGAAGGCGGCGAGGGCGGCGGCTTCAAGAACCCCGAAGAAGTCTCCACCCTGGTGCTGCTGCAGGCCATCCGCGCGCAGGTGGACGTGCCGCTGGTGGCCGCAGGGGGCATCTGCGATGGGCGCGGCATGGCGGCGGCTTTTGCGCTGGGGGCTGAGGCGGTGCAGATGGGCACGCGCTTTGTCAGCTGCGCCGAAAGCCCCGTGCACGCCAACTACAAAAATGCCATTGTCGATGCGGGCGTGACGGGCACCTGGATGCTCAACACCAAGGCCAGCCCCTGCATCCGCGCACTCAAGTCGCAGCGCACCCAGGCCATCCACGAGGCCGGCCTGATGCCCGCCGACAGCTTTGCGGGCATACAGCGCGTGTACTTTGACGGCGACATGGAGGCGGCCCCTGCACTCGCAGGGCAGACGGCCGGGCTCATCGACTCCATCAAGACCGCGCAACAGATCATTGAAGAGACGGTGGCGGAGTTCTTTGCGATCAGCCAGCGGATGGGCGCCTTGGGGGTTGGGCGCACGTTTGGCTGATGGAGCCCTTGCGCTACACTTTTTGGCCCTGCACACGCCCCCACGCCCACAAGGGGCGGTGGGGACACCTCCCATGCACCGGCCGCCATCCTCCTCCAGCCCCCTGCCAACCCAGCGTGCAGCCCTGCGCCCCCACGCCCTGACCCACGCAGCCATTCATCAGGGCGGCCATGTCTGAGCCCGACGACCGCACCACCGCGCCGCCCAACCCACCAGAGAACTCCAGCGCAGTCCCCAGCGCATCGTCTGGCGACCTGCGCGGCATCGTCGCCATGGTGGCTGCGGTGGGCTTTTTCTCGTTGATGGATGCGCTGCTCAAGACCCTCACGGTGCACTACCCCGCCATGCAGGTAGCCGCCTTGCGGGGCTGGGCCGCGCTGCCGCTGGTGGCCCTGTATGCGCTGTGGCGCGGCGAGGTGCCCCGGCTGCTCAAAGTGCGCTGGCCGCTGCACCTGCTGCGCGGCGGGCTCAACGTGGCCATGCTGGCGCTGTTTGCGTTTGCCATCCGCGAGCTGGCACTGGCCGAGGCCTACACGCTGTTTTTCATCGCGCCGCTGCTGATCACGGCGCTGTCTACCGTGGTGCTGCGCGAGAAGGTGCGTGCCGCCCACTGGATGGCGATTGCGCTGGGCATGGTGGGCGTGCTGGTGGCGCTGCGGCCCAACCAGGAGGCGTTCTTTACCCTGGGCGCGCTGGCGGTGCTGGCGGCGGCGGGCTGCTATGCGGTGTCGGCCATCACAGGCCGCCTGCTCACGCGCACCGATTCCAGCGCCAGCCTGGTGTTCTGGACCACCACCTTGCTGGCCCTGGGCGCTGGCACGCTGGCCTGGCCGCAATGGGTGGGCGTGGCCCAGGCGCACTGGCCGCTGGTGGCGGGGCTGGCTGTCACGGGGTTTGCGGGCCAGTTGGCGATCACCGAGGCGTTTCGCCACGGGCAGGCGTCGGTGGTGGCGCCGTTTGAATACACGGCGCTGGCCTGGGGCATGGGGCTGGACTGGGTGCTGTGGCAGACCGTGCCCGGCTACAGCACACTGCTGGGCGGCGCCATCATCATCGGCAGCGGCCTGTACCTGGTGCGCCAGGAGCGCACGCAGACCGTGGTACCCCCCTGAAGGCGGCGCCCGCAAGTTATCACCGTCCGGCCTGCATTGAATACTACAAATTCAATAGCAACAAAACAAATACCAATGCGCGGAGACGGCCAATTTATCTCAATAAAACGGATACCCAGCCCATGCAAGCCCACGACATCCTGCACTTCTGGTTTGAAGAACTTACCCCCGCTCAGCACTTTGCCCAGAGCGACGCGCTGGACACGCTGATTCGCACCCGGTTTGGCGCCACCTGGCAGGCGGCGCAACAGTGCGAGCTGTGGGCGTGGCGCGCCACGCCTGTGGGGCGCCTGGCCGAGATCCTGGTGCTGGACCAGTTCTCGCGCAACCTGCACCGTGGCTCGCCACTGGCGTTTGCACAGGATGCCCAGGCCCTGGCACTGGCCCAGGAGCTGGTGGCCGGAGGCCACGACGCGGCATTGACGCCCGTGCAGCGCTCCTTTGCCTATATGCCCTACATGCACAGCGAGTCGGCCACCATCCACGCGCAGGCCATGGTGCTGTTCGACCAGCCGGGGCTGGAGAACAACCTGCAGTTTGAGGTGCGCCACCGCGACATCATTGCGCGCTTTGGGCGCTACCCGCACCGCAATGCGGTGCTGGGGCGCGTTTCAACGCCCGAGGAACTGGCGTTTTTGCAGCAGCCCGGCTCGTCGTTCTGAACCACCGGACGCGTCGCACACCGGTCAGATCGGCCGGGTCAGGTACACCGCCTCGCGCCCCACGATGGGCTCGCGCGTGGGCATGAGCACAGTGCAGTCGTCGCACAGCGCACGGATTTCGTGCGGGCCATCGGTGGCGATGAGTTCACCTTTGGCAAACACCTCAAAGCCCCGCACGGGCCGCGCAAAGCGGAAGTCCGCCGTGCGCACCATGCAGGTCTCCAGCAGCTCGTAGCTGCGCTGTGCACCCGGCGCAGGCCGGTTGGCGGCGGGCGCGATCAGGCCAAAGTGCGCCAGAAAATCCAGCGCCACAGCCGTGGCCACATCGGCCGCCGATTGCAGGAAATGCTGGCCACATTCCACCACCAGGGCCACGCCCGTGCCATCGGCCTGGCCATGGCGGCCATGCTGGATGAGCGGCGTGCCCGAGCCCAGACCGCTGGGCATCACCAGATGCACGGGCGGGCGCCCCAGGGCCAGCGCCGCCTTGGCGTTGCGCGGGTAAGCGGGGTAGACCCAGAAGGGCTGCACGTCCTGGCTGGTGGAGTGGATGTCAAGGATATGGTCGGCCGCAGCCACCACCGGGCGCAGTGCGCGGGCGCGTTGCAGCTCAGGGCTGTCCTCGGTGCCTTCCAGCTCGGCCACAGACCACACACGGTTGAGGTTGTGCACCAGCTGGCGACTTTCAAACGGGCGGCTCGCGTCAAACGACTCGTAGGCCGCCACGTTGGCGAAGCTGATGGTCAGCGTGCCGATGAGGGGGCGCACGCCCGTGTCCAGCAGGTGCGTGGCGGCGACCATGCCGCAGATTTCGTTGCCGTGCGTGAGGGCGTTGATGAGCACATGGGGGCCGGGCTTGCCGGACTCGAAACGGTGCACATAGTCGATGCCCACATTGCCCTGGCGGTAGGCCGAAAGGTCGCGGGGCAGGACTTCAAAAACAGGGGGGGTTGGGGTCATGAAGGCCGATTAATAAGACAACACATCATTGTCTGCGCAAAGCAGCCACCGCGTGACCTGCGTGTACGATGCCCCGCCACTGGCACCATCAATCCAACGCCCGATGCCCACTGCCCGACTTTGCCCGCTGGCCGATGTGGCCGCACTGATCCCCGCCGACTGCTGGATGGCCGAACGCCTGGCGCACGACCCCGGCGCGCTCGCCAACGAAACCGTGCTGTGGATCACGGGCGACGTGCAGTGGCCCGAGTTGCACCTGGACGCCCCCCTGGCCAGCGGCAGCCCGCAGCGCCGCTGGTGGCAAAGCCTGCAAACCGACGCGGACAACACGCCCATCCCCCGTTCGCTTTTTCTCATCCTGGTGGACGGCCACCTGCACATCGACGGCGCGCTGACCTGCGACGACACCGATGGCGCCACCCACCTCATCGTCACCGGCGACGCCCAGATGCACAACGCCGTGATCGGCGGACAGCTGGTGCATGTGCAAGGCGCACTGCGGGTGCAGGACCTGCTGTGGGGCCACTACAACCATGGCGAGCTGCGCGTGCACGGTGGGCTGCAGGCCCGCGTGGCACTATTCACAGACGAATACCACCTGCACATCGCAGGCCCCGAGCAGGTGGAGTTTCTGCTGGACGAGGTGCGCCCCGTGCCGCACCTGGCGCAGTTCTCCGGCGAGGTGCTGGGCGCCGTGTTTGTCCCCGAGTTCCACAACGGGGCTGCGTCGGGCGAAGACGGCCTGGCTGCCATGCTGGACCGCCCCCAGGTCGTGGCCGCCGTGCGGGCTGGCGACAGCGCGGTGCACAGCAGCGCAGACATCCAGGCCGCCTGGCCGCTGGCGCATGACCTGTGCGCCGACAACAGCATCAGCGTGCAGAACATCGTGGCCGTGGTGCACACCCCAGTCATCGCGCACAAGGAGCACAAGGCCTATGGCTGGTTCCAGCAGACCGACTTTTCGATCTGCCAGCGGCATGTGGACGAAGACGGCGACCAGCGCGACGACAACGTGTTCATCACCGTCTGGAAAACCTGGGACTTCTACCTCTCGGTCGAGAAGACGCCTGCGCCCCAGGGC
>NZ_QAIH01000224.1:0-564 GCF_003060895.1 Acidovorax sp. HMWF029 | reverse complement strand
CCGCCGCTACAGCCAGGGCGAGGCGGGCGAATGGCAGGCGCTGGCCGAGGGCACCGACCCCGAAGCCTGGCAGGCCTGCCAGACCGCCTGGCGCGGCGTGCTCGACTACGTGCGCAAGGCCGTGGGCCAGCACCGCGCGCGCTACCCGCTCTACCAGCGCCTGGTGGCCACGCTGACGGCGGAGCACATCGAGCGCTTCACCAGCCTGCCCGTGTTCACCGACCAGTACAACGACTGGTGGGACAGCGACCGCAACGGCTGGTGGGAGGGCGACATCTGGGTGGGTGCACGCCAGCCTTGCATGCGCGACGGCGAGCCCTGGGGCCGCGCGCTCAAGTTCAGCTGGCACAACGGCGACGACGCACCGGGCGACGATGAAGACAACGCCCACAGCGCCTACCAAATCAACATCGACGAGGCCCGCGACGGCCCTGCGTTGGTCGATTTCACCTATGCGCAGCGCCAGAACGACAGCCGCGCCCCCCTGCCCCGGGGGGCGGCCGACCACATCGCCCGCCTGCTGCGCTTTTATGGCGCGGTCGGGGCCCGCATCCGCACCCAGGC
>NZ_QAIH01000223.1:8945-14777 GCF_003060895.1 Acidovorax sp. HMWF029 | reverse complement strand
TCTTTGATCTGCAGCGCAAACAGGCGGCGCAGGCCAGCGCTACAACACCTGGACGTTTGGCGAGCTGCCTGAACTCATGGAGATCAAGAAGGCTGGGCAAACGCTGATCGGCTTTCCGGCCCTCATCGACGGTGGTGACGCCGTCACCATCGAGGTCTTTGACGAGCCCGAGGTGGCCGCCGCCAAGCACCGCGCGGGCCTGCGCCGCCTGTTTGCGCTGCAGATCAAAGATGCGCTCAAGTACCTCGAAAAGAACATCCCCGACCTGCAGAAGATGGCCGTGGCCTATATGCCGCTGGGTACTCAAGAAGAACTGCGCACCCAGATCATCGACGTGGCGCTGGACCGGGCCTTTTTGCTCGACCCGCTGCCCACCGACGAGTACGCCTTCAAGCGCCGCGTGGAAGAGGGCAGGGGCCGCCTCACGCTGATCGCCAACGAGGTCGCCCGCCTGGCAGGCAACATCCTCGTCGAATACGCGGCGGCCGCCCGCAAGATCAAGGACACCAAGAACGCGCCCGAAGCGACAGCAGACGCACTGCAGCAGCTGCAGCGCCTGGTGCCCAAGCAGTTCATCGCCCAGGCGCCCTGGGGCCAGCTGGCGCACTTCCCGCGCTACCTCAAGGCCATCACCCTGCGCCTGGACAAGGTCCGCGCCGACCCCGCCCGCGACGCCGCCAAGCTGGCCGAACTGCGCCCGCAGGAGCAGCGCTACTGGCGCCTGGTGGCTGAGCGCAAGGGCGCGGTGGATGCGCGCATGCAGGAGCTGCGCTGGCTGCTGGAGGAACTGCGCGTGAGCTTCTTTGCGCAGGAGCTGCGCACGCCCCAGCCGGTGAGCGTGAAGCGGCTGGACAAACTGTGGGCGCAGGTGAATAGCTGATGTAAGGGGACGGACGGCAGGCGGGGCTGTGGGCGCTTCAGGTGGCTTTGCAGCGATTGCAGTCATCCAACTTTGACCGTCGAACGCGTACTATCGGCCACTAGGAGGTGTTCGCCGGAGCGAGCCAACACTGAGTAAAGGTCGCCCGCATGTGATGACAAAAGGAGGAGCGGATGGTATTCGGCTTGTTTAGGAAAGACAAAAAGCCGGCGGTCAAGCCAGCCGCACTCGTGCACCCAAGGCTGAGCCTCAATCGGACGATAGGATCATCGTGACGTTCATCAACGCAACAAGAATTGACCCAATGCCAACCTCGAATCTGACACTTTCGGGCGGTTGCGCAGGGACCGCTCCCGTCACTGCGTCGACGGCTGCGGTGGCCTGGCGCAGATCAGCGCAAGTCTTGATCACGACGTTCTTTGCCTGCGTCTTGCCCGACCCGGTCATCGCGGATCAGGTACCTAAAGCGCCACAAGCCGCCTCCCCCTCAACCGCTGCAGAGCTGCGGTCGATCTACGAAGACTATCGGAGGAACTACGTCGCTTTTCGCTTGCTCGAGGCGAAGCAGGATCTCGAACGCTACATTTTCTCGGCCGAGCAAGCGAACGACGCAGGTTCTCAATCCAGCGGAAGGATGCTGCTCGCAGATTTGTTGAAGCGCCAAGGCAACGTAGAGGGGGCGCTCGTCCAGGCAGAGCTAGCGTTAAAGTTTGCACGCAAGTCCGACAGCGCCTTGGTGGAAGCCAACGCCTGGCAAGTGATCGGAGACATACGCGAAAGCAAGGGTGACTTCAAGGCTGCCACCACCGCGCGGGAGCAAGCACTGGTCTTGGCCAAGCGAGCAGGCGACCAGCGTGGAGTGGCCGGCGTGTACAGTGCTTTGGCTCAGCGCGACAAACTCGAAGGTCGGTCCAAAGATGCGGAAGAGCGCTACTTGGAAGCGGCAAAAACGTACCGTGAACTCGGCGACGCTACTGGAGAAAGCACTGCACTGCGTCAACTTGCGGACATCTCGATCGCGCGAGGCCAATATGCCAAAGGACGGGAACAGGCTGAACGCGCCCTGAGCGTGGCGATTGCGGGGAAGGATCGTCAGGCCGAGGCGCATGCTCTTCGCGAACTCGGGTGGCTCGCTGCAGTTGAACGGAAGATCCTGGAAGCCGACACTCGATACGCCGAGGCGCTGGCAGTCTATCTGAACATCGGCGATGCGCAGGGCGAGGCAAACGTTTACTACAGCTGGGGCGAACTTTCCCGCGTCTATACGCAGTCTGGTGAGGGCCGCGAGAGGTACGAGAAGGCGCTTGCAATCTATCAGAGGCTTGGCGATCGTCAAGGGCAGGCTAACGTGCTCAAGGGTGTTGCAGAGTTGAACCGGCTGCTTGGCTTGTCAGGGCCGGCGCGGAAGCAGTACGAACAGGCAGCTGAACTCTTTCACTCGTTGCGAAGTACACAGGGCGAAGCTGATTCGTATCTGGGCATTGGGGAACTGGAGCAAACCCAGAACCACTACCCAGCGGCGCGTGCTAGCTACGGCCGTGCGTTGAAGATCTACCAGGATAGAGATCAACCGGCGGGGCAGGCCAGAGTCCTTCGGTCGATCGCACGACTCGAGGGATCGCGGAACAATCTTCCGGCAGTCGATCGCTCCCTCGCCGAGGCTAAGCGCCTGTCTCAGCAGTCAGGGGATCTTGCTGGCATTGCCAGTGCGCTGGTCCTTTACGGGCACCTTTACAAGATGCAGGGAAAGGTGGATCAAGCCCGCAAGAGCTACGACGAGGCGCGCGCTACTTACGCCAGCGCGGGCCAGGAATTGGGGGAAGCGCAAGCCCTGCGTTACACCGGCCTGCTGTTAGCCGACGCCAGCGATCTCAAGTCTGCACAAGCAGCCTTCGAATCCGCGCTGCCCATCCTGAATCGCAATGGTGACCGACTTGGGGAAGCAAACCTCAAGCGCAGCCTTGCAGGCATCTACGCCAAGCAGGGGCGCGTCGCAGAGGCAAAAGGAATGCTCCTTGAAGCCATTCGAGTAATGCGCATCGCCGGAGCTAGTCGCTCAGAAGCTTCGACTCTCGGTGATCTGGCCAAGTTGCAGTTCGACGAAGGCAATCCGAGAGTCGCACGAGAAACACTGCTAAACGCCTTGCAGATAGCGGAAGGCGCCAAGGACGAAGGCCAGATTGCCGTAGCCAACGAGCTGCTTGGGCAACTTGCTGTGAATACAGGCGACAGATCCGAGGCTCGAGGTCGCTTGCAACGAGCGATGAAGATCTACTCGAACATGGGTCGAGAAGGTGCGGCAAGCGGCGTCAGGGAGGTTCTTGTTGAGCAAGGCATGCTCTAGTGCGAACTCGAAGACGAAAAGTGCCTATCGCAAGCCATACTGCGCAGAGTCAGCTTCCGAGGACACCGGTCGTTGAGCGGTTCGCCAGCGAAGGGCCGCTCTTAGCCTGAATCTGACACCTAACCCCTCCACAACCGTATGCGTTGTCGCGGCACATACGTTCTCGCCTGTGCCGAGCTGCTCTGCGTGGCAGCATGGTCACTTTGGCGACGCAGAACCGGGCCACCCCCATTGCCCGGCCACCGCGCGGCATCTAGGCTAGCGGGCAAAAGGAGACTGTCTGCCCTATGCGTTCGCATCACAAGTTCTGGCCTCGCCGCCTGCCGCATTCCATCACCTTACCCGCCACCTCGCTGTGGGACAACCTGGCCACCAACGCACGGCGCTATCCGGACAAGCCTGCGCTGGTTTTTTTTGGCAGCACCGTGACCTATGCGCAGCTGGCCGCAGGGGCAGAGCGGGTGGCGGCACGGCTGGCTGCGCTGGGTGTGCAGCGCGGCGACCGCGTGGTGCTGTGCATGCAGAACTGCCCGCAGCTGGTGATGGCGCACTTTGCCATCCTGCGGGCCAATGCGGTGGTGGTGCCAGTCAACCCCATGAACCGGGCCGAGGAGCTCAAGCACTACATCACCGACCCCGACACCAAGGTGGCGATCACCACGGGCGACCTGGCTCCGGAGATGGCCAAGGCGAGCAATGCGCTGCACCCGTCGGAGCGCCTGGCGCACCTGGTGGTGACGCAGTTCAGCGATGCGTTCGATGTCAATGTGACGGGCTCCGATGCGCCGCCCGAGGCTTGGGGTGAGTGGCTGGGCACCCGGCATCCGCTGCCAGTGCTGGACGGCGGCCAGGCCCATGCGTGGACGGATGCTGTGGCCTGCACCGATGCCCCACCTGCGCTGGCGGTGGGCCCGCACGACCTGGCGCTGCTGCCCTATACCAGTGGCACCACGGGCCTGCCCAAGGGGTGCATGCACCTGCACAAAAGCATCATGCACAACGCGGTGGCCAGCAGCCTGTGGGGCAATGGCTCGGCCGACAACGTGACGCTGGCCGTGGTGCCCATGTTCCACATCACCGGCATGGTGAGCGTGATGCACACGTCCATTTACTGTGGCGCCACGCTGGTCATCATGCCCCGGTGGGACCGCGACCTGGCCGGGCGTCTGATCTCGCGCTATCGGGTCACCACCTGGACCAACATCCCCACCATGGTCATCGACCTGCTGGGCAGCCCGAACTTTGCCAGCTACGACCTCTCCAGCCTGGCCTATATCGGCGGTGGCGGCGCAGCCATGCCCCAGGCGGTGGCGCAGCGCCTGCTGGAGCAATACGGCCTGCGTTATGCCGAGGGCTACGGCCTGACCGAAACGGCGGCGCCATCGCACGCCAACCCGCCTGACAACCCCAAGCAGCAGTGCCTGGGCGTGCCCTTCATGAGCACCGATGCGCGGGTGATCGACCCCGACACCCTGCAGGAGGTGCCGGTAGGTGAGCAAGGCGAGATCATCATCCACGGCCCCGAGGTGTTCGAGGGCTACTGGAAGCGCCCAGACGCCACCGCTTCGGCGTTCATCGAGTTCGAGGGCAAGCGGTTTTTCCGCTCGGGCGACCTGGGGCGCATGGATGAGGAGGGCTATTTCTTCCTCACCGACCGGCTCAAGCGAATGATCAATGCAAGTGGCTTCAAGGTGTGGCCCGCCGAGGTGGAGGCGCTGATGTTCCGTCACCCGGCGATCCAGGAGGCCTGCATCATCGCCTCCAAGGACAGCTACCGCGGCGAGACGGTGAAGGCGGTGGTGGTGCTGCGCGCAAGCCACCAGGGCACGACCGAGCAGCAGATCATTGACTGGTGTCGCGAGAACATGGCGGTGTACAAGGTGCCGCGCATCGTGCAGTTTGTGGCGGCGCTGCCCAAGAGTGGCAGCGGCAAGGTGATGTGGCGCACGCTGCAGGAGCAGGAATCGGCGTAGCCGTTTCCGCTTTTGTTTCTTTGTCCGCTGGTGTCGCAGCGGCTTGGGCAGCCCTGTGGGGGCTGCACGAGATGTGGTTGGGGCTGCCAGAGGTGCAGCCCTTTGTATTGGAGGGTAGCTTGCGGCAGGGCGGTGTCAGGGCGGTGCCGATGCCATGGTCAGCTCGCCCAGGTCACGCTCCAATAGGGCGGGGTCGCCCAGCTGCAGCTCGATCAGGCGGCGCAGGTGGGTCACGCTGTCCAGGTCGATGCTCCGGCACAGCAGGCCTGTGTGCAGGCCCTGCACATGGGCCACTTCGGTGGACATGGCAATGTGGTTGCCAGTTTCAGCCAGGGGGATGGTGATCTGGCAAAGCGTGCCGGGCTCCAGATCGGCCTGAGCGGGCACCATGATCAGTGCGCCCTTGAGCGAAAGGTCCACCACATGCACGCTGAACGCATCGTGGGAGGTGGTGAGCAGGGCCGGCGCGTCAAAGCCGACGCGGACAAAATGGCGGCGTTCATGGGGCATCGCTGTCTCCTGAGCGGGCGTGGTGGGCACATGCTACTCCAACCCTCGCTCGGTAAGAATGCTTTTGGAGATTTTGGATTGGCTTCGTTACCATGCAGCTTCCGCCATTGACGTATGGAGGCAGG
>NZ_QAIH01000223.1:5875-8935 GCF_003060895.1 Acidovorax sp. HMWF029 | reverse complement strand
CGCTGTGGGCGTGCTGCAATGGGTTGTGGTGATGTCCCTGCTGTGGGTGGGCATCGGCTTGACCAGTGCGTCTGCGGCCCCGCGTGAGCTGCGGGTGGGGGTGTATTCCAACGAGCCCAAGGTGTTTGTCAATGAAGATGGCAAGGCCGCAGGCATTTTTGTGGACTTGCTGCAGTTGGTGGCCGAACGTGAGCAGTGGACGCTGAAATTTGTGCCCTGCAACTGGCAGGACTGCCTCAACGCCCTGCGCGCGGGGCAGCTTGACCTGATGCCCGATGTGGCGCGGACGCCCGAGCGCGAGGCTCTATATGGCTTCCATGCGCTGCCGGTGTTGCACAGCTGGTCGCAGGTCTACCGCGCCCAGGGCGGCGCGATCTACTCACTGTTCGACCTGCAGGGCAAGCGGGTGGCGGTGCTCAGGGGCTCGGTGCAGCGCGCCACCTTCATCAACATGATGGACAGCTTTGGTATCCAGGTGTCGCTGGTCGATGCACCGAGCCTGATCGAAGCCTTTGCGCTGGTGCAGCGCGGCGAGGCCGACGCGGTGATTGCCAACCACCTGTTTGGCAACTTCCATTCGGTCCGCTATGGCGTTACGGACACGGGCATCGTGTTCCAGCCCGCCACGCTTTTTTTCGCCACCACCCCGGGGCGCAACGCCGAGGTGCTGGCGGCCATCGACCGATCGGTGCAGGACTGGCGCAGCGGTACCGACCCTGCCTATGCCGAGGTACTGCGCCGCTGGGGTGTGCAGACGCAGCCGGGGCGGGTTTCGCCGCAGGTTTTGTGGAGCCTGGGCGGGTTGCTGGTGTTTGGCCTGCTGGCGGTGGTGGCTGTTCTGGTGCTGCGCCGCCAGGTGCAAGAGCGCACCCGCCACCTTGAAAGCAGCGAGCAGAAGCTGGCCGCCATCCTGGACAGCGTGGGGGCCTTTATCTACATCAAGGGCCGCGACTATCGCTATCAATACGCCAACCACCGCACGCTCAAGCTGTTTGGCAAGTCGGCCAGTGAGGTGGTGGGCCACGACGATACCGCCCTGTTCGATGCCGCCACGGCCGCGCAGCTGCGCGCCAACGACCGGCGCGTGCTGGAAGACGGTGAGACACTGGAGGCCGAGGAAGTGAACACCCAGCTGTCTACAGGCGAGACGCGGGTTTACCTGTCCATGAAGATCCCGCTGCGCCATGCCGACGGCAGCATCCATGCGCTGTGTGGCATTTCCACCGACATCACAGAGCGCCGCAAGGCCGAGGAGTCGCTGCAGATTGCGGCCACGGTGTTCGAGTCGTTCGAGGGCATGATTGTTACGGGGCCGGACCAGCGCATCCTCAAGGCCAACCAGGCCTATGCGCGCCTCACGGGCTATGCGGTGGAAGAACTGGTGGGGCAGACGCCCCGGCTGTTGAACTCGGGCAGGCATGACGCGGCCTTTTTCGCCGCCATGAAAGCCGCGCTGCGCACCACCGGAATGTGGCAGGGCGAGGTGTGGAACCGGCGCAAGGATGGCACGGAGTACCCCGCCTGGATCACCATCACCACGGTGCGTTCGCCCGAGGGCGAGGTCACGCACTACGTGGGCACCCAGACCGACATCTCCAGCCGCAAGGCGGCCGAGGAAGAAATCCGCCTGCTGGCCTTCTACGACCCGCTCACGGGCTTGCCCAACCGGCGCCTGATGACCGACCGCCTGCAGCACAGCCTGGCGGCCAGCGAGCGGTCTGGTTCCGGCGGGGCGTTGCTGTTTGTGGATCTGGACAATTTCAAGGACCTCAACGACACCCAGGGCCACGAACTGGGCGACCAGCTGCTCAAGCAGGTGGCGGCCCGCCTGTCGGGCTGCGTGCGCATGGGCGACACCGTTGCCCGCTTGGGGGGCGATGAATTCATCGTGCTGCTGGAGGGCCTGAGCCCCCATGCGGCCGAAGCCGCAGCCCAGGCCGAAACCGTGGGGCGCACGGTGTTGGCTGCCCTGAGCCAGAAATACCTGCTGGGTGGGTTTTCGCACCACAGCGCGTGCAGCATCGGCATTGCGCTGTACGCCGATGCCCGGGGCTCGGTGGACGAGCTGCTCAAGCATGGCGACATGGCGATGTACCAGGCCAAGGGCGCAGGGCGCAATACCCTGCGGTTTTTTGACCCGCGCACGCAGGCCAATGTCACCGCGCGCACGCTGCTGGAGGCCGGGCTGCGTGAGGGGCTGCGCGATGGCCAGTTCTTGCTGCACTACCAGGCGCAGATCAACGCCCACCAGGGTGTGGTGGGCGCCGAGGCCCTGGTGCGCTGGCAGCACCCGCAGCGTGGCCTGGTGTCACCCGCAGAGTTCATCCCCGTGGCCGAGGCTTCGGGCCTGATCGTGCCGCTGGGCAACTGGATTTTGCGCACAGCCTGTCAGCAACTGGTGGAGTGGGGCCGGGATGCCCGTACCGCGCAGTGGACGCTGGCTGTCAATGTGAGTGCGCGGCAGTTCCGCCACAGCCACTTTGTGGACGAGGTACTGGGGGTGTTGGAGGAGACCGGCGCCAACCCCCGCCGCTTGAAGCTGGAGCTGACCGAAACCCTGCTGCTCGACGATGTGGAGGACACCATCGAGCGCATGGAGCAATTGCGCCGCCACGGTGTGGGCTTCTCGCTCGACGACTTTGGCACCGGTTACTCCAGCCTGAGCTACCTCAAGCGCCTGCCGCTGGACCAGCTCAAGATCGACCAGAGCTTTGTGCGCGACTTGCTCACCGACGCTGATGACGCCAGCATTGCCCGCACCATCGTCACGCTGGCACACAGCATGGACCTGGGCGTGATTGCCGAAGGCGTGGAAACCTGCGAGCAGCGCGACATGCTGATCAGCCTGGGCTGCCTCACCTGGCAGGGCTACCTGTTCGGGCGCCCTGGCCCGGCGGCGGCGCTGCAGGCGGCGGCTGCCGCCCATTCGGCAGTGCCTTGAGCTGTTCTTGCGGCGTGGGATAGATATGAATTGCTATGTTTTTTATAGCTAATAAATGGATGTGGATGCGCGGAGAGGGCCGTTTTGATTAGATAAATGGGTGTTGTGCCTTGGCTGTC
>NZ_QAIH01000223.1:2746-5849 GCF_003060895.1 Acidovorax sp. HMWF029 | reverse complement strand
GCAGGCCTTGGGACCGGCACGGCGCGGCCATGGGCTTGCTTGGGGTGGGGGTGCTGATGGCCGTGACCACCGGATTTGGAGGGGTTGCCGGTTTGGCAAAAGCATCCCTTGCTATCGCCTTGCGCCACCGCAGATGGCGGGCCCGCGCCAGCGGTTAAGCTCGGGCTCTTATGGCCCAAGTCACCTTTTCTCCTCCGTTCACCCCCCCTTCCGAAGTCACCAGCCAGCTGCGCCATGGCGGTTATGCCGTGTTGTCCCCGGCGGGCGTGGCCGAGTGGATCGGTTGCGATCTTCCTGCGCTGATGGCCCTCAACAGCGACTGGGCCGCGCTGCCACCCGATGAATTTCTGAAAGACGGTGGCCGCTACCGCCGCCGCCGCCACGCCTGTTTTGTGGTGCAGGGCAAAGGGGTGCAGCAGGTGCCGCACCGCGCGCACTGGCAGCCGGTGGAATACAACGCGTTGCATGGCGGCATGGAGCGCTGGTTTGCGCCCATGGAGCCCGCCACTGTGGCCCGCCCCGTGTGGCAGCAGGTGCTGGCTGCGCTGGCGGGGGTGTCGGACGCTGTGTTTGCCGGGCCGGATGCGCCCGCACCGTGGTTTGTGGAAGCGCACCAGTTCCGCATCGACACCACCGACGGCATTGGCCGCCCCACGCCCGAAGGCGCGCACCGCGATGGCGTGGATCTAGTGGCAGTGTTTTTGGTGGGGCGCGAAGGCGTAAAGGGCGGGGAAACCCGCGTGTTCGAGGCCACGGGCCCCAGCGGCCAGCGCTTCACGCTCACGGAGCCCTGGTCGCTCTTGCTGCTGGACGATGCACGCATGATCCATGAGTCCACCCCCATCCAGCCCCTTGCCGAGGGCGGCCACCGCGACACGCTGGTGGTGACCTGCCGGCGTGGCAATTTCCAGGGCGCGGATGTGGTGGGGCAGGGCCCGGCCGCCTGAAAGTGGGGGCGAGTGCGCCCGATTTGATGCGAATCAAGATGCAGGGTATGGTGGCGGTTCACACTGTGTGCATGGTCAGGCAACAAGCTTGGCCCCCCACCATTTAAGGAGTAGCACCATGTTCAAGCACATTCTGGTTCCCGTCGATGGTTCCAAGACCTCGATGCTGGCCGTATCCAAGGCCGCAGGCTTGGCCAAGACCTTTGGCAGCGCCGTCACGGCGGTGTACGTGACCGACCCCTATCCCTTCACCGGCGTGGGCGCCGACTTTGCCTACGGTCAGGCGCAATACATCAATGCGGCCATGGCCGAAGCCAATGCCGCACTGGACGCCACCAAGAAGGCCATGGCCGAAGCGGGCGTGGAGGTCAACGCCCTGGTAGGGGAGGGGCATGCGGTGCATGACGGCATCCTGCGTGCCCTCGAAGCCTCGGGCGCCGACCTCATCGTGATGGGCTCACACGGCCGCAAAGGCCTGGAGAAGCTGGTGCTGGGCAGCGTCACCCAGCGCGTGCTGGGCGTGGTGCACATCCCCGTGCTGGTCGTGCGCGACTGAGCGCTGCACAGCAGCACGTCCATGAAAAACGGCTCCCAAGGGAGCCGTTTTTGCTGCGGTTCTTGATGGCGCCAGGCATCGCCGCAGCGATGAAAACTGGCACGCCTCCAGGCCAGTGCACCCGTGGAACTGGCTTTGCCAGGCCACTGGGTGCGTCCCCCTTCAGGGGGAAGGCGCGAAGCGCCTCAGGGGGTCACTCGATCTTCGCGCCTGAGGCTTCCACGATGCCCTTCCACTGCCCGTATTCCTTCTTCAGCAGGGCGCCCAGCTGGGCGGCAGACATGGCTTCGGGCTCGGCGCCCTGGGTCTGGATAGCGGCTTTCATGTCGGCCGTGGCCAGCAGCTTGTTGATTTCTGCGTTCAGCGTGGCCACCACGGGGGCAGGCGTGCCAGCGGGGGCAAACACGCCATACCAGGTGCTCACGTCAAAGTCCTTGAAGCCGGATTCGGCCACCGTGGGCACATCGGGCAGTGATGAGCTGCGCTTGGCCGATGTGACGGCCAGCGGGCGCAGCTTGCCCGCCTTGATCTGGCCCATGGCCGAAGGCAGCGACGACACCAGCAGGTCCACATTGCCCGCCAGCGCATCCATCAGCGCGGGGTTGGAGCCCTTGTAGGGGATGTGGCTGAGCTTGGCGCCAGCGGCCTGCTCAAACAGGTGCCCCGCCAGGTGGATGGACGTGCCGTTGCCGGGCGAACCATAGGTGATGGTGCCGGGTGCGGCCTTGGCGGCAGCCACCACGTCGGCCAGGGTCTTGTACTTGGAGTTGACGCTGGTGGCGATCACCACGGGCGTCCAGGCCACATGGGCCACGGGCGTGAGGTCCTTGGTCGGATCCCAGGACAGGTTCTTGTAGAGCCAGGGGCCGATCACCAGGTTGTCCTTCTGGCCCATCACGATGTCATAGCCCGTGGGTGCGGCCTTCACGGCTTCGCCGATGCCGATGGTGCCGCCTGCGCCGGCCTTGTTGTCGGCCACCACAGTCCACTTGGCGCTTTCGGTGAGTTTGGTCGCCACCAGGCGGGAGAGGATGTCCGTGCCGCCGCCGGGTGGGAAGGGCACGATCAGGCGAATGGGTTTGTTGGGGTAGGCTGCAGCCGGTGCGGTCGCCTGGGCGTGGGCCGTGGCGCCCACGGCGAAGGCGAGGGCGGTGAAGGTAAGCAGGGTGCGAATCATGGTGAGCAATGTCTCCGTCGGGTCAGGGGTGTGCGGGTCGCCCCTTGGGGAAGGGGGAACCCGGCTGATCTGGGTCAGCGGGCGCCAATGATCGCTGATCAACTGCGGCACCCGCCTTGCCAATAGCGGGTGGCAGCATCGCCGCTGGCGATGGCAGCTTGCGCACCCGCTGGGCGTGCATGCGGTTACATGCGCTCGAAAATCGCAGCAATGCCCTGGCCGCCGCCAATGCACATCGTCACCAGCGCGTAGCGGCCCTGGATGCGTTGCAGCTCGTGGATTGCCTTGACGGTGATGAGCGCCCCGGTGGCGCCGATGGGGTGGCCCAGCGAGATGCCCGAGCCGTTGGGGTTGACCTTGGCCGGGTCCAGGCCCAGGTCGCGGGTCACGGCGCAGGCCTGGGCGGCAAAAGCCTCGTTGGCT
>NZ_QAIH01000223.1:0-2736 GCF_003060895.1 Acidovorax sp. HMWF029 | reverse complement strand
GCCGATGCCCATGTACTTGGGGTCCACACCCGCGTGGGCGTAGGCGACCAGGCGGGCCAGCGGTTTGGCACCGCGTGCCTTGGCTGCAGCAGCGTCCATCAGCACCACGGCAGCGGCGGCGTCGTTGATGCCCGAGGCATTGCCCGCCGTCACCGTGCCGTTTTCCTTCACGAACACGGGCTTGAGCTTGGCCATGTCTTCCAGCGTGGCGCCGGGGCGGAAGTGCTCGTCGGTGGCGTATTGCACATCGCCCTTTTTGCTCTTCAAGGTGACGGGAACGATCTGGTTCTTGAACAGGCCTGCCTGCGTGGCGCGTTCGGCGCGGTTGTGGCTTTCCACCGCCAGCTTGTCCTGGTCTTCGCGCGTGATGCCCCACTTGGCGGCGATGTTTTCAGCCGTCACACCCATGTGGATGGTGTGGAAGGGGTCGTGCAGTGCGCCGATCATCATGTCCACCATCTTGGTGTCACCCATGCGGGCGCCCCAGCGCATGTTCAGGCTGGCGAACGGTGCGCGGCTCATCACCTCGGCGCCTGCGCCGATGGTCACGTCGGCATCGCCCAGCTGGATGGCCTGGGCTGCCGACACGATGGCCTGCAGGCCCGAGCCACACAGGCGGTTCACGTTGAATGCGGGCGTGCCTTCGGCGCAGCCGCCGTTGATGGCTGCCACGCGCGAGAGGTACATGTCCTTGGGCTCGGTGTTCACCACATGGCCGAACACCACATGGCCCACGTCCTTGCCCTCCACGCTGGCGCGCGCCAGCGATTCCTTGACGACCAGCGCGCCCAGCTCGGTGGGAGCGATGTCCTTGAGGCTGCCACCAAAGGTGCCAATGGCGGTGCGCACTGCGCTGACGACGACGACTTCACGGGTCATGGGGAGGTCCTTGTAGAAAAAACATGAATAAAAATGGCCGCTTCCGCGCGTCCATAATGGTTTTTTAGCTATGAAAATATGAGTATTTGGCTCACGCCTCACGCCTCACGCACGTCGGCCACCGGGTTGGTGCCGAAGTCTGCGCGCTGCAGCCAGGCGAGCACGCGGGTGGCGGCGTCGGCAGGCGATGTGAGCTGGCCACCCGTCTTGAGGTTGGCGAAATTCTGGCGGTCCGGGAAGGCGGCCGGGTCGGCGCTGCGCAGCTGGACCTGCATGTCGGTGTCGATCACACCGGGCGCCAGCGAGCATACCTTGGCGCCATGGGGCTTGATGGCTTCGTCCAGCGCCACGCAGCGCGTGAAATGGTCCATGCCCGCCTTGGCCGCGCAGTAGGCGGCTTGTGATGCCATGGCCCGGCGGCCCAGGCCCGAGGAGATGTTGAGCACCTTGCGCGGCACCGTCCAGCCGTCCGTTGCGCCCAGGAAGGCAGCGGTGAGCTGCATGGGCGCCTCCAGCCCCACACGCAGCGCGTGGGCCAGGTCGGCCAGATCATGCGGGTTAGCGCTGGCAGACAGCGGCGCAATGCGCGGGATCACGCCCGCGTTGTTGATGAGGGTGGCGCTGGCAAACGCCTGCGGGCCCTGTGCTTGCAGCCAGGTCTGCAGCTGGAGGGCGACCTGCTCGCCTTGCGACAGGTCTTGCTGCCACTGCTCGAGCGTGGCACCTGCTGCCTTGGCCTCGGCGGTCAGGTCAGGGTTGGTGCTGCGCGCAATGCAGATCAGGGTGTTGCCGCTCTTGAGCAGCTGCTGGGCCATGGCCAGGCCCATGCCACGCGAGGCGCCGGTGAGGATGGTGAGGTGGTTGTGAGGCATCCCGCCATGTTACTGCGCAGTACGCAGCGCAGGGCCGCATTCCGGCGCTCACTGACCTTCGGGTGACTCCAGTACCGCGAGCAACTGGGCCAGTTTGCGGTCCAGGGCGGCGAGGTCGGCTGCGCGCAGCGGCGCCAGCAGGGCGTGTTCGTTGGCCACATGGGCCTCCAAGGCGCGGTCGATCAGCGCCAGGCCCGCCGGGGTGAGCTGCACCAGCAGGCTGCGGGCATCGGCTGGGTTGGGCTGGCGCGTGATCCAGCCACTGGCTTCGAGCTTGTTCATGCGGTGCGTCATGGTGCCCGAGGTGACCATGAGCGTGGAGAACAGCGTGGTGGGCGCCAGGCAATAGGGGGCGCCTGAGCGGCGCAGCGTGGCGAGCATGTCGAACTCCCAGAACGAGAGGCCGAAGGGCGCGAAGGCGGCTTCGAGCCGTCGGTCCACCAGCGCGGCGCAGCGTTTGAGCCGGCCAATCGGGCCCATGGGAGACACGTCCAGGTCGGGGCGTTCGGTGTGCCATTGGGCCAGGATGGCATCCACGGCGTCTGTGGGGCGAAGGTCAGGCATAGATGTTTTATCTTGATGTCGAGATTTTATGTTACAGTTATTTGTCTTGAATTGAAGATAAATCATGGCTTCGAACTCGACCTCTTCAACGTCCCCCAGCTGGATGGATGTGTGCATCACCGCGCTGGCGCCTGCCATCTGGGGCTCCACTTACATCGTCACCACCGAGCTGTTGCCGCCCGGGCGGCCGTTCACCGCTGCACTGCTGCGAGCGCTGCCCGCCGGGCTGCTTCTGGTGCTGTGGGCGCGGCGCTGGCCGGTGCCCGGGGGCTGGGGGCGCATGGCGCTGCTGGCTGCGCTCAACATCGGCGTCTTCCAGGCGCTGCTGTTTGTGGCGGCCTACCGCTTGCCGGGAGGGCTGGCCGCCGTGGTCGGCGCCATCGGCCCCCTGGTGGTGATGGGCCTGGCCTGGGCGGTGGAC
>NZ_QAIH01000222.1 GCF_003060895.1 Acidovorax sp. HMWF029 | reverse complement strand
GCCCCAGCCCACCCCACTCAACGCCTGGGGGGCCTTCAATGGCACGCGCCGCAGTGGCCGCACGGCCCAGCTGCTGTCGCTGGGCGACTTTGAAGCCGCCGCCCGCCGCGTGCTGCCACGCCCGATCTTTGGCTATGTGGCTGGCGCTGCAGAGGACAACCAGGCCCTGGATGACAACCGCCAGGCTTTTGCCGAGCTGGCCCTCGTCCCCCGCGTGCTGCGCAATGTGGCCCAGCGCGACCAGGGCGTGACCTTGTTTGGCACGCGCTATGCCAGCCCCTTCGGCGTGGCGCCCATGGGCATTGCCGCACTGTCGGCCTACCGGGGCGACATCGTGCTGGCGCGCGCGGCGGCCGCAGCGGGCATCCCTGCCGTGCAAAGCGGCAGCTCACTCATCCGGCTAGAGGAAGTGGTAGCCGCCGCCCCGGGCACCTGGTTCCAGGCCTACCTGCCAGGCACGCCCGAGCGCATCGACGCCCTGCTGCAGCGCGTGGCCGCAGCCGGCGTGCAGACCCTGGTGGTGACGGTGGACATCCCCGTGGCGGGCAACCGCGAGAACAACATCCGTGCGGGCTTTTCCACCCCCCTGCGTCCCAGCCTGCGCCTGGCGTGGGACGGCCTGGTGCGCCCCCGCTGGCTGGCGGGCACGCTGCTGCGCACCCTGGCGCGCCATGGCATGCCGCATTTCGAAAACTCGTTCGCCGAACGCGGCGCACCCATCCTGTCCTCGCGCGTGCAGCGCGACTTCGCGGCGCGCGACCACTTTGACTGGAGCCACATCGCCCGCATCCGGCGCCAGTGGCAGGGGCCGCTGGTGGTCAAAGGCATCTTGAGCGTGCACGACGCCGCACTGGCCCGCCAGCACGGGGTGGACGGCATCATCATCAGCAACCATGGGGGCCGCCAGCTCGACGGCGCCGTGGCACCGCTGCGCGTGCTGCCCGCCATTGCCGACCAAGCGGGTGACCGCATGGTGGTGATGCTGGATGGCGGCATCCGCCGGGGCACCGACGTCATCAAGGCCCTGGCACTGGGCGCGCAGGCGGTGTGGGTGGGACGCCCCTTCAACTACGCCGCCGCGGTGGACGGCGAGGCAGGCGTTGCCGCCGCCATCGACCTGCTGCGCGCCGAGGTGGACCGCAACCTGGCCATGCTGGGTGCCACCACCTGCGCAGAGCTGGGGCCAGAGCACCTCATGGACCGGCGAGCACCCTGGGCATTCACTCCTTAAACCTCTCGCCAGTTCTCTGAATAGACCGCACAAGCGTCAGCCAGCGGCACTGGCCTGCCACACGTGCCAAAAAAACCAAGCTTTGGCGACATCGAAATAACCCGGCAATGCCAGCCGGCAAGGGTGAGCGTGCCGCTGGCACGGGGCAGAAATACTATCAAATTTATAGCTATCAGGGCTTTTCTGAAGCGCGGAAACGGCAATTTTCCCTGTGAAATCCGTATGATTCGTGCAGAGTATCCCTGGATCGTCTCAGGCCACAACAACGCGCCAACAAGAACCCACCATGAGCGTTTGACGATGGCTTGGCCGGCGATGACGTGGTTCCACGCAGTGGTCAGCCCCTGGCCCTGGTGCAATTTGTCTAATGCGGCGCTGGGCCTGCCCCGGGCTGCCATGCACAATCGGCGCATGAACTCTTCCATCGCCGACCTTCGCAAAAGCTATGAGCGCGCCGAACTCAACGAAGACGCCTCGCATGCCGCCCCCCTTCAGCAGTTTGACCAGTGGCTCAAAGAAGCCATCAGCGCCGAAGTGCCCGAACCCAATGCCATGACCCTGGCCACTGTGGGCAGCGACCTGCGGCCCAGTACGCGCATCGTGCTCATCAAGGGCTACGACGAGCGAGGCATCGTCTGGTTCACCAACTACGACAGCCGCAAGGGCCGCCAGATTGCGGGCAACCCGTTTGCGGCGCTGCAGTTTCACTGGGTGGAGCTGGAGCGTGTGGTGCGCATCGAAGGCGTGGTGGAGAAGGTGAGCGACGAGGAGAGCGACGAGTACTTTCACAGCCGCCCGCTGGATTCGCGCATCGGCGCCTGGGCCAGCCCGCAAAGCCAGGTCATCAGCGGCAGGGGTGTGCTGGTGGCCAATGCAGCCAAGTACGGCGCGCAGTTTTTGCTGAAACCGCCCCGCCCGCCGCACTGGGGTGGGTATCGCCTGAAGCCTGACCAGTGGGAGTTCTGGCAGGGGCGCAAAAGCCGCTTGCATGACCGGTTGCGCTATCGGCTGGATGAGGGCGAGTGGGTTCGCGAACGCTTGGCACCCTGACCCCCTGACTGATCGTGATAGCCAGTCTCTTGCTGCTGTTCTTGATGGTATTGCTGGTGGGCGTCCCCGCGTTTGTGTACCTCAAGAAGCCCGCGGCCCTGGGCGTGGCAAGCCTGATGCCTCCCCTGCTCTTTCAGGGCGGCAACTGGTTGTACCTGGGCTATGTAGACCCTTTCTGGCCGATTGCCCTGGTTATCAGCAGCGCTATGGCTTTGGTCGCAGCCTTGGGCGTGGGATGGGTGGTCGACAGGTTCGTGTCGCAGCGGTGAGCGCCCCCGTTGTTGCGCAGGCCTCTTTGAACTTGAAATATCCGTTCGGGTTGAGCTTGTCGAAACCTTGCGCGCCGCTTCGACTCGCTCAGCGTGAACGGTTCAAGTAGGGTTGTGCCGGATCAACAAAGTCTGTTGATTCCCCCTGAGTGATCGGCAACAGGCGCTTACACCACCCACCGCGTCACCACCACTATCACCACCGGCATGGTCACCAGCGCCAGCGCGGTCGACACCGCCACGCTGGCCGTCACCTCTTCTTCTGCCACGCGGTAGCGCTGCGAAAACAGAAACACGTTGGCCCCAACGGGCAATGATGCCGCCACGATCATCACCGCCAGCGGCAGGCCCGACAGGCCCAGCGCCCAGCCCAGGGTGGCCAGCACGGCGGGGTGCACCACACATTTGACGAGAGCAATGCGCAGCGCCGCCTTGAACTGGCGGCCCACTTTGGTGAACGCCAGCGTGACCCCCACCAGCAGCAGCGCGATCGGCCCCAGTGCCTGGCCCAGCAGCAGCAAGGGTTTGTCCACCACCTGCGGCACCACCAGTCCGGTCTGCGCAAACAGCAGGCCCGCAATGATGGGCAGCGGCACGGGGTGAACGATGCCGTTGCGCATGGCCTGCAGCACGGTGCGCCATATGGGCTGCTGCGTGCCACCCGCCTGCCCTGCGTGTTCGCGCGCGGCGGCCAGTTCGAACACCACGGTGGCCGCGGTGAGCAGGATGAGCGAGTGCACCGAGATCAACGTGAACAGCGTGACCAGCCCCGCATCGCCAAACACCAGGCCTACCAGGGGCACGCCGATCATGAGCGTGTTGCTGAAGGTGTTGGCCAGCGCCCGCGCCGCCCCCAGCGTGTTGAAGCCCTGCAGCGCCAGCGTGGCCGCATACACGATGCCAAACGCCACAAAGTAGATGCCCACGGGGCCAAAGTTCAGGTCCTGGATGTGCACCGTGCTCATGGTGCGAAACAGCAGTGCGGGCGTGAGCACCATGAACACCAGGTTGGCCAGATCTTTCACCGATGCCGCACTGATCCAGCCGCGCCGCCCCACATAAAAGCCGATGGCAATGAACAGGATGACGGGGATCAGCGAGGTGAAGACGGGGGAGTTCACGGGGAGATAGGTGCACCAGGGCAGCAACTGTGGGCGCCGATTGTCTCCCATCGGATGTCCTGCTTACCCCCCCCGTCAGCTCCCTTAAAACGCCACCTTCACCCCCACCGTCAGGTTGCGCCCCATCAGCGGTGCCGCGTTCTTGATGAAGGAGGTGTGCGCATACGCCAGGCGGTCCGTCAGGTTGGTGCCCTTCAGGTACACCTGCCAGGGCGTGCCGCTGCTGAACTGGCCGTTGTAGGCCAGGCCCACGTTCAGCATGCCGTAGCCGGGGGTTGCGGTTTCAAACGCGGCGATGCGGTTCTGGCGGGCCACCTGCACCCACTCCACCTGGCCTTCCCAGGCGTTCCAGTTCCCATCCAGCCGCACGCCAAGGCGGCTGGCCGGAATGCGTGGCAGGTTGCCTGCGCCGTCGACCTTGGCGCGCACGGTGTCGCCAAACAGGGTGACTCCCAGGTTGCGTGTGATGCGTTGGCGCACCTGGCCTTCGATGCCGGTGAAGGTGGCGTCGGCCTGGCTGTATTGCAGCAGTTGCAGGCCATCGAGTGCATCGAGCGTGCGGCCGTAGATGTAGTTGTTGATGCTGTTGCGGAACACGCTCACGCCAAAGGTGGTGTCGCCAGCGGTTTTCTTCAGGCTGAGGTCGAAGTTCTGCGAGGTTTCGGAGCGCAGGCTGGCGTCGCCGCGCTCATACGTGCTGGTGGCCATGTGCAGGCCACGTGCATACAGCTCTTCGGCCGATGGGGCGCGGCTGGCGCGGGTGAACGAGGCGCCGACCTGGTAGCCAGGCGTGAACTTCCAGACCGCGCCCAGCGATGCCGACGTCCCGTTGTGGCTGCGTTCGATGCCGCTGGTTTCGGCGCGGGCGGTCTGGCGGTCGTGGCGCAGGGCGGCTTCAAAGCGCCAGTCGCCCAGGCGGTATTCCTCCAGCACAAACAGGCCGGTGCGGCGGGTCACCGTGGGTTGCACGTAGGCCTCTTCGCCCTCCGCGCTGAACTTGCGCTGCGAGGTCTGCAGGCCGATCACGCCCTTGAACCCTGCAACGGGCTCATGCTGCAGTTCGATGCGGGTGTCATAGGCCTTGTTCTTGAAGGTGGTGCTGACGGCGCCGCCTTCGACTTCGTCGTGCACGTAGTCGGTCACGCCTGCGCGCAGGCGCAGGGCCGAGAAGCCGGCAAACGGGTTGCGCAACTCCCCCCGGATGTCGAAACGTTCGCTGCGCAGGTCCACCACCGGGACATCGCCATGTCCGGCACCATGGTCATGGTCATGGCCGTCTTCCCCCTCGCCTTCGTGGGCACCGCAGTGCAGGTGGTTGCCATGGGTGTGGCAACCCTCAAAACTGTGGTTGTGGCCCGGCAGGCCATATTTGGCGGCTTGGCGTGTGTAGGCCGCGCCCAGGTAGCCCCGGTCGCCCACCCACGACAGGCCCACGCTGCCGGTATTGGTGCGGTTGAAGCTGCCCTGCACCTTGCGGGTGGCTTCGTTGTCTGGCGCCCAGCCTTTGCCCACGCGGTAGTCGCCTGCGTCGCGCGCCACGCCTTCGACATGCACGGCCAGGTTGCCCGTGCCGCCGGTGAGCGAGAAGGCCCCGGCACCTTCGCGCGCGCCCGTATTGGCGCGCAGCTCGGCACTGCCCTCCAGCCCCTTGGCTGGTACGGCGGTGGGCACTTTGCCATCCAGCACGTTGACCACGCCGCCGACAGCGCCATTGCCGTAGATGAGTGCAGAGGGGCCGCGCAGCACCTCGATCTGGGTGGCGAGCATGGGCTCGGACACCACGGCATGGTCGGGGCTGATGGTGGAGGCGTCGTGCAGCTCGGCGCCGTCGCTCAGCACCTTGACGCGCGGGCCGTCCATGCCGCGAATGATGGGGCGACTTGCGCCGGCGCCGAAGTGGCTGCTGGTGATGCCGGGTTCACTGTTGAGCGTTTCGCCCAGCGTGGCCTCGCGGCGGCGCACGAGTTCGTCACCCTCCAGGACAGTGGCTGGCGTGGTCATGTCGCTGGTGCCCAACTGCAGGCCGCTGGCAGAGACGGTGACGGATGGCAAGCTGGGCGCGGCTTCGGCAGGAGCCGGGGCCGTGGTTTGTGCATGGGCGATGGAGCCTGCGCCCGACAACGCCAGCATGGCAGCCAAGGCCACGGGGTGCAGGGTGGTGGGGCGGCGGCGCTGGGGCATTGCGGGG
>NZ_QAIH01000221.1 GCF_003060895.1 Acidovorax sp. HMWF029 | reverse complement strand
CCGTGGTGGCGCATGGGGGACAATTCCGGTTGTTGTTTTTACCGACCCGGCTGATGCCAAAGTGGTTTTATATGGGCGAGCCGCCTTGCGAAACCCCTGGTTCCTCCAAGGATTGGCTCAGCCCCAACCGAGATTGTGCCCATGTCTGCCGTTTTCAGCCCACCACCCGCCGCATTGCCCACCGACAAGGAACTGGTGCTCAAGGTCATCCCCATGCCCGCCGACACCAACGGCAACGGCGACATCTTTGGCGGATGGGTGATGGCGCAGGTGGACCTCGCGGGCTCCGTGCTGCCCGCGCGCTACATCCAGGGCCGCATGGCCACGGTCGCGGTCAATGAATTCATCTTCAAGCAGCCCGTGCGCGTGGGCGACATCCTGTCGTTCTTCTCGGCCATCACGCGGGTGGGCAACACCTCGGTCACCGTGGAGGTGGAGGTGTATGCCGAGCGTTTTTCTGCCCAGGGGCAGTATGTGAAGGTGACCGAAGCGCGCCTGACCTATGTGGCGATTGACCACCAGGGCCGCCCGCGCCCGGTACCCAAGCACGACGCACCGGCCTGATCGCGGCGCGGGTGCGTGAATGCTGCGCGGCCGCAGCGTTCTTCAAGCAGCCAGTGCAGCGACCGGGTCGGTGCGCAAAGGCGCGGCCCCGCGCTGCAGGTGACTGCTGCTGGAGGAAGACGATGACGACGAGGCAGAGAACCCCGCCTCGATCTCGCCCGCCAGCTGGCCGCCCTCTTCCACCACCAGCTTGCCGTAGCGGATCTTGCCGTTGACCTTGCCGGTGCTGTAGATCACGAGCTTTTGGCGCACGGTGAGTGTGCCGTTGAACTCGCCGTGGATCTCGGCAATATCGATCTCGGCCGAGCCCTTGAAGGCCCCGTTCTCCGAGATCTGGATCACGCGCGAATCCATGGTGGCTTCCACCGTGCCTTCGACCACGAGGGTGTCGCAGTCGGTAATCTCCACACCCTTGAGCTTGATATTGGGGCCCACCGTGAGCTTGCTGCCCGAGCTGTCGCTGGCGCTGCTGGGCTTGGGGGCAACCGGTGCGGTCGGCTGCGCCGACGATGCACTGCCCACCCCGCTACCGCCCAACACGGAGCCTGAAGTGGTGCTGCTGCGGGGTTGGAACGACTCGGGTTCACGCTTGCCAAAGAAAGGGTTTTGCACGGCCATCAGATCTCCTTGAAAAGAGGCCATGCTAGGTTTCGCATCCGGCGAAAGATGCCCCTGTTACGCAAGAACAGTAACCAAACGGTTCGGTCGTTGCATGCGCTTGCAGGGCTTGCAAGACCACACAGCGTGACACCCCCTGTCACCTGCGCAAGCTTCGCGCAGCGCGAAGCTTGCTAGTCTGCCACCCATGCAGATATCCGAACTCGCCCGCCTCACCGGCGTCACCGTGCATGCGCTGCGCCACTACGAACGCGCCGGGCTACTACAGCCTGATCGCCTGCCCAATGGCTACCGCCACTATGCCCCCTCGGCGCGGCGCGAGGTGGTGTTCATTGCCATGTCGCGCGCACTCGGGTTCGGCGTGCCGCAGATCCGCAGCCATCTGCTCGCCTGGCGGCGTGGCCGCATCGGCCCCGGTGGCCTGGCTGATGTGGTGCAGGCACGCGCTGACGATATCCAGGCACAGATCGCGGCGCTGCAGGCCCAACACCAGCAGGCGCTGGACCACGTGCAGTGGCTGCGCGCCCGCCAGGTGGAGCAGGAAACACGCCAGCGCCCTGCGGCCAACGGCACCCCGCCGCGTGCACCCTGGCCCCGGGTGCGCCGCGCCCCCACACCACCTTTACAAGGAGACCGCCCATGACCCCCGACACATCCACGGCCGACACC
>NZ_QAIH01000220.1:10850-14084 GCF_003060895.1 Acidovorax sp. HMWF029 | reverse complement strand
GAACCAACCCCTTGCCGCCGCAACTTCCCGCCCCGTGCGCTCCCAGTACGAAGACTTCATGCGCCACGTGTTCACACAGGGCGTGCACAAGTCGGATCGCACGGGCACGGGCACGACCAGCGTGTTCGGCCACCAGATGCGGTTCGATCTCAAGGAAGGCTTTCCTCTGGTCACCACCAAGAAGGTGCATCTCAAATCCATCATTCAGGAACTGCTGTGGTTTCTGACCGGCTCCAGCAACAACAACTGGCTGAAGGAGCGCGGCGTGACCATCTGGGATGAATGGGCGCGCGAGGACGGCGACCTGGGCCCCGTGTACGGCGTGCAGTGGCGCAGCTGGCCCACGCCCGACGGTGGGCACATCGACCAGATCAGCGATGTCATCCAGACACTCAAGACCAACCCCGACTCGCGCCGCATCATCGTGAGCGCCTGGAACGTGGCCGAGCTCTCCAAAATGGCGCTGATGCCCTGCCACGCGTTCTTCCAGTTTTACGTCGCCCCGGCGCAGGAGCCCGGTGGCCGAGGCACGCTTTCTTGCCAGCTTTACCAGCGCAGCGCCGACATCTTTCTGGGTGTGCCCTTCAACATCGCCAGCTATGCGCTGCTCACGCACATGGTGGCGCAGCAGTGCGACCTGGAGGTGGGCGACTTCATCTGGACGGGCGGCGACTGCCATATCTACAGCAACCACCACGAGCAGGTGCAGACGCAATTGGCGCGCACGCCCTACCCCTACCCTGTGCTGAACATCAAACGCAAGCCGGGCAGCATCTTCGACTACGAGTACGAAGACTTCGAAGTGGTGGACTACCAGTGCCACCCGGCCATCAAGGCGCCCGTGGCGGTGTAGCCGCAACCGGCAGCCGCCCCTCGCACCTGTTCCCACCGGCAAACGCGGCAGCGCTTGCCTGGCGTTCACTCATCCACAACAAGCAACTCAACATCTACCCATGTCTTCCGGCGGATTTCACGTACACGGCCCCCACGACCACGCAGTCGAGCATGCAACCCATGGCCACGGCGACCACGCTGCAGCGCACGGCGCCGACAGCAACTCCTCAATGAACAAGATCGCCATGTTCACCGCCATCGTGGCCACGGTGGGCGCTATCTTTGCCTATATGGGCGGGGCCACGCAGGCCAATGCCGGGCTGCTCAAGAACGATGCGGCCATCAAGAAGACCGAGGCCTCCAACCAGTGGAATTACTTCCAGTCAAAAAGCACCAAGCAAAGCCTGGCTGAGCTGGCGCGTGACCTGACCCCGGCCGAGACCGAAAAGGCCAAGTACCAGGGCAAGATCGACCGCTACGAGAAAGAAAAGAACGAGATCAAGGCCGTGGCCGAAAAACTGGAGGCTGACGCCCACGCCTTCGACCAGAAAAGCGAAGCCCAGATGCACCAGCACCACCGCTGGGCCCAGGCCACCACTGCACTGCAGGTGGCCATTGCGCTGGCCGCCATTGCGCTGCTGACCAAGAAAAAATGGCTCGAATACGGCATGTACGGCGTGGCCGCCGTGGGCCTGGGTGTGGGCGCACTTGCCGCCCTGCACATCTGACCGGATCAACCCCTGCAAAGCACCGAGCCCCATGCCACTGCACCTCATCTACGCCCGCGCCGCCAATGGCGTCATCGGCCGGGACAACAAGCTCCCCTGGCACCTGGCCGAAGACATGGCGCATTTCAAGCAGCTCACCCAGGGCTGCCCAGTGGTCATGGGCCGCAAGACCTGGGACTCGCTGCCCCCGCGTTTTCGCCCCCTGCCCGGCCGCACCAACATCGTGGTGACACGCCAGGCGGGTTGGCAGGCCGACGGCGCGCACCGCGCGGGCAGCTTGGCCGAGGCCTTGGCGCTGTGCGACGCAAGCCAGACGGTGTGGGTGATTGGCGGCGCGCAGATCTACGCCGAAGCCCTGCCCCTGGCCGACCGCCTGGAGGTGACCGAGATCGACCAGACCTTCGACGGCGACGCCTACGCCCCCACGCTGGGCCCGGAGTGGACAGAATCGGCACGCAGCCGCCATGTGGGCAGCAACGGCCTGCCGTTCAGCTTCGTGACCTACGTGCGTGCGGCCTGAGCACCACGCCTCCTTACTCACTTATTGATAGCTACTAGCGCTTGATGGACGGGCGCAAAGGGCAAAAAAACCTATGCAAATAGCCACCTGGAACGTGAACTCCCTGTCGGTGCGCCTGCCCCAGGTGCTGGCCTGGCTGGCCGCCAACCCGGTCGATGCGCTGTGCCTTCAGGAGCTCAAGCTCACCGACGACAAGTTTCCGCACGACGCACTGAAAGAGGCGGGCTACGAAGCCGCCGCCTTTGGCCAGAAGACCTACAACGGCGTAGCCATCCTGAGCCGCCACCCGCTGCGCGACGTGGTGCGCAACATCCCGGGCTTTGGCGACGAGCAGGCCCGCGTCATCGCGGCCACGCTGGACACGCCAACAGGCCCCCTGCGCCTGATCAACGGCTACTTCGTCAACGGCCAGGAGCCGGGGTCGGAAAAGTTTGCCTACAAGATGCGCTGGCTGCAGGCGCTGCAGGACATGGTGCGCGCCGAACTGGCCGCCCATCCCCGCCTGGTGCTGGTGGGCGACTTCAACGTGGCACCCGAAGACCGCGACTCGTACGACCCCGAAGGCCTGCGCGAAACCATCCACCACACCACCGAAGAGCGCAACCACTTCCAGGCGCTGCTGACGCTGGGGCTGACAGATGCGTTCCGCATGTTCGAGCAACCCGAAAAGAGCTTCTCGTGGTGGGACTACCGCATGCTGGGCTTCCAGAAAAACCGGGGCCTGCGCATCGACCACATCCTGGTCAGCGATGCCCTCAAGCCCACCGTGAGCGCCTGTGTGGTGGACCGCGCTCCGCGCAAGAACCCGCAGCCCAGCGACCACACGCCGGTGGTGGTGACCCTGGGTTGATTTGCTCCTGATTCAATAGCAACAAAGGCAATAGGGTCGCGCGCAGACGACCTTTTTTATGTAATTTTTTGAGTCATCAAAGCCACAGAGCCCCTGGCAGCTTGCCGCTGCCAGGGGCTCTTTACCATCCGCCTGCCAATCCGTCAGTCTGACAGCCTGTCTGGCTGGCTGCGCTCAGGCCTCGTCGGGTGCGTCCAGCCCCAGCTCCTGGATCTTGCGCGTTATGGTGTTGCGACCAATGCCCAGGCGCTGTGCGGCCTCCATGCGGCGCCCATGCGTCGCCACCAGGGCCGTGCGGATCA
>NZ_QAIH01000220.1:0-10840 GCF_003060895.1 Acidovorax sp. HMWF029 | reverse complement strand
GTGCGGATCAGGCGTGACTCAAAGCGCCGCGTGAGCGTATCCCACACCTCGGGCTGGCCGCCCGCCAGCAGTTTTTGCGCCTCGGTTTCCAGCGCCTGCTCCCAGCTGTGGGCTGCCGCAGCAGGGGCAACTACCGCCGCCGCATCGGCCGACGACCACGACGGCGCGGCGGCAGGAATGGACGCAGGCACGGGCACCGCTGAATGCAGCCCACCCACCATGTCGGACGATGGTGGGGGGGGGGCGGACGCCTGCGCCGCGGGGGCCACAGCAGCCGGCGATGCCACAGGCAAAGAGGTGACGGTGGCCGTAGCGTCAGCACCCGGCGTGGGGCGCACGGGAGGCTGGTAAACCGGGGCCTCCAGCACTTCAGGGGGCAGGTCTTGCAGCGAGATCACCTGCGCGGGCGCCATCACGGTGAGCCAGTGGCAGATGTTCTCCAGCTGGCGCACGTTGCCGGGGAAGGCAAACTGCTCCAGCCGCGCCAGCGCCGAGTCGGCGATGCGCTTGGGCTCCACGCCCAACTGACGAGCGCTTTGCTGCAGGAAGTGGCGGGTGAGCATGGGCACGTCTTCATGCCGCTCGCGCAGCGCAGGCAGGCGCAGGCGGATCACGTTGAGGCGGTGGAACAAGTCCTCGCGGAAGCCACCTTCCTTGACGCGCTGCTCCAGGTTCTGGTGGGTGGCGGCAATCACGCGCACATGCGCTTTGACGGCGGCGTGGCCACCCACACGGTAGAACTGGCCGTCGGACAACACGCGCAGCAGGCGCGTCTGCAAATCAAACGGCATGTCACCGATTTCATCGAGGAACAGCGTGCCGCCCTCAGCCTGCTCGAAGCGGCCTCGCCGCTGCGTCTGCGCGCCGGTGAAGGCACCGCGCTCGTGGCCGAAGAGTTCGCTCTCCAGCAGATCTTTGGGGATGGCGGCCGTGTTGATGGCCACAAAGGGGCCATCCGCCACGGGCGAGTGCTTGTGCAGCGCGCGCGCCACCAGCTCCTTGCCCGAGCCCGATTCGCCAGTAATGAGCACCGTGACCTGGCTCTGGCTCAGTCGCCCGATGGCGCGGAACACGTCCTGCATGGCGGGCGCCTGGCCCAGCATTTCGGGGGTGGCGGTCTGGCGTTCTTCGGTGACTTCTTCGCGCTGGCTTTCTTCCACCGCGCGGCGGATCAGCTCCACCGCTTTGGGCAGGTCGAAAGGCTTGGGCAGGTATTCAAACGCGCCGCGCTGAAAAGCCGACACAGCGCTGTCGAGGTCGGAGTACGCCGTCATGATGATGACGGGCAGGCCAGGCTGCAGCTCGCGCACCTTCTCCAGCAGTTGCAGGCCCGAGCCTCCGGGCATGCGGATGTCGCTCACCAGGACCTGGGGGCCCTGGCGGGCAGGGTCGCCTGCAGTGACATCGGCCAGTGCGTCCAGCACTTCGCGGGGGTGCGTGAAGCTGCGCGTGGGCAGGTTCTCGCGGGCCAGCGCCTTCTCCAGGACGAAGCGGATCGAGGGGTCGTCATCTACTATCCAGATCGGCTTCATATGTTTTTCTAACCTTCCCTGTGGTTGCGTGTCAGGGACCGTCGTGCGCTGTCAAGGCAAGGGAATCAAGATGCGGAAGTCGGTGCGACCCGGTACGCTGTCGCATTCGATCAACCCGTGGTGGCGCTGTACGAAGGTTTGCGCCAACGTCAACCCCAGTCCTGATCCGCCGTCCCGCCCCGACACCAGTGGATAAAAAATCCGTTCCTTGATGGCGTCGGGTACGCCCGGTCCGTTGTCGATGACATGCAATTCCAGTGCCAGCCGGTAACGCTGGCGGCCGAACGTGACCTGGCGAGCCACGCGGGTGCGCAGTGTGATCACAGCGTCGCCCGCCGCAATGCGATCGGTCAGCGCCTGAGCGCCGTTTTGCACGATGTTCAGCAGCGCCTGGATGAGCTGGGCGCGGTCACCCCGGAACTCAGGGATGGAGGTGTCGTAGTCGCGCTGGACCTTGAGGCCCTGCGGATACTCGACCAGCACCAGCGAACGCACGCGCTCGCACACCTCGTGGATGTTCACATCGCCCACCAGATGCGGGTGGCGGTGGGGCGCGAGCAGCCGGTCCACCAGGCTCTGCAGGCGGTCGGCCTCGTGGATGATGACCTGGGTGTATTCGGTCAGCTCGCGGCTGTCCAGCTCCATCTCCAGCAGCTGCGCCGCCCCCCGGATGCCGCCCAGCGGGTTTTTGATCTCGTGGGCCAGGTTGCGGATGAGTTCCTTGTTGGCCTGGGCCTGGTCGCGCAGGCGCTCTTCACGGTCCTGGCGGGCCTGCTGCTCCAGCGGCCACAGCTCCACCAGGATCTCGCCCACCTGCTCGGCATCGGCCACATTGACATGCACGGGCACCGGCTCCTGGTGCAAGCGCTTGAGGCTGGCCTCGTAGCGCAGCGCGGCAAAGTCCTTGCCCCTGGCGCCTGCCAGGGCGGTCTGCATCAAGGCGGGGTCGGTGAAGAAGGTGGAGAAGTCCGCACCCTCCAGGGTGCGGCGCGACAGGCCCAGCGTGTTCTCCAAGGCAGCGTTGGCAAACTGCACGGCGCCATCGGCGCGCAGCACAGCCACCAGGGTGGACATCAGGTCCAGCGAATGAAAACGCCCGGTGTCGGAGCCGGGCAGTTCAGGGGATGAAGGGACACTCACACGCAGGGTGGTTGTTGGTTAGTTCGCGGGCGCTGGCAGGCGGGCGATCTCGCGTTTAATGCCGGCGATGTCACTTTCGCTACGGGCCACGCTGGCCTTGAGTTCGGCCGTGCGCTCTACATAGCGCTGGGGGTTGCGCAGGTCGAGCGCATTGCGTTCGGGGGCGCCGTTGTTGTATTCCTTGACAAGGTCGGCATGGCGCGTTTCGGCCTTGCGCAGCTCAGACTCCAGGATGGCGCGCGCATCGGAGTCACGGGCCTTCTGGTCGTTGTTACTGACCTTGGGGGCAGAGGAAGGCGACGTAGCCGCACCACCGCCCGACGAAGACGAGGGAGCAGGCGCGGCACCCGATGCTGGCCGAGTGCCCTGCACCACGGTGACATTGCCCCCTTCCACCAGCCTGCAGCCGCGCTCTTTGGCCTGGGTGGCATTGTTGGTGTATTCGTTGCCGCAGCGGTAGATGCGGTCTTGTGCCCAAGCAGCAAAAGGCGCGGAGGCAATGAGGAGCAGGGTGAAGATCGTTTTTTTCATTCAGGTTCCTCGCACGGACATGCAGGAAAGAAGGGAGTATCCACCAATCGCCACACATCGCCAATCAAGCAAGGGCAGACCTGGGCAGGGGTTTATCCAAGGATGCAACACCCACTACCTTGGTTCCACCGCAGGCCATGGAAATGTTTTCAGCCCCATGAAAAAAGGCGGCTTGCGCCGCCTTTTTCCAAGCAATGGTCTGCAGGCAGACAATTACAGCGAGTAGTACATGTCGTACTCGACAGGGTGCACAGCCATGCGGAAGCGGGTCACTTCGTTCATCTTCAGATCGATGTAGGCGTCGATCATGCTGTCGGTGAACACGCCACCCTTGGTCAGGAACGCGCGGTCCTTGTCCAGGTGCTCCAGGGCCTGGTCCAGGCTGTGGCACACGGTGGGCACCAGCTTGTCTTCTTCTGGAGGCAGGTGGTACAGGTCCTTCGTGGCAGCTTCGCCGGGATGGATCTTGTTTTCCACGCCGTCCAGACCGGCCATCAGCAGGGCCGCAAAGCCCAGGTAGGGGTTCATCAGTGGATCGGGGAAGCGGGCTTCCACGCGACGGCCCTTGGGGTTGGCCACATAAGGAATGCGGATCGAGGCCGAACGGTTCTTGGCCGAGTAGGCCAGCTTCACCGGGGCTTCGAAGTGGGGCACCAGGCGCTTGTAGCTGTTGGTGCCGGGGTTGGTGATGGCATTCAGGGCACGGGCGTGCTTGATGATGCCGCCGATGTAGTACAGCGCGAAGTCCGACAGACCGGCATAGCCGTCGCCGGCGAACAGGTTCTTGCCGTCCTTCCAGACGGACTGGTGCACGTGCATGCCAGAGCCGTTGTCGCCGTGGTAGGGCTTGGGCATGAACGTGGCGGTCTTGCCATAGGCGTTGGCCACGTTGTGGATCACGTACTTTTGCAGGATGGTCCAGTCGGCGCGCTCAACCAGCGTGCTGAACTTGGTGCCGATTTCGTTTTGGCCAGCGCCCGCCACTTCGTGGTGGAACACTTCGACCGGAATGCCCAGGGATTCGAGAATCAGGGACATCTCGGCGCGCATGTCTTGCGTGCTGTCAACAGGAGGCACGGGGAAGTAGCCGCCCTTGACGGTGGGACGGTGACCACGGTTGCCGCCTTCGAGCTTGGCGCCCGTGTTCCAGGGGGCTTCGTACTCTTCGATTTCGTAGAACGTGTTGTTGGGCTCGGTGCTCCAGCGCACGCCGTCGAAGATGAAAAATTCTGGCTCGGGACCGAAGTAGGCGGTATCGCCCAGACCGGAGGCCTTCAGATAGGCTTCAGCGCGCTTGGCGATGGAGCGGGGATCGCGGTCGTAGGCCTTGCCGTCGGTGGGCTCGATCACGTCGCAGGTCAGGATCAGCGTCGTTTCTTCGAAGAAAGGATCGATGTTGGCCGTGCTGGGATCGGGGATCAGCTGCATGTCGGAGGCTTCAATGCCCTTCCAGCCGGCAATCGACGAACCGTCAAAGGCGTGGCCCGAAATGAACTTGTCTTCGTCGAAGTGAGAGACGGGCACCGTGGTGTGCTGTTGTTTGCCACGGGTATCGGTGAAACGGAAGTCAATGAACTTGACCTCGTTTTCCTTCACCATCTTCATCACGTCTGCAACGGTCTTGGCCATCAGGTTCTCCTGGGTAAAGCGCTTGTTGAAAAAAGATTTTGCCGAAATAAAAGCAGTTTGCGTGCCAGCCGAGTGCACTACCGCACTATGAAGGAGCGCCGCAGACTACGGGTTGGCACGGCACATGCCAAAAAGCACCAAAACAGTGCAATTCAAGGGTCGAGACTGAACATCACAGGTTGCGCACCAATTCAGGGCCACAATTTGCACCAAACTCGTGCAATCCTTTTTTCAGCTCCTGCCATGCGGCAGGAACCGACGGCGCAGGCCCTTTGACGCCCAGCTCGATATGCCGCCCGTATTGTGGATGATCCACGCTGGGCAGACTGAACACCCGCACCAACGGGTGCATTTTTTCGATACGCTCCATGAGAGGCGTCAACGCCGCCTCCATGGCGCCAAAGACCACCACCGACTGCTCGGTCTGGGGGGTGCGGTTGAAGAACGCCGCATAGTGCTGATCCAGCACCCCTTCGATCATGGGCCAGGCCATGACCGGAAAGCCCGGCACAAAATGCACGGCACCAGCGCCCGCCCCGTCGCAACTGAAGCCGGGGATCTTGTTGTAGGGATTGGGAATGATGCGGGCCCCTGCAGGAAACACCCCCATGTTGAGCCGGTGGATGTTGTCGGGCCGCTCAGCCTCATAAGGCACCCCCTGCTCCCGCGCAACGTCCTGCATACGCTCACGAATGAGCGCCTCGGCCTCGGGGTGCAGCACCAGTTCGCGCCCCAGGGCGCTTGCTGCGCACTGGCGCGTGTGGTCGTCGGGCGTGGCGCCAATGCCGCCGCACGAAAACACCACGTCCCCCGATGCAAAGGCGCGCTGCAGGGTCGCCGTGATGCGGTCGGGGCTGTCGCCCACATAGTCTGCATAGGCCAGCGACAGGCCCCGTGCCGCCAGAAGCTCGATGACCTTGGGCATGTGTTTGTCGGCACGTTTACCCGACAGGATTTCATCGCCCACGATGATGAGGCCGAAGTTGGGGGTCATGGTGCTGGTTTTTCGTTGGACGGTGATGGCGCCAAGGGCAAGGATGGCGCAGAGGATGTTGCGGGCAACGCGGGTGTCGCCACAGCAGGAGGCCCGGCGGCATCCAGCACATCGGAGGTGGCAACCACCGGCGCCAGCCCCGCAGACTCGGCCCGCAGGCGCTGCAGTGCCGCCAGACCGTAGTGGGTAAACCAGAGCGACGAGAACGCGAACACCAGGGTGTAGATCCAGATGGCCAGCGGAACCAGGATGAAAAAGGCCGCCGCAAAAACGACCCCGGAGGCCCAGACGATGCTGGGCGCCGCCCCCAGGTAGCCCGTGATGATGCCGATGCCCAGCAGGCTGCTGCGGTGGCGGCGGAATATCTCCTGGCGTTCCTCCTTGCTGGCATGGTCGGCCAAAGCATCAAACACCATGACCCGGTAGGTGAGCCAGCCCCAGATCAAGGGCGGCAACACCAGCACAAGCGGCGGCACCAGCCACAGCGGAACGGAAACCACCAGGGCCACCAGCGCCAACAGGGTGGAGCCCACCGACCAAACCACACTGGCGATGAAGGAGCCACCTTTTTTTCGCTCCAGATCGGGAAAACGCCGCTCAGCCACCAAGGCCACCAGGGCGGGCGTCATGAGCAACGCCACCGCCAGCAGCGACACCACCACCAGCACAGGCGCCACCGCCAGCACCACCATCAAAGGCGCCACCACGGCCGTCACATCCCCCAGGCCCCAACCCTGCAGCCAGCTCCAGACGCTGGCCAGCAGCGTGGAGGCGTCCAGCATCGCGCGCATGCCCTGGACCGCCGCATCCCAGTAGAAATAGCCCAGGCCCAGAGCCAAAGCCACCATCAGCAGCAACGGCAAGACCGACAAGGCCACAACACGCGGCCGCAGGCAATAGGCCGCAGCGCGCCAGAAAGAGTCAAGCAGAAGTCCCATGTCAGCAAGCATACCGTGTGAGCACTTGCCGGGGGTCTCAGGCTTTGCCCAAAAGCCTCAGCACGCCCCGCCACTGCTGGGACCAGAATCCCTGGCCGTAGTCGCGCAGCCGCCCCCGTGCATCGGGCTCGACCTGGTCGCGCACACCGGTGGGGTCAAAGCGCCATTCGAAATTGGCGGTGCGCAGCAGCATGTCCCACCAGGGCAGCAGCACCCCGAAATTGTGCCCACCCAGCACCACCCGGGGCCCTTCGGACTTCATGCCCCGGGCTGCAACCACCGCAGGCTTCACAGTTTCGTGGCCAATGCCAATGCTGTGGTGCAGGCGGTGGAAGCGCGGGCTGACCCACAGGCGCTCTCCCCAGCGGCCAAACCAAAGACGCACATTGGCATGCTGAAAACTCTCGCTGAGCTGGGTAATGGCCACGATGGCGATGAACTGCCCCGGGGCCACGCCAATCGCTTGCGCAACGACTACCAGAATCGTGTCCCGCAGCAGGTCGTCGAGCAAGTGGTTGCGGTTGTCGCTCCACATGGTCATCTGCTGCTGGGCGTGGTGCAGGGAATGCAGGCGCCACCACCATTCAAAGTGGTGCTGCCCCCGGTGAATCCAGTAGTCCACAAAATCGAACACCACCAGGTACAGCAGCAGGCTCACCCAGGGGATGTCCGTGATCCCCGGCCAGATACCATCCAGTTGGAAGGTGCTGACCCCCGCCACGCGCAAGGCACCAAACAGGGCGTCGGCCAGCGGGTCCACCGTGAAGAACAAGGCCAGACGGAACACGCCCAGCCGGTGGATCAGCGTGTAAAGGATGTCAGTGCGGATGGTGGCGCGGTTGGTCACCGGTTCTACCGGCCACAGGCGTTGCATGGGGCCGATCACGGCCACAATCACCGCCAGCTGCAGCAACCCCACCAAGAGCCAGCCTGCGGCCTCATAACCCGTCTCCAGCACACTGCTCAGGCCCAGCGAGAACATCAGCGGCTGCAGCACACTTTCAAACAACCACTGCTGCACACCATCGAACCAACTGCCCAAAGATCCCATCACATCATGCTCCGTTGCCTGGGCTGCAATAGGCCTCACGGCGGAATCCTGCATTGGTATCCGCACAACCCACAGCCCTGTAGTCCATCAGCGGGCCACCCCGTACTGGGGGTGTTCCCGCAAAGTCCGAAAGCAGAAACCCTGCTGCTTGAGGCCCACGATCAAGGGCTCTAGCACGGCCGGCGCCCAGGGGTCCTTGCGCGACCAGATACCCAGGTGCGCCAAAAGAATGTCGCCGCTGCGCACATCACGCAGGGCCTTGCGCAGAAGGGCCGCATTGCTGGCGCTCTCGCTGGGCAGTTCATCCCCCAGAAACCCTGCGGGCGACCAGCCCACATGCGCGTAACCACAGGCCTGCGCGGTGGCGATCAGCTGGGGGGATGTTTTTCCTCCGGGCGCGCGGAACAAACGTAGCGGCGTCTTGCCCGTCACCACCTTCAGGCGATCGGCAGCACGGCCAATCTCCGCGCAGTATTCGGCGGCAGACATCTGAAAACTCTGCCCTTCCCGAGGGCCAGCGGAAGGGCGCACACGAAACGCCGGGGCTTGCGCAGTGCCCACATCCGCACGCCAGTAGGTGTGATCCCAAGTGTGCGAGGCGAATTCGTGTCCCTCTGCTGCGCGTGAGCGCCACCAAGGAGCCCAGTGCTCCCCCAGGCTGCCATCGCCTTCCTTCGTCCGTTCGTTGGCGGCGAAAAAAGTCACCCGCACCTGCTGGCGGCTCAACACATCAGCCACCAGGGGTGCAACCTCCATGTGACCCGTGTCGAACGTCAGGTACAGGGGTTTTTTGCAGTCATTTTTGGCATTTGCGCCTGACAGACAAGCATTTGCAGCTACAAATAAAATAGCGAACTGCCATCCCGGCTTTGGTGTGCGTCCCCGTTTGGCACCCATAGACCGCACCAAGTCCTCAACGCGGAGCGTGATGCAAGGTCCAGACCCCGTGGGGCGACTTGCCTACCGTCACCTGCCGCACGACCTTTTTGGTTTCCGTGTCAACCACTGACAACTTACGGGCCCAACGCGAACTCACGTAAATGAAGCGCCCATCGGCAGACACGTCCATACAGTCAGGCCCACCCGGCACAGGGTACGATTCCACCACCTGGTAAGTCGCCATGTCGATCTTGCTGATGGAATTGGCTACGCGGTTGCTTACGTAGAGGTGGCGGCCATCCCCAGCAGCACGAAATGCATGGGCACCATTGCCAGTCTTGATCTTTCGAATGCTCGCCGGCTCACGCCCGGAGACATCAAACACTTCGACGCTGTCGCTCCCGGTCAAGCCGACAAACAAACGCTTGTCGTCGGAACTGCCATAAACGTCAGCCGGCATGGCGCCGGTCTTGATGCGCCATTTGATGGTCTGCGTGGCGAGGTCCATGGCCACGAGTTCATCGCTATCCTGCATAGTGGCGTACACCGTGGTACTGCGGCTGTCGATCCACAGGTGGCTGGGCGTACGCGAAGTGGCGACACGCTTCACAAGCGTCAGGTCATTGCCATCCCAGCGATAAAAATCCACATGGTTCAACCGATTGGCAGCGGTAATGAACCACTTCATGTCTGGACTGAAGCGCAGGTGGTAAGGGTCCACAATGCCGCGCACCGTACGCTGTACCTGGGCAGTGCGGGGATCGATGAACGTCAGCGTGTCGCCGAGGGCATTGGCCACGATCACCGATTTTTCATCAGGTGTCAGGTAAAGGTGGTGCGGCTCTTTGCCCGTAGGGATCCGAGTCGTCTCCGTCCAGGTCGCAGGGTCAATGACGCTGACATTGGCCTCCAGGGAATTGAGAACAAACAAGGGTGGCACTGAAGCGCTCGCCCCCCCCATGGACAGCCACAACCCACAAAGGGCAACACATGTACGTGCAATCGAAAAAATCTTCACAGAGCCACTTTCAACACAGCCTGTGAGTGTAGCGCCCTGCCCGCCGACACCCGACAAATTGGGGGAGCAACATCGCGCATGGAACGTGCACTTTGATCAAGGTCAGCGCCAACATGCCTTCGGCCCCATTTGTCCACCACCCTGCATTCCAGCGGGGACGCGCCGATACCGCAGCAGCGAAGCAAGCGCTCTCATGCCCCCTGGGTCAATAGTCGCATCTCGTCTTCGCCAAGCCATCTCCAGGCACCGGCCGGCAAGTCAACAGGCAAATCCATCCCACCGATCCTGGAGCGGTGCAGTCCTTCAACGCGGTTACCCACGGCAGCAAGCATGCGTTTGACCTGGTGATACTTTCCTTCTGTCAAGGTCAGGTCCAGACGATGGCTTCCAACCACCTCACACCCTGCTGCACGAACGGGCTTGGGATCGTCATCCAGCACCACCCCTCCCAGCAAATGACTCACCTGAGAGGCATCCACCGGGTGCTTCGTCGTAACTTGGTAGACCTTGGGCACATGTTTTTTGGGCGAACTCATGCGGTGAATGAACTGTCCGTCATCGCTCAGCAGCAGCATGCCGGTGGTGTCCTGGTCCAGACGCCCTACCGCCTGAATTCCTTGTACAGCACTTTTTGTGGGCCTCTGCCGCAATGGTGCGGGCAAAAGGGTGTAGATGCTGGGATAAGTGGAAGGCTTCTGGGAACACTCTGTCCCGGCAGGCTTGTGCAACAACACATAGGCCTTGGCATGGTAGGGCCAGTCAAAACCCTGCACCCGCAAAACCAGCCCGTCAGGGTCGCAGTCGGCGGTCGCATCGGTACAAGGGCGGTATTCGTACTCGTCCGAATTCGCAGTCGGCTCACGCACAGCCACCCAACCTTGTTGCACCAGTCCAGCGCAGACACGGCGTGTTCCGAACCCTTGGGAATACAAAATCTCTTGTAGTTGCATGACAAAAGCAGAGTGAATCAGCTGGGCGTAACTGGACATTGCAGGGAGCCAAGTTAGTCCGATGTTATTGCGCACCCTAAAAAGCAAAACGCCCTTCTACTCAATTGAGCAGAAGGGCGGTTTGGGCTGTAAGAGCCTGACGATGACCTACTTTCACACGGGAACCCGCACTATCATC
>NZ_QAIH01000219.1:34749-38111 GCF_003060895.1 Acidovorax sp. HMWF029 | reverse complement strand
CCGTGCTCGGCCACGTGGTGGATTGGCTGTCTACCGTGCCTCCCCATGCGCTGTGGGCCGAGCACAAAGGGGCGATCCTGGGCATCGTCGCGCTGCTGATGGGCACGCTGGTGCTGGTGTCCTGGCAAACCAGCCTCAAGCACCAGGTGCTGGCCATCAACTTCCCGCTGCGCCTGCGCTGGAACTTCCACCGCCTGATGCTGGGCCAGAGCATGGCTTTCTATGCCGACGAGTTTGCGGGCCGTATCACCACCAAGATCATGCAGACGGCACTGGCCGTGCGGGACATGATCTTCACCACCACCGATGTGGTGATCGGCATGGGCATCTACCTCGTCACCATCCTCGTGCTGCTGGCGGGGTTCGATGCACGGCTGATCGCGCCGTTTGCGCTCTGGATCGTGGCCTATGGCCTGGCCTGCTGGTACTTTGTGCCCCGCCTGGGCAAGGTGGGCAAGGCACAGGCCGACGCGCGTTCTGTGATGACTGGGCGCATCACCGACGCCTATACCAACATCGCCACTGTCAAGCTGTTCTCGCACACGCGGCGCGAGTCCGAGTTTGCGCGTGCCGCCATGGATGCCTTCAAGCTCACCGGCTATGCGCAAATGCGGCTGGTGAGCCTCTTCGAGATCGTGAACCAGGCACTGGTGGTGGCGATGATCCTGGGCGCTTGCGGTACGGCGCTGT
The DNA here is from genome assembly GCF_003060895.1 of Acidovorax sp. HMWF029. GTDB lineage: Bacteria > Pseudomonadota > Gammaproteobacteria > Burkholderiales > Burkholderiaceae_C > Acidovorax. The sequence continues at coordinate 37,421 of NZ_QAIH01000219.1, read as the reverse complement.
GGCTTTGGACGCTGGGCGAGGTGGGCGCGGGTGCCGTGGCCGCCGTCATCGCCATGACGCTGCGCGTATCGGGCCACGCCCACTGGGTGATGTGGGAGATGACCACACTGTTCGAGAGTGTGGGCACCATCCAGGACGGCATCAACACGCTGACCAAGCCGCGCACCGTGGTGGATGCCCCCGCTGCGCAGCCGCTGCAAGTCACGCACGGTGAGGTGCGCTTCGACAACGTGAGCTTTGCCTACGAGAACCAGGGAGCTGCCTCTGGCAAGGGCCGCCCGGTCATCGATGCACTGCAGCTCACCATCCGGCCGGGCGAGAAGATCGGCCTCATTGGCCGCTCGGGTGCGGGCAAGTCCACCCTGGTGAATCTGCTGCTGCGCTTTCACGACGTGCACGCGGGCCGCGTGCTCATCGACGGGCAGGACATTGCCCATGTCACACAAGACAGCTTGCGCCGCAACATCGGCATGGTCACGCAGGACACCTCGCTGCTGCACCGCTCCATGCGCGACAACATCCTGTATGGCCGCCCCGATGCGACCGAAGAGGACATGCACATCGCCGCCCGCCGCGCCGAGGCCGCCGAATTCATCGAGACGCTGAGCGACCTGCATGGCCGCACCGGCTACGACGCCCAGGTCGGCGAGCGCGGCGTGAAGCTCTCGGGCGGCCAGCGCCAGCGGGTGGCCATTGCGCGCGTGATGCTCAAGGACGCGCCCATCCTGCTGCTGGACGAAGCCACCAGCGCGCTCGACTCCGAGGTCGAGGCCGCCATCCAGCAAAGCCTGGACAGCCTGATGGAAGGCAAGACCGTGATCGCCATCGCGCACCGGCTGTCCACCATCGCCGCCATGGACCGGCTCATCGTGCTGGACGCGGGCCGCATCGTGGAGGAAGGCACCCACGCGGAGTTGCTGGCCCAGGGCGGCGTGTATGCGCGGCTGTGGGGGCACCAGAGCGGCGGGTTCCTGGGTGAGTCGGACGAGGACTGAGCCGCCTGGGTGACATCGTGTCGCCCAGGCGGCTGTGCGCGGCCCCTGCCGCGCCTACCGTTGCGGCCACGCCCGGGCCATGGTGGCCCGGAACTTTCAGGAGATGGTCCGATGATCAAGGTCACAGCGGTATACCGCTGGCGCGAAGGCGCCACTTTCAACCACGACTACTACCACAGCGAGCACATGCGCATTGCCCGTGCGGCGCTGCAGCCTCTGGGCCTGGTGCGGCTCGAAAGCGACCGTGTGCTCTACCCCGGCGAGCCGCGCCCAGGCCAGGTGGTGGCGCTGACCAATGCCTTCTTCAGCGACCTGAAACAGGCCCAGACAGCGGCCAAGCAGACGATGGCCGAACTGGCGGCCGACATCCCCAACTACACCAACATCCAGCCGGAGTCGTACTTCGCACAAATGCTGGCGCACGAAGTGCCGGGCCCTGCCGTTACGGGATAGCGCCGCCCTTTTTTCCGCAAATGCGGAACCGGGTGGCCGCAGCCACCCAGATTTAGTTGATAATTCATTCTCATTAAACACCGCGCTACACCAAACCTCCATGGAACGATTCACCCGGCAACGCACAGCGATCTATGCCGTGGTCGCTGGCGCGCAGCGTCCGCTGTCGCCGCAGGAGATCCTGGAGACCGCCCAGGTGTCGGTGAAGGGGCTGGGTTTGGCCACGGTCTACCGCAACCTCAAGGCGCTGCTGGAAGATGGCGCCATCGAAGTGGTGCAGCTGCCCGGCGAGAGCCCGCGCTATGAGCCCGCTGGCCAGTCGCACCACCACCACTTCCAGTGCACACAGTGCGCGCGTGTTTTTGATGTGCACGCCTGCCCAGGCGACCTACAGGGGCTGGCGCCGCAGGGGTTCAAGGTGCAACGCCATGAATTGACGCTCTACGGCCTGTGTGCGGATTGCGCGCCCAGGGCATGAAGTCTGGATCCCATGCGATGCGCCCCTTTCCACCACGGGGGCGCACTTGGTGGCTGGCCTTCATGCTGCTGTGTGTGTTGGCCACCCAAACCTTGGGTGTTCTGCACGGGTTCGCGCATGCCAACACCCACCGGGGCAACTCACCGCAAGGTACGGCAGCTGTTGTTACCGCCGCACCAGACCTGCACCACTCCCACCCTGTGCGCGCAGACGCAAATGCAGACGCACATGCAGACTCAGATGCCCGCGAAACTGCGCGGGGCATGCCACATGCACGCAGCGCGCTCGAGCACCTGTTCGCCCCGCACGAAGACGCCGGAGACTGCCGTTTGTTCGACGCCCTGGGCCAGCAACCGGGTGGCGTGATGGCCGGGCCGACTTACCCGCCCGTGAAGCCCCCCAACATGCACCGGCTGCGGCGCCTGGAAGGCGCGTTTGTTGCGCGCTGGGCCACGCTGTTTGACGCACGCGGGCCACCCTTGTCTCACTGAACCCTTCGTTTACCCACCTGCGATCGGCGGGCGCGTGCATTTGCGTGCGCATGCCCAGGTGCATGCATGTGTGTGCAGCGCCCCTGCCGGGCTGCATCGACCTATTCAGTGAGAAAGAACCATGAAACATTCATCCCTCCAGGGCGGCTTGGCGCTGTCCCTCGTTTTGGCATTGGCCGCTTGCGGCGGCGGCAGTGGCGGCAGCAGTGTTGCCCCGCACCAGGACACCCGCATCGACACCGCAGGCCGTCTGGC
>NZ_QAIH01000219.1:4056-34739 GCF_003060895.1 Acidovorax sp. HMWF029 | reverse complement strand
AGACGCTGCCACTGCGCTACGCATTTACGACCTGGACAGCAGCGCCGTGGTGGCGAACTACCCCCTCGCAAACCCGCCATCAGCCGTGTACGCCAGCCCTGGTCGGCGCTATGCGCTGGCCTTCCAGCGGCCGCAAGACACGGTGCAGATCGCCGATGCCGGCATATGGCAGGAAGACCACGGCGACCACCTGCATGACTACAAGGCTGCGCCCAAGCTGCTGAGCTTCCGCATCACCGGCCCGCAGCCCACCCACTACGACGACCGCGCGGGCCAGGCCAGCATCTTCATGGATGGCCGCGCCCCATCGGCCGTGGCCTCGGCCACTGTCTTCCAGGATGCCGACCTGGGCGCAGGCCGCGTGGGGGCGAGCATCAACTTTGCACAGCCCATGCACGGTTTTGCCGAGCCCAATGGCAACTTCCTGGTGGCCACCTACCGGGCGCCCGACGCCACCGGCCCCACCCAGGTCGAGGTCTACAGCCGCCAGGGCACCCAGTACACCCTGGTCAGGCGCCTGGATGCCCAATGCCCCAGCATGCACGGCAGCTTTACCAGCGGTGGGATCACCGCCAGCGGCTGCTCGGACGGCGTGCTGGCCGTGTCGCCCCAGGCCACGGGCGCAGCCGCTGCCACCAAGATCGCCACCCCCACAGGCGTAGGCACCATTGCAGGCCACCCCAAGCTGGGGGCGCGTTTCATTGGCATCGGCAATGCGGGCACGCCCTCCACCACGCGCTTCTACGACATCGACGCGGCGGCGGCCAAAGCCACCCCGGTGGCCATTGCCGGCTGGGCCGACGGCCGCCTGCGCCGCGCGCACGGGTTTGACCGCGCGGGGCGCTATTTCTTTGTGCTGGACGACACCGGCGCCCTGCACGCCCTGGAGCGAGGAGCGACAGGCTGGGTGGTGAAGAAGACGATCACTGGCGCCATCCCGGCCATGCCCACGGCGGCACCGTTCCCGGCGTTTGTTGCCAACGGGGCGCGCGATGAGATCTACCTCTCTGACCCCGGTGCACGCCAACTGGTGGTCATCAACACCACCACGCTCGAAGTGGCGCGCCGCACCGCGCTGGACTTCCGCCCCACGCACCTCGCCTGGCTGGGCATCGCTCGATAAACAAGAGAGGCGCTCAGCGTTCGCGAAAGGCCTTGAGCAGCAGCCCCAGGCACACCGCCATGCCCAACATGGGGATGGCGGCAAGCAATGCCGCCACGGCGCGCGCCAGGGGCGACCAGTCAAAGTCGCGCGCCGTGCGCCAGGCGCCAAAGGCCGCCACCAGTCCCAGGGCGAACATCCCCATGCGAAAACTCGCCCCAGGCTTGAAGAAGGCGATGAGCAACACAAGGTTGGCCACGCCCAGGCGCGCCGTCAGCACCTGAATGCGTGCCGTGGCGTTGTCGGGATGCGCTGCTCGATGGCCTGGACCCGGGCCGCGAACTTGGGGTTCATCGGCGCCTGAGGGGGGCCAGCCTCAACACGTTCGTATTGCGCGTCCACCTCGGCCTTGGTGATGGCCCAAGGCCAATCGGCGGGCTTTTCCCAGATCTGGCTGGTATAGCTCGCAAGTCCCTCCTCAAATGCTGCAGGGGAAGCGGCGTGTTGTCGTTTTGTCTTTCGTCGAGTGCGGGGGAACTCCAGGAGCGCCCCACGTCGAGCCCGAGGGGCGCGCCCCCCATTTTGTCCAGTGACGCACCAGCGCCACACGCGGGTGTTGTCACACAGTTTTGGGTAAAAATGGGCCTCTCCGCGCGTCCATCATGCCCAAATAGCTCCTATTTTTATAGCAATCCTATGTCCCAGCCACCACGCCCTGCCCTCGCTCTCGCCATGCCCGTGCCCACTGGCGACCAGCTAAAGGCCGCCCGCATCGCCGCCGGGCTGAGCCAGGCCCAGGCGGCCGAACTCATGGGCTACCCGCTGCAAACCGGCAGCCGGGGCGGTGTGCAGTCGCGCACCTGGCAGGCGCTGGAGAGCATGAGCGACGAGCGCAACATGCAGGGGCCGGTGTACGCCATGTTCCTGCTGCTGACCGGCCAGCACCCCGAGTTCCGCCTGGAACGCAACCAGCCGTCAGACAGCGCCCAGGGCGCGGCAGCGGCAGACTGCCAGGAAACGGCTTCCCCCCAGTCATTGCGCGCCGATGCGCACGCCCATAGCCAGAGAGATTAGTGCGCCCATGGCCCGTACCGCGGGCAAGGCAACTGCCCGAAGGGTTGGATTGAAATCTCCCAAAGACTTTGAACAGGTTCCAAGAGCTTGGCGTACTGCCAGGCCCTGACCGTGCACAGCATCCGGGAGATGCTGCCCCGCACGGACAAGAGCACAATGGCAACGACGTTATGCGTTGTCACACAACAAGCAGCCGCTTGCTGACAGGTTTTCACCTGAACCAACAGGAATGCCCGAAGACCTCTACAGAGGCTGCACGCTTGCGCTCTCGAAATTTGACAGACGAGTCACAGAGCCCCCCCATGTTCTGCCAACAAGAAAGTCTTTACCGACTCCGCGCTATTGTTTTTTTACGATGTTAGTTGTACGATGACTAACAACCAAAAACCTCGTAGGAGACAAACCACCATGCCCCTGATCCGTCGCACCGCAGTGCTGGCCTGCATCGCTGCCCTGGGCAGCTTTGCCAGCGCCACAGGTGCCCATGCACAAAGCGCCGCAAGCTGGCCCACCAAGTCACTGCGCATCGTGGTGCCCTACCCGCCTGGTGGCAGCTCGGACATCATTGCGCGCTCCATCAGCCAGGCCATGTCCGAGGCACTCAAGCAAACGGTCATCGTCGAGAACAAGCCCGGCGCCAATGGCAACCTGGGCGCCGACTTCGTGGCCAAGGCCGATCCCGACGGCTACACCCTGCTGCTGTGCGACGTGGGCGCGCTGGCCATCAGCCCCTCGGTGTACACCAAGCTGTCGTTCGACCCCTCCAAGGACTTGCGCGGGGTGACCATGCTGGCCTACTCGCCCCACCTGCTGGTGGTGCACCCCTCGGTGCCGGTGAGCAACCTCAAAGAGCTGGTGGCGTATTCGAAAAAGAACGACCTGAACTTTGCCGTCACCGCCACCGGCAGCGCCCCCCACGTGGCAGGTGTAGCGCTGGAGCGGGCCGCTGGCGCACGCTGGCAATACATCCCCTACAAGGGCGGCGTCACGGCCATCCAGGACACCGTGGCGGGCCAGACCCAGGTGCTGATGAACGGCATGCTCGCCACCCTGCCCCAGGTGCAGAACGGCAAGCTCAAGGTGCTGGGTGTGTCCAAGGCCACCCGCATGCCGCTGATCGGCGCTGTGCCCACCCTGGCCGAACAGGGCGTGGCAGGCTTCGAGTCCGGCACCTGGCAGGGCGTGCTGGTGCCCCGTGGCACGCCAGACGCCGTCGTGCAAAAGCTCAACCAGGCCCTCATCACGGCCATCCGCTCGCCAGAGATCCGCTCACGCCTGGCGGGCCAAGGCGCCGAAGTGGTGACCATGACCCCAGCCGAACAAGACCAGTTCTTCACCAAGGAGCGCGAGCGCTGGGCCAGCGTGGTCAAGGCCGCCAACATCAAGCTCGACTGAGACCCGAGCCACCGCTCCGCTCCACCCATTTTTTCTTTGCAATGACCACCATGACCCCCCAAGAACTCAAATCCATCATGGGCTCCGGCCTGCTGTCCTTCCCCATCACGGACTTCGACGAGCAAGGCAACTTCCGCCCCAAGACCTACATCGAGCGCCTGGACTGGCTCGCGCCCTATGGCGCCAGCGCCCTGTTTGCTGCCGGTGGCACGGGCGAATACTTCTCGCTCTCGGGCCCGGAGTACAGCGAGGTCATCAAGACCGCCGTGGAAACCTGCCGGGGCAAGGTGCCCATCATTGCGGGCGCCGGTGGCCCCACCCGCACGGCCATCGCCCACGCGCAAGAGGCTGAACGCCTGGGCGCCCATGGCATCTTGCTGCTGCCCCACTACCTGACTGAAGCGGGCCAGGAAGGCTTGATCGCCCATGTGGAGCAGGTCTGCAAGAGCGTGAAGTTCGGTGTCATCGTCTACAACCGCGACCGCACCAAGCTCACGGCCGACTCGCTGGCCATCCTGGCCGAGCGCTGCCCGAACCTGGTGGGCTTCAAGGACGGCGTGGGCAACATCGAAACCATGTCTTCCATCTACATGAAGATGGGGGATCGCTTTTCGTACCTGGGCGGCCTGCCCACGGCCGAGGTGTATGCAGCCGCCTACAAGGCGCTGGGCACGCCTGTGTATTCGTCGGCGGTGTTCAACTTCATTCCCAAGACGGCGATGGAGTTCTACAAGGCGGTGGCGGCCGACGACATGGCCACGCAGCACAAGCTGCTCAAGGAGTTCTTCATGCCGTATCTGGCCATCCGCAACCGGGTGGAAGGCTATGGCGTGTCCATCATCAAGGCGGGTGCGCGCATCGTGGGCCATGACGGTGGGCCGGTGCGGGCGCCGCTGACGGACCTCAAGCCCCATGAGGTGGAAGAGCTGGCTGCGCTGATCAAGAAGCTCGGCCCGCAGTAAGGGGCGCCGAACGGCAGGAGCCCACGCGCAAAGGGCCGCACACGGCCCTGTGTTCTCTGCCACTATCCGTTCCTTTTTGCGATGCAGCGCTGCCAGGTCTGGCAGCGCTTGCCATGCCACCTCTTCTCTGCACCCACCTGTCACCCTCCATGACGACGCACGCCACACCCCGCATCCTGCAAATCGGCCGCCTGCCCTTGCCCGCACTTGAAACCGAACTGGCCGCGCGCTACAGCGTGGCCTGCCTGGCCGACCAGGCCGACCCGCAGGGTTTTCTGGCGGCGCACGGTGCGGAGTTTTCGGGCGTGGTCACCACGGCGTCCATCGGGCTCACGGGCGAGGTGATTGCAGCACTGCCCCATCTGCAGGTCATCAGCAGCTTTGGCGTGGGCTTTGACGCGCTCGACATCGGCGCCGCCACTGCCCGGGGCGTGCAGGTGGGCTACACGCCCGGCGTGCTCAACGACTGTGTGGCCGACATGGCGTTTGCGCTGATGCTGGACGTGTCGCGTGGCATTGCCGCCAGCGACCGTTTTGTGCGCCAGGGCCAATGGCCCAAGGCGCGGTTTGCGCTGGGCACGCGGGTGTCGGGCAAACGCCTGGGCATTGTGGGCATGGGCCGCATCGGGCAGGCCGTGGCCGAGCGCGCGGCGGGCTTCCGCATGGAGGTGGGCTACCACAACCGCCGCCCGGCCGAGGGCTGCGCGCTACCCTACTTCGAGTCGCTGACCGCACTGGCGCAATGGGCCGACTACCTGGTGCTGACGGTGGCGGGCGGCGCGGGCACGCGCCACCTGGTCAACCGCGATGTGCTCGACGCCCTGGGCCCGCAGGGCTACCTCATCAACGTGGCGCGTGGCAGCGTGGTGGATGAGGCGGCGCTCATCGACGCCCTGGCCGAGCGCCGCATCGCCGGTGCGGGCCTGGACGTGTTCGACAACGAACCCCATGTGCCCGCCGCCCTGATGGCGCTGGACAACGTGGTGCTCACCCCCCACACCGCCAGTGCCACGCACGAAACCCGCCGTGCGATGGCAGACCTGGTGCTGGAGAACCTGCATGCGTTCTATACCTCGGGTGCCGTGCGGGTGCCGGTGCCAGGCACGGTGGCTGGCTGACCGTTGGTTTTTCAAGCTTTTTAGGCCGTTTGCGCGCGTCTATCATGCCTGATTAGCTATCAAATAAGTAGCATCAAGCTCCACACCCGGGCGCCCCTGCCTCACACCCGCCCCACAAACACCTCCGGCCCCAGGCGGGGCTTGCGCGCCTTGCGCTCGAACAGCCACATGCCATACAGCGGCAGTGCCTCGGCCAGTTGCAGCGGCACCACCTGCTCTGCCGCAGCCCCCAGCAGCGCGGGGTGTGGCAGCACGGCCAGCAGGTCCGAGCCCACCACCAGGTTCAGCAGGCTGGCAAAGTCCGGGCAGCGCACAGCCATGCGCGGCGCGGGCATGCGCCGCACGCGGTGCGCCTCGGTCAGCACGTCCACCGGGCCGCTCACGCTCGGGCCCACACAGCCCCAGGCGGCGCCTTGCAAATCGGCCAGTGACCGGGCCTGCGCCAGCGGGTGGCGGCGCCGTGCATAAATTTGCGGCTGCAGCTCGTACAAGCGCCACTGCACCACATCCGGGTGGGCAAACTGGCGCGGCCGGGGCGCAATCACGGCGTCGAAACTGCCATGCAGCAGGCCTGTCAGCAGGCTCCCCTCGTCGGTGGTGGTCATCTCCAGTGAACGCTGGGGCTGCGGCAGACACCAGGCCTCGTACAGCAGCGGCCCACAGACCAGCGCGGCGGAGGCCGTGAGCCCCACGCGCAACCGATTGCGGTCCACAGCGGCCCGGCGGGCCTGCGGCAAGGCGTCGATGCGCTGGGCCAGCGGCGCGCCTTCGGCCACCACACGCCGGGCCAGGTCGGTGGGCACATAACGGCGCCCGTCGCGCACCAGCAGCGGCGCGTCGAACTGCGCCTGCAGCGCCTTCATGCCCTGGCTGATGGCGGGCTGCGACACCCTACAGGCCTGCGCCGCGCGCGCAAACGAGCCCTGGTCGATGACGGATTGGAGGTAATGCAGGTAGCGCAGATACATAAGCAGCTTTTATGTATGAGGCGCCATTGTCTCTTGCCGCAGCCGCCGGGCGCGGCGAAGCTCTGGGCATCTTTCTCCACCACGCTCCTGCACATGACCACGCCACTCGACACCGTCCGCACCTACCTCGCCCACCTGCACGCCAGCCACACCGACGGGTTGATTGCCTGCTTTGAAGACGATGGCGTGGTGCATTCACCCTTCCTGGGCACCATGCGCGCGAGCGACTTTTTCAAGAAGCTCGCCCAGGCCTCCAGCGGCAGCGTGATCACCGTGCTGGATCTGTTCGAATCCGCCCAACCAGACAACGGCGGCGCCGTGCGGGTCGCCGCCTACTTCCGCTACGACTGGACTTTGAACGACGGCCGCGAGGTGACCTTCACCTGCGTGGATGTGTTCACGTTCGACGCTGGCAGCACCCACATCCGCGACATGAACATCGTCTATGACACCCACCCGCTGCGCGAGGAAGTGGGCGACAAGTACGCGCCTGATCCGGTCACAACAGCTCCACGCCCTTGAGCGTCACGAAGCTTGTCTCCCGCGTCACCTGCACAAAATCCTGCAGGTACGGCTTGCCCGACAGGCTGGGCAGGCAGGCGGCGTGCAGCTCGCCGCGCAGGCCTTTTTCACCGATAGGCCGCGCCGTCACATACCCCCGGTCCAGATAGCTTTGCACCGCCCACAGCGGCAGCGCCGCCACACCGCGCCCGCTGGCCACCAGCTGCAGCATGGCCACCGTGAGCTCGGTGGTGCGGCGCGGGGGGCGCACGCCAGCGGGCTCCAGCACCTGGCGGATCAGGTCCAGCATTTCGTCGGGCACGGGGTAGGTGATGATGGTCTGGTCGGCAAAGTCCTGCGCCACCAGGTGCGGCTTGGCCACCAGCGGGTGCGTGTTGGCCAGCAGCGCGCGGATCTCGAAGCCAAACAGCGCGTGGTAGTCCACGCCCGCCTCGTCGGTATCGACCTCGGACACGATGGCCACATCGGCCCGGCCCTGGTGCAGCAGGCCCACGGGGTCGGCATGAAAGCCACTCACGATGTCCAGCTCCACCTCGGGCCAGCGGGTGCGGAAGGCATCCATCGCGGGCATCAGCCAGTCAAAGCAGGTGTGGCATTCCACCGCAATGCGCATCTGCCCGCCCTGCCCCAGCACCAGGCGGGCGATGTCGCGCTCGGCCCCTTCCACCTGGGGCAGCACGGCATCGGCCAGGGCCAGCAGGCGCTCGCCCACGGCGGTGAACTGCGGCGGCACGGATTTGCGCTCGAACAGCGGCTGGCCGTGGCGGTCTTCCAGCAGCTTGATTTGGTGCGACAGCGCCGACTGCGTGAGGTTGAGCAACTGCGCGGCCCGCACCAGGCTGCCGCTGTCGCGCAGGGCCACCAGCGTGCGCAGGTGGCGCACTTCCAGAATCGACTGGTTCATTATTAATTTTCAAGTTGATCGACTAAAACTTTCGTTTGAATAATAAACGAGCCCGCGCGACCATCGGTGCCTTCATTGCATTGCTCCATTCAGAAGAAGGAAATCACCATGTCAGTCGCCGCAGTTGCCATAACCTCCGCCACCCGCCGCCCCGTGCTCACGCACACCCTGGGCTTTCCGCGCATGGGGGCGCAGCGCGCGCTGAAGTTCGCGCTCGAATCCTTCTGGCGCGGCGACAGCACCGAGGCTGAATTGCAGGCCACCGCCGCCCAGCTGCGCCAGTTGCACTGGCAGGCGCAGGCCGATGCAGGCCTGGGCTGTGTGACGGTGGGCGACTTTGCGCTGTACGACCATGTGGCCAACCACATCCAGCTGCTGGGCTGCGAGCCTGCGCGGTTTGGCTTTGATGGGGACACGCCCGAGGTGGCCCGCTACTTTGCGATGGCGCGGGGCGTGTCGGCCCAGGCCGCAGCAGACCACACGGGCTGCAGCGCCGGTTGCACCGCAAAGCACCACACCGCAGGCCAGCCCGCGCTGGAGATGACCAAGTGGTTTGACACCAACTACCACTACCTCGTGCCCGAGTTCAGCGCACACACGCAATTTCATCTGGCCAGCGAGCGCCTGTTTGCCGAAGTGGCCGAGGCCCAGGCGATGGGCCACCGCGTCAAGGCCGTGCTGCTGGGGCCACTGAGTTTTTTGTGGCTGGGCAAATCCAAGGCGGCAGGTTTTGACCGCTTCAGCCTGCTGGAGTCGCTGTTGCCCGTATACGAAACCGTGCTGGCGCGCCTGAAGGCCCAGGGCGTCGAATGGGTGCAGATCGACGAGCCCATCCTGGGCCTGGACCTGCCCGATGCGTGGCGCCATGCGTTTGAGCCCAGCTACTGGCAACTGGCGCGCAGCGCGCCCAAGCTGCTGCTGGCCACCTACTTCTCGCCCCTGGCCGAAAACCTGCGCCTGGCCTGCCAGTTGCCCGTGGCGGGCCTGCATGTGGATGCCGTGCGTGCTGCGGAGGAACTGGTGGGCGTGGCGGACTGGCTGCCTTCGCACAAGGTGCTGTCGGTGGGCATTGTGGATGGCCGCAACATCTGGCGCACCGATCTGGATGCAGCGCTGCAAAAGCTGCGCCCCGTGGCAGACAAGCACCAGGGCGAGCTGTGGCTGGCGCCGTCGTGCTCGCTGCTGCATGTGCCGTTCAGCTTGGAGGCCGAAACGCAGCTGGATGCCGAGGTGAAGTCCTGGCTGGCGTTTGCGGTGGAAAAGCTCGATGAACTGCGCGTGCTCTCCACCGCCTTGTCGCAGGGTGAGGCGGCAGTGGACGACGAACTGCACGCCGCCCGCACGGCCCTGGCCGCACGCCGCGCAAGCCCCCGCGTGCACCGCGCCACCGTGGCCGCACGCCTGGCCACAGTGGCACCCGGCGCCGATCAGCGCAGCAGCGCCTTTCCCACACGCCAGAAGGCACAACGCGCACGGCTGAAGCTGCCGCTGCTGCCTACCACCACCATCGGCTCGTTCCCGCAGACGGCCGAGATCCGCGCGGCCCGCGCCGCCTTCAAGCGCGGCGCACTCGATGCCGCCCACTACCAACAAAAGATGGAAGCCGAAATTGCCCTGGCCGTGCGCAAGCAGGAAACGCTGGGCATTGACGTGCTGGTGCACGGCGAGGCCGAGCGCAACGACATGGTCGAATACTTTGGCGAGCAGCTCGACGGCTTTGCCTTCACCGCCAACGGCTGGGTGCAAAGCTATGGCTCGCGCTGTGTGAAGCCGCCCATCATCTACGGCGACGTGGCCCGCCCCACGCCCATGACGGTGGCCTGGACACAGTACGCGCAGAGCCTGACGCCCAAGCCCATGAAGGGCATGCTCACCGGCCCCATCACCATCTTGCAGTGGAGCTTTGTGCGCGACGACCAGCCCCGCGCCACCACGGCCGACCAGATCGCCTGGGCGATCCGCGACGAGGTGTGTGACCTGGAAGCCGCGGGCATCGCCATCGTCCAGATCGACGAGCCCGCCATCCGCGAAGGGCTGCCGCTGCGCCGCGCCGGTTGGAAAAGCTATCTGGAGCGCGCCACCCGCGCCTTCCGCATCAGTGCCAGCGGCGTGCGCAACGACACGCAGATCCACACCCACATGTGCTACAGCGAGTTCAACGACATCCTGCCCGCCATTGCGGCCATGGATGCCGATGTGATCACGATTGAGACGAGCCGCTCGGACATGGAGCTGCTACAAGGTTTTGGCGACTTCAAATATCCGAACGAGATCGGCCCCGGCGTGTACGACATCCACTCGCCCCGCGTGCCCAGCGTGCAAGAGATGGCCGCGCTGCTCGAAAAAGCCGCCGAGGTCGTGCCCGTGGAGCACCTGTGGGTGAACCCCGATTGCGGCCTCAAGACCCGGGGCTGGCCCGAGACCGAAGCCGCCCTGCGCCACATGGTGCAGGCAGCGCAGGAAGTGCGCGAGCGGCTGCTGGAGGAAGCTGCGGCCTGATACGGATTTCCGGGTTCGATCCGTCAGAAATACCCTTTCGGGCTGAGCCTGTCGAAGCCTTCTTGCGCGGCGCTTCGACAGGCTCAGCGTGAACGGTTTTCAAAATTTTGAGAGCGTGTGGACGGCGCCCCACCCAACGCCCGCACTATGCAGAAACGCCCCGCGCTTCCGCCAGTTTCACCAGCACCTGCAGCGCGTGGTTCAGCGGCGTGGGCACGCCCAGTGCAGCGCCGCGCTTGACCACATAGCCGTTCAGGTGGTCGATCTCGGTCGGTTTGCCCCGCGCCAGGTCCTGCGCGGTGGACGAGTATTGGCCGGGCATGGTGCTGGCAATGCCGCGCACGGCCGCCTGCACATCGCCCGGAATCGTCACCCCATCGGCAGCCGCCACGGCCAGGCACTCGGCCACGATGTCGGCAATCACCTGCGTCACGCCAGGCACCTGCACCAACGGGCCATAGGGCTGCTGCGACAGGGCCGAGAGCGCGTTGTAGGCGCTGTTGAGCACCAGCTTGGCCCACAGCGCGCCGCGCACGCTGTCTGAAATCTGGGTAGGAATGCCCGCCGCCGTGAGCTGGCGGGCCACCGCATCGCTGCGCGGCGAAGGCGCAATCACCAGCTCGCCCCGGCCATGGTGCACCACATGCCCCGCGCCGCCCATGGCAGTGGCCACATAGACCACAGCCGCCGCCACCGGGGTGCTGTCATCCAGCACGGCGCGCACGCGCTCATCGTTGTCCACGCCGTTCTGCAAGGTCAACACCAGCGTGCCGGGGGCCAGGTGGGGGCGCATCTGCCGCGCTGCGTCCTCTGAATCCGACGACTTCACGCAAAACAGCACCACGTCGGCGCCATGCACCGCGCTGGCCTCGGTGCTGGCCGCCAGGGGCACTTGCACATCCATCTCTGCCGTCCGCAGCCGCAGACCGTTGTCGCGCACGGCCAGCACATGGGCGGGCCTCCCGATGAGCGTGACGGCATGGCCCGCGCGGGCCAGCAAGGCCCCAAAGTAGCAGCCCACAGCGCCCGCGCCCATCACGGCAAAACGCAAGGCTGGGGTGGCGGAAGGGGCTGCGGCGGGCATGGTGGTAGAGGACATGAAATAGCTGCTCAGCAACAGATACGCAAAGGACGGATGGCAAGGCATGGTATCGCCTGGTGCCTCAGCCGAACCACAGATTGCATTGCACCCCACCCGATGGGCACACAACGCGTCCATCAGGCGATCGCCATATCCGCCACCGCCTTGCTCGCGCACCCTGGGCACTCTGGCCCAGCCTCCGCCAGCCCGGGCGCAGCGTCTCACCGGCAAAAAAGCCAACGGCCCCGCGCGCAGCCGGTGCGTGCCAGAGCGGGCGCCCACTGGTCAGTCACGTCATCGGCTCCATGCCAATTTCGGCCTTTGCGCTCGCCAGTATTCATTTATAGCTATAAAAAGTATAGCAATATCACCCGCAAAACCCTGAACATATCTCGGGCTTTATCTAATTGCCAAGACAATCATTGTCTAGTCAATTAAATTCACTCGCCATGACTTCCAACACCTACCCGCCGTCGCAGCGCGACCCGGGCTTCTACAGCCCCACCCAGCTCCAGCCCGAAAACAGCGTGGGCTATTTGATGCGCAAGGTGATGACGTCCATCCGCACACAGGCCGATGCGCAACTGGCGTTGCATGGCATGACCTACGCCCAGTGGCTGCCGTTGTTCAAGATTTCGCTGCACCCCCAGGCCACGGTGGCCAGCCTAGCGCGCGACCTGGAGACTGACCCTGCCTCCATGACCCGTGCGCTCGACCGGCTGGAGGCCAAAGGCCTGGTGGCACGCCAGCGCTCCACCACCGACCGCCGCGTGGTGCAACTGGCGCTCACGCCCGAAGGCCAGGCCGCCGCCGCCAAGGTGCCGCCTGTGCTGGCCGATGTGCTCAACGGCCATCTGAGCGACTTCAGCCATGACGAATGGCAGCTGCTGCTGCGCCTGCTGCGCCGCATGGTGGCCAACGGTGAGGCGCTGCGCCAGCAGCGCGGCGCAGACGCCGACTGAAAGCGCAGCCCCCAACGTTTTCCTCCACACAACACCCCAAAACCATTCTGGAGAAACCTGTGACCACTCCCACCCCCCTGCCCTCCACCCGCTCGGCGCTGGTCGCCCATTGCGCGGTATCGGCGCTGGCGCTGGCCGCTGCCGTCTTGCTCGTCGGTTGCGCCAGCCCCGGCGCGGCCCACACGCCGCTCACACAAACCACGCCGTCGGCCGTGGGCCTGAACGCGGCTGCCACCGACACCGTCACCCCCACACAGTGGTGGACCACCCTGGGCGACGCGCAGCTCAACACCCTGATCGACCAGGCCCTGCAAGGCAACCCAAGCCTGGCCGTGAGCCGCGCCCGCCTGGAGCAAGCCGTGGCCCTGAGCCAGGTGCGCGAAGCCGCCAACGGCCCGCAGGCCACGCTGGGCGTGGACGCCACCCGCCAGCGCTACACCGCCAACGGCCTGGTGCCCGCGCCGGTGGCAGGCAACACCTACAACAGCGGCACCGTGCAAGCGTCGCTGAGTTGGTCGCCCGACTTTTTTGGCCAGCACGCTGCCGAACTGCAGGCCGCACTGGGCCAGGCCCGCGCAGCCCAGGCCGATGCGGCCGCAGCGGCCAACACCTTGGCCGCCCAGGTGGGCCGCAGCTACGTGGCCCTGGCGCGGCTGGTGGCCCAGCGCGACGTGGCCTTGCGCGCGCTGGAGCAGCGCGAGGAACAGCGCAAACTCACCCAAGAGCGCACCGCCGCAGGCCTCGACAGCCAGGTCGAGCTGACCCAGGCCCAGGGCGCCGTGCCCGATGCCCGCACCCAGATCGAAGCACTGGAAGAGCAAATCACCCTGGGCCGCCGCCAGTTGGCCGTGCTGACGGGCCAGGCGCCTGACGCCTTGCCGCAGCTCACGCCCCAGCTCACCGCGCTGCAGCCCAGTGCCGTACCCGAGGTGCTCGGCGCCGACCTGCTGGGCCGCCGCCCCGATGTGGTCGCTGCGCGCTGGCGTGTGGAGGCCGCCACCCAGGGCGTGAACAGCGCCAAGAGTGAGTTCTATCCCAACATCAACATCGGCGCATTCGTCGGCCTGAATGCTTTGGGGCTGGACAAGCTG
The DNA here is from genome assembly GCF_003060895.1 of Acidovorax sp. HMWF029. Taxonomy (GTDB): domain Bacteria; phylum Pseudomonadota; class Gammaproteobacteria; order Burkholderiales; family Burkholderiaceae_C; genus Acidovorax. Next base: position 21,061 of record NZ_QAIH01000219.1, on the reverse strand, counting down.
TTCAACGGCAGCTCGCGCCAGATGGGCGTGACGCCCGCCCTGCGCTTGCCCATTTTTGACGGTGGCCGCCTGCGCGCCCAACTGGGGGGCCGCCAGGCCGAGCTGGATGCAGCCATTGCCCAGTACAACGGTACCGTGCTCGACGCCGTGAAGGAAGCGGGCGACGCGGTGGCCTCCATCCAATCGCTCACCCGCCAGCAGGCACTGCAAGACGACGCCGTGGCCAGCGCTGAAAAAGCCTACCGCTTTGCGCAAGAGCGCTACCGCGCGGGCCTGGGCAACTACCTGGTGGTACTGAGCACCGAAAGCCAGGTGCTGGCCCAGCGCCGCCTGGCGGTGGACCTGCGTGCGCGCCAGCTCGACACCCGTCTTGTGCTGATGAAGGCATTGGGCGGCGGCTGGACCGATGACACGGCTGTGCTGCACACCGCTGCCAGATAGGCGCAGAAGTCCCGCACAGAAACCTGCAAACGCCTTTTCATGCACACCCCCACCCGTTCACGCTGAGCCTATCGAAGCACTGCGCAGGACTTCGACAAGCTCAGTCCGAACGGTGGTGCGGTGACAACCGACAAAACCAAACAACAACACATTCCCGAAAGACCACTGCCATGACCGCTGCCAGCGACCCCCTCACCGCCCACGAAGCCAACACCGCCCGCCGCCGGGGCCTCACCCTCATTGCCGCCGCTGTGGCCATCGCTGCCCTCGGCTGGGGCGGCTGGCACTGGGCCAATGGCCGCCATATCGAAACCACCGACAACGCCTACGTAGCAGGCAACGTGGTGCAAATCACGCCGCAGGTCAGCGGCACGGTGGTGTCCATCGGTGCGGACGACACCGACTTTGTGAAGGCGGGCCAGTTGCTCGTCAAGCTGGACCCGGCCGACGCCCGCGTGGCGCTGGAGCAGGCCGAGGCACAACTGGCGCAGGCCGTGCGCGAAGTGCGCACCCTGTTTGCCAACAACTCCACCTTCAAGGCCCAGGTGAGCCTGCGCAGCGCCGACCTGGCCCGCGCCCAGGCCGACGCCGCCCGCATGCAGGACGACGTGACCCGCCGCGTCCCCCTGATGGCCAGCGGCGCCGTGGGCAAGGAAGAGTTCCAGCACGCCAACGCCCAACTGACTGCGGCCAAGAGCACCGTGGCCGCCGCCCAGGCCGCCGTGGTGGCTGCACAAGAGCAATTGGCCGCCAGCCAGACGCAGACCGAAGGCACGTCCATCGAGCAGCACCCCAATGTGCAACGCGCCGCTGCCCGCGTGCGCGAAGCCTACCTGGCCGTGCAACGCGCCCAGCTCGTGGCACCGCTGGACGGCCATGTGGCCAAGCGCGGCGTGCAAGTGGGCCAGCGTGTGCAGGCTGGCGCCCCGCTGATGACGCTGGTGCCGCTGAACGACCTGTGGGTGGACGCGAACTTCAAGGAAAGCCAGCTGCAAACCCTGCGCATCGGCCAGACCGCCGAGCTGGAAGCCGATGTGTATGGCACCAAGGTGGTCTACCACGGCACGGTGACCGGACTGGGTGCTGGCACGGGCGCCGCCTTTGCGCTGCTGCCTGCGCAAAACGCCACGGGCAACTGGATCAAGGTGGTGCAGCGCGTGCCCGTGCGCATTGCGCTGGCCCCCAAGGAAGTGGCCGAGCACCCGCTGCGGGTGGGCCTGTCGATGGAAGTCAAGGTGAACACCGCCGACCAAAGCGGCAAGAGCCTGGCCGACACGCAGCGCACCACGCCCGTGGCGGCCACCAACGTGTTTGACGCGCAGTTCAAGGCGGCCGACGAGGAAGTAGCCCACATTATTGCGGCCAACCTGGGCCGCAGCGGCAAGGCTACCGTCGCCGTGGCATCGCCTAAGGTGGTCAAGGCCCCCGCGCAAAGCCAGCAGCAACAGCAGCACGCCTCGGCCCCGGAGTCATCTGCCATGCAATCGCCCGTGGTGCAGTGAACCGGGTAGATAGAGCATGAGTGCCGCCAACCCCACCGCAGACCAGGCGCCAGCCGGCTCTGCGCCTGCAGCAACACCAACCTCTGCCCCGCCTGGCCCCCCGGCCGCCTACCCACCGCTACAAGGCACGGCCTTGCTGCTGGGCACGCTGTCGCTGTCGCTGGCCACGTTCATGAACGTGCTGGATTCGTCCATTGCCAACGTCTCCATCCCCGCCATTGCGGGTGACCTGGGTGTGAGCCCCGGCCAGGGCACCTGGGTCATTACCAGCTTTGGCGTGGCCAACGCCATCTCGGTGCCGCTCACCGGCTGGCTCACGCAGCGCTTTGGCGCGGTGCGGCTTTTCACCATGAGCGTGCTGCTGTTTGTGTTGACCTCCTGGCTGTGCGGCTTTGCCGGATCGCTGGAGGCGCTGGTGTTCTTCCGCGTGCTGCAAGGCCTGGTGGCGGGGCCGATGATTCCGCTGAGTCAGACGCTGCTGCTGGCCAGCTACCCCAAGGCCCTTGCAGGCACGGCCCTGGCGCTGTGGGGCGTGACCACGCTGGTCGCGCCCGTGGTGGGGCCGCTGCTGGGCGGGTGGATCACCGACAACATCTCCTGGCCGTGGATCTTCTACATCAATGTGCCCGTAGGCCTGCTGGCTGGGCTGCTCACCTGGGGCATTTACCGCCAACGCGAGACGCCCATCCGCAAACTGCCGATCGACACCGTGGGCCTCAGCCTGCTGGTGCTGTGGGTGGGCGCGCTGCAGCTCATGCTCGACAAAGGCAAGGAGCTTGACTGGTTTGCCTCGGGCGAGATCATCGCCATGGCTGTGGTTGCCGTCATTGCCTTCGCCGTCTTTCTGGTGTGGGAGTTGACTGAAAAGCACCCGGTGGTAGACCTCAAACTCTTCAAGGGCCGCAACTTCACCTTTGGCGCACTGGCGCTGTCGGTGGCCTACGCGCTCTTCTTTGGCAACGTGGTGCTGCTGCCTCTATGGCTGCAGCAGTGGATGGGCTACACCGCCACCTCGGCCGGCATGGCGCTGGCGCCAGTGGGCATCTTTGCCATTTTGCTCACACCGCTGGTGGGCAAGAAGGTGGGCCAGTGGGACCCGCGCCGCATGGCGACCGGGGCGTTTGTGGTGTTCAGCACGGTGCTGTGGATGCGCTCGCAGTTCACGGTGCAGACGGACTTCATCCACATCCTGATCCCCACACTGTTGCAGGGCGCGGCCATGGCGTTCTTCTTCATCCCGCTGACCACGCTCACGCTGGCAGGCATCGCGCCCGAGCGCATCCCCGCCGCTGCAGGCCTAAGCAACTTCGTGCGGATCACCGCTGGGGCCATGGGCACGTCGATTGCCACCACGCTGTGGGAGAGCCGCGCCGCCATGCACCACGCGCACCTGACCGAAGGGCTGGTGCAAGGCCAGGGCGTGTTTGCGCAAACGCTGGACACCCTCACCGGGTCCGGCCTCACGCAAATGCAGGCGCTGGCGCAGATCAACCGGCTCATCGACCAGCAGGCGTTTACCCGGGCAGCCAATGACATCTTTCTGGGCTCGGCGGGTTTGTTCCTGCTGCTGATCGCCCTGATCTGGCTGACCAAGCGGCCTGCCAGAACGGCGGGTGGCGGCGCCGCCGCCGATGCAGGTGGCGCGCATTAGCGCAAACCAGGGCAAACCAGGGCGTTATCAAGAGGAAAAAACGCCCTCTCCGCGCTATAGAAAACAAAAGTTCGCTATCTTTTAAATAGCATTTATGACAAAAGCGGCTCCTAGCAGCCGCTTTTGCATAGGGGGTCGCCACGCGGCCCGCAATGGGCGCCTATGCCGCCCCCACCTGCTTTTGCGCATTGGCAAACGCCGTGGCCAGCGCGGCAAACTCGCTCTGGCTCACCACCCCGTCGGCAATGCCGCTGCGGTCCATCAACTGCAGCACGGCCTGTGAAAAATCATTGCCCTGCCGGGTGATCGACGTGCTGGCCAGGCCCTGCAGAAACTCCTCGTGCGAAATGCGGCCATCCTTGCTGGTGTCAAACCCGGCGGCAATCTGCTCCTGTTGTGCGTCGTCCGCGCCAAACTGGCTGAGCAGCGCCTGAAAGTCCTGCTTGGAGACCGAGCCCCCCGACACAGGCAACCCTACCAGGCCACCGCCATTGCCGCCGCCGCGCTGCACGGCGCCCAGGGCGCCATCCACCTTGCTCTGCGACACCAGAATACCCTTGCCCGCAAAACCCGCCAGCGCCTCGGCCTGGGGGCTGAGCGTGACCAAGGCTGACGGCTGTGCTTGCGATTCTTCGCTGCCGCGCCGGAGCGCGGCAGGCTTTGCGGCCCCGCCCGAAGCAGCGTTGAAGACAAGCGAGGCAACCGAGGCCAGACCAGAGATGAGAGGCGACATGGCGGCAACTCCTGAAAACTGTGTGCTTTGAAGTTCCGCTCCTGTGCCCCCTGCAAGCCGAGGGTGCGCCGCGTCACTTCACAAACCAAGGGTAGGCGATGGCACGCAGCGTGAAGGCTCGATCAAAGGCACACGGGCATCGCATTTCTGCGTTTTCGTGTTTTGGCCACTCTCTGCTCTGCGCTTTCACGACGATAATGCTAAGCATGCATACGCTGCGCCGTTCGTCACAACTGGCCCGCCTCATCCTGGCGTGGTTCATGTTGACCATTGGTGCCGCCATTGCATCCCCCATCGTTCACCCGCAGGCCCTGCAACTGGTCTGCACCACCGGCAGCGCCGTGAAGCTGGTGGTGGTGGGTGATGACGGTGCCGACGCAACCCCCGGCAGCCACCACGCGCTGGACTGCCCGCTGTGCCTGCACTTCAGCGCGCCCGCACCGCAAGCACAGGCTGCGGTAGAGCCTCAGCAGCCCCTGGCCCATGCGCTGCTGCCTGCCGTCCGGGCGACCATTGCTGCGCTGGTGGGCGCACCCCTGCCCCCGCGCGGGCCGCCGGCGTTCGTTTCCTGATCTGAGAGCACTCGGGCTGCGCTGCTGACCTGGCAGCTGCATCCGTACATTGGCACACGCGGTTTTCGTCTGTGCTGGCGGCGGCACGAGTGCTTTTGTCCCCCTTCATCCCACTTCTCTCGTGCCAGCCATGGGCTTGCCTGCGCCCGCAGGCGCGGACTGTGTGGTGCATGGAGCGGGGCTTTCTTGAACCCGGAATCGATTTGCCATGCCACCCGCAGCACCACCGCCCACCTCGACATCCCGTTTGCCTTCGCTCCCGCTTCACAGCGGACTTTTCATCACCGCATTTGTCTGTGCCCACCTCGCCGCACTGGGTGCGGCCTACGCAGCCGCCGCCATCCAGGCGCAGGGCCATGAGCTGGCGGCCAGCGCTCCTGGCCACAACGCCGTGCACCACCTGGGACGCATGACGCTGGTGCCGCTGAGCGCACTGGCCCCTGAAACCCGCCGCTGACCCGCGCTCACTGCAGCCATGCACCGCCCTTTTTGCCGACCGCTGGCCCGCCGACTGGCATGGTGGCTGATCGCCTGGATGGCGCTGGCCAGCCTGCACTCGGCCCTGGCCGCCACGCTGGTGCTGGCACGCAGCGGCAGTGGCAGCGGTGCAGCGATGGTGGAGGTATGCACCAACCAGGGGGTGCGCTGGGTGAGCCTGCAAGCCGCTGCGGGCAACGTCGCAACCGATGTCGAGGCACCCCTCTGGGCCAGCGCCAGTGCCGACGGCACACCACACTGTCCCTTGTGCCGTTTCGTGGGGGATGCCCTGCCAGACCTCACGCGCAGCGACCTGCGGTTTGCGCCGCCATTGCAACACCGCGCACCGCCGCCTGATACGCCACGGCCCCTCAGCACCGCCGAAGTCCGGGTGCTGACCGCACCCCCACGTGCGCCGCCCCTGCCCGCAGGCTGACCCGGGCTGGCCTCACACGCCGCCGCGAAGGCGCGGGTGTGTGCTCCGCCCTTTTCTCCCGATTTCATTGTTCAGTGCAAGGCCGCGCGCGGCCCTGCGAAACCCGCTCGGCCGTGTGCATCGCTTGCTACCTGTGCACCGGCCATTCAAAACGATTGCCATGACAAATTTCCAAACCTCCTTCCCACGTCGCAACCCCTTGAGCCTGGCCCTCGCCATGGCGCTGCCCCTTGCCCTGGCCGCCTGCGGTGGCGGCGGTGGTGGCAGCGACACGCCCGCACCCACCGGCCCCAAAAGCATCACCATCGACTTCGCCGCCAAGGCCGGCACGCAGGACGTGAAATGCGGCACAGCCATCACTGGCCTGGGCAACGCCAAAGTCAGCGCCCAATTGCACGACCTGCGCTTTTATGTGAGCAACGTGGCGCTGGTCAATGACAAAGGCGAATCCGTGCCGGTAACACTGGACGTGAGCGACTGGCAGACCAAGGACGTTGCGCTGGTGGACCTGGAAGACGGCACCGGCGCCTGCGCCGACGCAGGCACCAAGGCCATGAACCCGCAGATCAAGGGCTCCGTGCCTGCGGGCACCTACACGGGCGTGAAGCTCACGGTGGGCGTGCCCTCCAGCCTGAACCACACCGACTACGCCGTGGCCACCAAACCCCTGGACGTGCAGGCGCTGGCCTGGTCCTGGCAGGCGGGCCGCAAATTTGCGCAGATCGAGGTCAACCCCACGGGTGGCGTGGTGCGCCCCGCGCCTGCGGCCCCGGGCAACACCTTCTATGTGCACCTGGGCTCCACCGGCTGCACGGGCAACCCCGTGACGGGCGAAACCGTGAGCTGTGCACGCCCCAACCGCATGGACTTCAGCTTCAGCAACTTCAACACCGCCACGCAGAAGGTGGTGGTGGACCTGGCCGCGCTGTACACAGGCACCAACCTGAACGAAGACCTGGGCAGCGCACCCGGCTGCATGTCCGGCGCCACCGACCCCGAGTGCAACGCCATCTACAAGGTGCTCGCGCTCGACCTGGTCACCGGCAAGCCCATCAACAGCGGCAGCGGCCAGACCCTGTTCCGCGCCGAGGCCAAGTAACCATGGCAAACCACCATTCGCTCACGCGGATGGCTGCCCAGGCCGCTGGCCTGGCCAGCCTGCTCGGGGCCCTGGCCCTGGGCGGCTGTGGCGGAGGGGGCACCTCCGTCAGCGACAACTCGGGCAGCAGCACAAGCTGGTCCTGGGTTCTGCCATCCTTTTTCCCCACCCCCAAGGTGCCTGAGGCCAACCCCATCACCGAAGCCAAGGTGGATCTGGGCCGCTTCCTGTTCTATGACCGCCGCCTGTCGGGCAACGGCACGCAGGCCTGCGCCAGCTGCCATGTCCAGTCCAAGGCGTTCACGGATGGGCTGACCACCTCCATCGGCTCCACCGGCCAGCACCACCCGCGCAACGCGCAGGGGCTGGCCAACGTGGTCTACAACGCCACGCTCACCTGGGCCAACCCCTCGCTGGTGACGCTGGAAAAGCAGATGGAAACGCCGCTCTTTGGCACCGACCCCATCGAGATGGGCGTGAACGACGGCAACAAGGACGCCATCCTGGCGCGCCTGGCAGCCGATGCCAGCTACAAGGACAAGTTCGCCAAAGCCTACCCCGGCCAGGGCAGCCCCATCACCTGGGGCAACGCCATCCACGCCATCGCATCGTTCCAGCGCACCATCCTGTCGGGCAACAGCCCGTACGACCAGTACCTGCAAGGCAAGGCCAAGCTGCCCCCGGCAGCCGAGCGCGGCATGAACCTGTTCTTTGGCGAAAAAGCCGAGTGCTTTCACTGCCACAGCAGCTTCAACTTCAACGACCAGATCGTGCATGCGGGCAGCCGCATCGTGGAGACGCCGTTCCACAACACGGGCCTGTACAACATCGGCGGCACGGGTGCGTTTCCCGAGCCCAACCGGGGCGTGTACGAGCTGACGCTGCTCGTCAAGGACATGGGCAAGTTCCGCGCGCCCAGCCTGCGCAATGTCGAGGTCACCGGCCCCTATATGCATGACGGCAGCATCACCACGCTCGAAGACGTGCTGGATTTTTATGCCGCAGGCGGGCGCAACATCACCTCGGGTCCGCATGCAGGGGACGGCCGCGCCAACCCCAACAAGAACGACTTCATCAACCAGATCAACCTCACGGCCCAGGAGCGAGCGGACATCGTGGCCTTCCTGAAAACGCTGACGGACCAGGATCTGCTCACCAACCCCAAACTGTCCGACCCGTTCGCGGCGGCAGGAGCGAAATAGATGGCGCACACCCTATCAACCTTTGCAAATGGAGCGCGCCCACTGCAGGCACGCGCCTGTGCTGTAGCAGCGGCCACGCTGTGCATGCTTGCGCTGAACCCGGCACTGGCGCACGACGCCAGCGACGCAAGCATTCCGGCCACGCCCGGCATACAAATCAACGCCGCAGCCGCAGTGGGCTATCAGCATGCCGACCAACCCGTGCCCGCACCGCGCCTGACCGGCGTGCTGGGCCTGGGCGACACCCCTACCGACCAACGCGGTTGGGCGCTGGAGCACGGCACACTGGGCGCGGGCGTGCGCCTCACGCCGCTGCTGGGTGCCACCGTCGCTATTGGCAAGCATGGCAGCGAGCGCGCCCACACCGAGGCGGCGTGGGTGGAGGCGCGTCCGTCCGCAGACTCCGACTTCACCCTGGGCGCTGGCCGCAGCCGCATGCCGCTGGGCCCTGTCATCGGCAACGCAGGCCACCTGGACCGCTTTGGCCAGATGCCGCTCATCAAGCGCGCCGCCTTCAACGGCGACTGGATCGAAGACGGTGTGAACCTGTCCTGGCGACCGCACCTGGAAGGCGCTTTCGGTTGGCTGCAGGGCATTGACGCTGGCCTGTGGCGCGCGCGCCGCTTTCCGGGCAGCGAGAACGCAGCCTGGGCTCCCACCGTGCGCGCCCGCGCGGCGGGGGCGGTATGGGGCAACGCGGGTGACTGGGAGGCCGATGCCTTCTACAGCCGCCTGGAACCTCAAGGGCGCGGCGCCTACGTGCAGCGCAGCAACAGCGGCCACATCCACACAGCGCCCCAGTGCAGCGCCAGCCTGCGCGACATCACCTGCTTTGATGGCACCGTGGACCTGCTGGGTGCCAGCGCCACCTGGGCCACACCGCTGCCCGGCGTGCGCCTGACGGCGGCGGGCGTGCTGCGCAATGAGCGCGGCAACCTCTACTCGCAAAACGGCGACACCCGCTACAAGGGCCGCACCAGCGGCGGCTGGCTTGAGGCCCTGTGGCAACCCACCGCCCAGTGGGACGTGGCTGTGCGCCAGGAATGGCTGCGCGGCACCCACCGCCTGGACGGCCCCGGCGCCACGCTGGTGGCCACCGACGCCAACCTGCTGCCCTACCACCCGGCGCGCCGCTTCACCGCCATGCTGGGCTGGCGCCCCCGCCCCAGTGTGCTGCTGGCGCTGGAAGCCGGGCGCGAGCGCATCGCAGGCCAGGGCAACAACCTGGTGGCGCTGCGCCTGGTCTACACACCCGGCCCGCTGCTGGAACGAAGCTGGTGATGCCGCCTCCTACACCCCAACACCCGTCAAACAAGGAACGCTCCGCATGACAACAACCCCTTCGCTCACACGGCGTGGCGTGCTGCTCAACGTGACAGCCTTCGCACTCCTGGGCGCCAGCATCGCCACGCCCGCCCACGCCCACGACTTCCGCGCGGGCCAGTTGGTCATCGACCACCCCTATGCCACCCCCTCGCTGGCGGGCACGCCCAACGGCGCGGCCTACCTGCGTGGCATCCGCAACCGAGGCGCTGCCCCCGACCGGCTCGTGGCCGCCAGCACGCCGGTGGCCGAGCGTGTGGAACTGCACGAAATGACCACCGAAGGCGACGTGATGCGCATGCGCGAAGTGCCTGCCATCGACCTGCCTGCCGGACAGGAGGTACAGCTGCGCCACGGCCAGCGCTACCACCTGATGCTCATCAACCTGCGCCAGCCGCTGAAGGTAGGCGACCGGTTCGATCTGACGCTGAAGTTTGAGAAAGCGGGCGAGACGACCGTGAAGGCCTGGGTGCAGCAGCCCCGGGCAGGGTCGTCGCCCACAGGCCACGAAGGGCACCAAGGGCACAAACACTGAGCGTCTGATCCCATGCGCCCGCAACCTGCGGGGTGAACACCAAGGTTTCCGCCCGCCGCCAAAGACTTCTGCAGCCACCACCAGCATTTGAGGGCACCTCCAAGGTGCTGGTGGAGACATGTCTGCAGTCGCTCTGGCGGGCGGCTTTTTCTACCGTTCGAATAAAGCCATGCGCTTGAATGAGGTCACCGATACGCAGGCCCGAACGCCACAAACTCCCCCACCAGACGCCCTGCCTCTGCGCCACGGTAGTGCAACGCGGATGCCTGCTCGATCCGCCCGAGCCCCTTGCGCCGCAGCATGCGCGTAAACAGCTGCCAGGTCTCTGGTGCAGGCGCCAGCGCCACAGCGGTAAAGGTGCCGTCGATAGGCGCCAAATAATCCATGGTGTTGCGCTGAATCACTAGCCGACTGCCCAGCCCCTCAGCCGACAGCCGCAGGTGCAGCATGGACCACGCCGCCAGAATGGCCACAGCAGACGCACTGCCACCAAACACTGTGTCGCGGTGGTTGATGTTGGGCGCCAGCGGCGCGCTCAGCACCACTTGGCTCGAAGATGCTTCCACCACGGAGACCCCCATTGCCTGGGACAAGGGAATGTGCTGGTGCAGATAAGCCCGGAGTTCTGGAGGAGTCACGGTGCGCGCCGGGGGAACCGGTAAGTTGCGGTGGCGCGATTCTGATGCAAGCGCTCCGCCCTCTCATCAAAGCCACAGGGACAGGGGATTAAAGCCACACGTCCCGCAACCAGTCCACCGTTTCCTGCAGCGGGTGCCCCATGGCAATCTCGTCCATGCGGCCCAGCTTGTCCACGGCGTCCAGCGCAATGGTTTCGTTGGGCTGAAAGACGATCTGCAGACGGTGGTAGCGGTCATCCAGCAGTTGCCGGGCCTGGTAGTCCGAAATACCGGCCACGCCGTCCATCAGCACGTTGATGAGCGGCTGCGCCCACTGCGCATACCCCCAGTCCAGCGTCTGGCCCTTGATGTAGGTGAGGCTCACACCCGTGCCCAGCGACAGCAGCACCACTTCATGGAGCGCAGCGCGTTCGGCAGGCTGGTTGCGGCGCGAAATCGCCTGGGCCAGCGCCACGATGCTGGGGTTGTTGGCAAACACGCCGCCGTCGATGTACCCGTCGGCCGAGGGGAAGTAAGTGGGCGCCGAGCTGGTGTACTGGGCGATGTGGGCCACCAGTTGCTCGCCGTCCGAATCCGCGCCCTTGAAATTGTGAAAAATCTTGGGCTTCCAGGTGCGTTTGGCGGCCACTTCCTCGTTGTCGAGGTCAAAGGTGGGGATGGCCACCTTGCGGGTGACGTCGCGCAGCTTCAGGTCGCCAAACACCGCTTTCAGCTCTGCCTTGAGACCTTTGCTCGAATAGTCGGCTCCCACGGTCTTGCCCAGGTCACGCAGGTTGTCCCAGATGCTGTCGTCAAAGATGACGCCGCCACGCTCCTTGTACACGGTGCAGATTTCCTCGGGCGTTTTGCCACAGGCCAGGCCCAGCGCCAGGATGCCGCCAGTGGAGGTGCCCGCAAACAAGTCCACGGTATTGAGCCATCCCGCCACCTGCGGGTGGGCATTGAGCCGGGCCAACAGCCGCGCCGTGATCAGGCCGCGCAGGCCGCCGCCGTCCAGGCAAAGGATTCGGTACTTGGCCATGAGCGCCTCCTGGTATGCAACTAGGTGGCTCGGATGCTACGGGGCGCCCCAGCACAGGCCAAGAAGAATTTGGCATGCACCGGGGCACCGCCGACAACCTAACGCCGGTCCGGCCTGAGCCGCCCGCCTTCGCCCTGCCCCACTTCCTTCAAAAAGCTCCATACCGCCTGCATGCGCGCCAGGTGCTTGGCCTCGGCAGGCATGCTCATCCAGAAGGTGCGGGTAAAACGCGCCTCCTGCGGCAGCACGCGGGCCAGCACCGGGTCGGTGTCGGCCAGAAAGGCAGGCAGCACGGCCAGCCCGGCACCGGCGCGCACCGCCTCGTACTGGGCCGTGATGCTGGTGCTGCGCATGGCAAACCGCTCGGGCGGGTAGAGCTGGTCGAGAAACTGCAGCTCCTTGGTGAACAGCAGGTCGTCCACATAACTCACAAACGCGTGGTGGCGCAGGTCCTCGCGCGTGGCCACCAAGGGGCGGCGGGCCAGGTATTCGCGCTGGCCGTACAGGTGCAGCGTGTAGTCCGCCAGCTTGGTGACGATGACCGAGCCGCGCGTCGGCCGCTCCAGCGATATGACGATGTCCGCCTCGCGCCGCGACAGGTGCAACATGCGCGGCAGCGCCAGCAGGTCAATGGACAGGTGCGGGTGCTTTTGCGTGAGCCGCGCCAGGTGCGGCGCCAGGATCAGCGTGCCAAACCCCTCGGTGGCCCCCACGCGCACCAGGCCTGATGGCCCCGCCCCCGCTTGCGCCGGGGCGGCGCGCTCCACACCCAGCACGGCGGTTTCCATGGCCTCCACGGCGGGCAGCAGCTGGCGCCCGGCCTCGGTCAGCCGGTGGCCGCCTGCCTCGCGCGCAAACAGGGCGGCTCCCATCTGCTTTTCCAGCGCCTGGATGCGGCGGGCCACGGTGGTGTGCTCCACCCCCGCGCGGCGGGCGGCGGCGGCCAGGGTGCCAGAGCGGGCCAGCTCCAGGAAGTAACGCAGATTGTCCCAGTCCATGATCCTAGAAACGGTAGTTGAACGCGCTCGCCAGTGCCCAGTGCCGTGATCGAAGTGCCAGGCAAGGCATGGCGATTAGTGCCGTGCAAATTTGCAAAACCAAAGTGCATCATTGTCTATTGCTTCAGCAATTTTGCACAGATACGATGCGCCATTCGCCGGCAAACCGCCGCGTGCCAACCCAGGAGACAAATCCATGAATGCACCGACTTCCCAGGCCGTGCTGGCCCCCACCGTCAAACTGCTGATCGGCGGCAAGTTCGTAGAGTCCAAGACCACGCAGTGGCGCGACGTGGTGAACCCTGCCACGCAAGAAGTGCTGGCCCGCGTGCCCTTTGCCACCCCTGAAGAAATCGACGCCGCCGTAGCCTCGGCCCAGGAAGCCTTCAAGACCTGGAAGAAAACCGCCATCGGCGCGCGCGCCCGCATCTTCCTCAAGTACCAGCAGCTCATCCGCGAAAACATGGCCGAACTGGCCGCCATCCTGACGGCAGAGCAAGGCAAGACCCTGCCCGACGCCGAAGGCGATGTGTTCCGTGGCCTGGAGGTGGTCGAGCACGCTGCCAGCATTGGCAACCTGCAACTGGGCGAGCTGGCCAACAACGTGGCCGGTGGCGTGGACACCTACACCCTGCTGCAGCCCCTGGGCGTGTGTGCAGGCATCACCCCCTTCAACTTCCCGGCCATGATCCCGCTGTGGATGTTCCCCATGGCCATCGCCACCGGCAACACCTTCGTGCTCAAGCCGTCTGAGCAAGACCCCATGGTCACCATGCGCTTGGTGGAGCTGGCGCTCGAAGCAGGCATCCCCCCCGGCGTGCTCAACGTGATCCACGGTGGCGAAGCCGCTGTGAACGCCATCTGCGACCACAAGGACATCAAGGCGATCAGCTTCGTGGGCTCCACCAAGGTGGGCACGCACGTTTACAACCGCGCCAGCCTCAATGGCAAGCGCGTGCAATGCATGATGGGCGCCAAGAACCACGCCATCGTGATGCCCGACGCGAACAAGGAACAAACCCTCAACGCCCTGGCCGGAGCCGCCTTTGGTGCCGCAGGCCAGCGCTGCATGGCACTGTCGGTGGTGGTGCTGGTGGGCGAATCGCAAAAGTGGATCCCCGAGCTGGTCGCCAAGGCCAAGACCCTGAAGGTGAGCGCTGGTGTGGAAAAGGGCACGGACGTAGGCCCCGTGGTGTCCTGCGCCGCCAAAGACCGCGTGCAGGGTCTCATCGAGCGCGGCATTGCCGACGGCGCCACGCTGGAGCTGGACGGCCGCAACCCCAGCGTTCCCGGCTACGAAAAAGGCAACTTCGTGGGCCCCACGGTGTTCAGCGGCGTCAAGCCTGGCATGAGCATCTACGACCAGGAAATCTTTGGCCCCGTGCTGTGCCTGTCGGCTGCGGCAGACATTGACGAAGCCATCGAGTTCATCAACAGCAACCCCAACGGCAACGGCACCGCCATCTTCACCCAGTCGGGCGCCGCAGCGCGCAAGTTCCAGGAAGAAATCGACGTGGGTCAGGTCGGCATCAACGTGCCAATCCCCGTACCCGTGCCCCTGTTCTCGTTCTCGGGCTCGCGTGCTTCCAAGCTGGGCGACCTCGGCCCCTACGGTAAGCAGGTCATCATGTTCTACACACAGACCAAGACCGTGACGGCGCGCTGGTTTGATGACAGCACCGTCTCGCAGGGTGTGAACACGACGATTAGTTTGAAGTAACCCCCTGAGCGGCTGCGCCGCTTCCCCCTTTCTCTGCATCGCTGCGCGATGCGGAAGGGGGACGCCACCCGCGCCTGAACCGCTTGATGGCGGCCCTTGCGCGGTGGCACTGGCTTAGGCCGTGCCAGTTTTTGCGCACGGTTGTCGATGGTAAAAGCGGGGCATGCAAATTGATCTGACAACGATGCGGGGATGGGCCATGGTCTTCGGTGCTGCGTGCGTGATGCTGGTGGGTGCAGATGCCCACGCGCAGGCCGGTGCGGCCTGCAAACCCGGCGGCACTGTGGAAGAAACCAACGCCTGCGCCGTGCAAGCCTTCCAGGCTGCAGACACCGAGATCGCCGTCCTGTATGGCGATGTGATGCGCGCCCTGTCGGCCCACGAGCGGCCCCAGTTGCGGCAGGAGCACACCGCCTGGCAGCGCGAGCGCACCACCCGCTGCAAGCAGGCGCAGCGCAGCAACGAATCACAACCCCAGTGGCCGCGCCTGTACCACGAGTGCCTGACAGCCGAGACCCAGGCGCGCCGCAAGGGCCTGATGCGCTGGCTCACGCTGGACCACCCGTCCGCCAAGCCCTGAATAGGATGGACTCGACCTCTTTGAACTTGAAATATCCGTTCGGGCTGAGCCTGTCGAAGCCTCGGCGCAGCGCTTCGACAAGCTCGGCGTGAACGGTTCAAGCGGATTCATGCCGAGTCAGTAAGAAAAGCACAACAACAAGCGACATCGAGACACACCATGGACTTTGAACTCACCGAAGAACAACGCGCCTTTGCCCAGACGGCCCGCGACTTTGCACAAGCTGAGTTCGCACCCCACGCCGCACATTGGGACGAGGAAGGCATCTTCCCGAAAGAAGCCATCGCCAAGGCGGGCGAGCTGGGCTTTTGTGGCCTGTACGCGCCCGAAGCCGCAGGCGGCCTGGCCCTGCCCCGCTTGGACGCCACGCTGGTGTTCGAGGAAATGGCAGCCATCGACCCCAGCACCACCGCCTTCATCACCATCCACAACATGGCAACCTGGATGCTGGGCACCTGGGCCACGCCCGCCGTGCGCGACCACTGGGGCCCGCTGCTCACCACCGGCCAAAAGCTCGCCAGCTACTGCCTGACCGAGCCCGGCGCGGGCTCCGACGCCGCCTCGCTCAAAACGCGTGCCGAGCAGGTGGGCAACGAATACGTCATCAACGGCGCCAAGGCCTTCATCAGCGGCGCAGGCAGCACCGACGTGCTGGTGCTCATGGCCCGCACGGGCGATGCGCAGTCTGGCGCCAGCGGCATCAGCGCCTTTGCCGTGCCAGCCGATACGCCCGGCATCAGCTACGGCAAGAAGGAACAGAAGATGGGCTGGAACAGCCAGCCCACACGCACCATCAGCTTTGACAACGTGCGCATCCCCGCCGACCACCTGCTGGGCCGCGAGGGCGAAGGCTTCAAGATCGCGATGAAGGGCCTGGACGGCGGCCGCATCAACATCGCCACCTGTTCGGTGGGTGCGGCGCAAGGCGCGCTCAACGCCGCCCAGCAGTACATGCAAGACCGCAAGCAGTTCGGCAAACCCATCGCCAGCTTCCAGGCCCTGCAGTTCAAGCTGGCCGACATGGCGACGGAGCTGGTGGCCGCCCGCCAGATGGTGCGCCTAGCCGCGAGCAAGCTGGACGCTGGTGCACGCGACGCATCCACCTACTGCGCCATGGCCAAGCGTTTTGCCACCGACGCAGGCTTCACCGTCATCAACGACGCCCTGCAACTGCACGGCGGCTACGGCTACATCCGCGAATACCCGCTGGAGCGCCTGCTGCGCGACGCGCGCGTGCACCAGATTCTGGAAGGCACGAATGAAATCATGCGGGTCATCATTGCGCGGCGCATGCTGGATGGGGACGCGACGGAGGTGATTCGCTGAGCGTTTACTCCTGTTTTCATAGCTACCAGCGCTTATCCAATGCGCGGAAACGGCCAATTTTCCTCATGAAGCACCCCTCTCAGACAGGAACACCAGCCCACGCACCCGCAGCAGCGCCGGGGGCCACCCCCTCTCCCCTCGCGGGAGAGGGTTGGGGAGAGGGGGCTGCACCCGCGCCGCGCCGGTTTCACCCCTCTCCCCGGCCCTCTCCCACAAGGGGAGAAGGAGCGACAGCCCTCTGAGATAACCCTCTGAGCCAGCTATCTAGCCAGCGCCATTTGAACCAGCAACCATGCCCGCCCGCCCCCTCTCCGACGAAACCCTGCACCTGATCGACGCCATCCGCACGGCGCTCGCGCACCGCAGCGACGTGCAAGAGCGCCCGCTGTTCGGCACCTACGCCTTTTTTGTGGACGGCAAGGTGTGCATCGCCGTCAAGGGCGAAGACCTGCTGGTGCGCCTGCCGCCCGAGCGCCACAGCGAGTTGCAAGAGATGCAAAACACCCGCGAGCTGTCGCCCGGTGGCGGCATGCAGGGCTACTTCTGGGTGGAGCCCAACGGCTACGCCACGCGCGCGCAGTGGAACCACTGGGTTCAGGAGGCCCTGGCCTACAACCCGCGGGCATTGGCATCGCCCCGCAAAAAAAAGGCAACAAGCCCCCCGGCTGCGGGCAAGAAAGCGCCCGCCAGCACCAGCCCAAAGCCGAAGAAAAAAACCGCCGTCAAAAAACACAGCATCTTCGAAGCCGAC
>NZ_QAIH01000219.1:0-4046 GCF_003060895.1 Acidovorax sp. HMWF029 | reverse complement strand
ATGCACCTCCACATCGCCACCATGCGCCGCGGCCCACCGCTTGGCAGCCCCCCGGCCAGGCACACCAGCCAGAACGACAACATCCGCCCCGAAATTCCAAGCTTTTTTAGCCCTTTCCGCGCGATAGAAAAGCACTTCTAGCTATCAAATTCATAACAAACCTGCACCCATTCCCTTTCACCATCACAACGACATCCAGGAGCAACACAGCATGAAAATCGCATTCATCGGCCTCGGCAACATGGGCGGCCCCATGGCCCACAACCTGCACAAGGCAGGCCACGAAGTGCGCGCGTTCGACCTCTCGCAACCCGCGCGCGACAAGCTGGCGGCTGACGGCGTGCCCATTGCCGCCGACGCCAAGGCGGCAGTCGCAGGCGCCGAAGTCGTCATCAGCATGCTGCCCGCCAGCCAGCATGTGGAAGGCCTGTTCCTCGGCGCGGGCGAGCTGCTGGCCCAGCTGCCTGCAGGCACGCTGATCATCGACTGCTCAACAATAGCCGCCGCCACATCCCGCAAGGTGGCCGAGGCCGCCAAGGCCAAGGGCGTGGCCTTTATCGACGCACCCGTCTCGGGCGGCACCGGCGGCGCCATTGCAGGCACCCTCACCTTTATGGTGGGCGGCGACACCGCCGACCTGGAACGCGCCCGCCCCGTGCTCGAAAAAATGGGCGCCAACATCTTCCACGCAGGCACCGTAGGCGCAGGCCAGACGGCCAAGATCTGCAACAACATGCTGCTGGGTATCCTGATGGCAGGCACCAGCGAAGCCATTGCCCTGGGCGTCGCCAACGGCCTGGACCCCAAAGTGCTCAGTGAAATCATGCGCCGCAGCTCGGGCGGCAACTGGGCGCTGGAAAAGTACAACCCCTTCCCCGGCGTGATGGAAACGGCACCCGCCAGCAAAGGCTATGCGGGCGGCTTTGGCACGGACCTGATGCTCAAGGACCTGGGGCTGGCGCAGGAGAACGCGATGGCGGTGAAGGCTGCGACGCCGCTGGGGGGGATGGCGCGCAATCTGTATGCGGCGCACAGCTTGGCGGGGCATGGCGCGGAGGATTTTTCCAGCGTGATCAAGATGGTGCAAAAGAAGGGCTGATTTTTCTTTGGCGGAGATTTACGGGTTTACCTGTGAGTCCTCGAAAAAGCGGGCGGCGTAACATGACGGTACGCTGCCCGTTTTGCTTCTGATCCGCGAATTTTTAGGATTCGCCTAAATGGCTTCCTTCAAAGGAGGAATCGGTGGATCAGGTTTTTTATGCGCCTACTGGCAGCCTGCAGCTTGTCAGCTACTTTTAGTTAGTCCAAAAGCCTCAAAAAAGGAGCCAACGTGTCAGCAAAACGGAAAGTAAAAGATGCTTTGAGCGCTGTAGAGGATGCATTACGTGCATTGCAACGGGCTTCGGCTACCGTGCCAAATGAACCCAATATTTCCAGAGCAATCAGAGAGCTTCGTGATGCCGAAACGCTTTTACAACGGGCGGCCCGGGAAGTCAGTCGTTTGGAATCTCAATAGCAACCACTGGGTCTAACCCGGCGCTCAAGCCGACCCGCCTTTGGCGGTTAGCTTAGCTTATTCGTTATGCATCAATAAAGGCCCCATGCCAACTTCTGGACTAAAAGACTTAGTACGCAATCCGCTAGGCATAGTCGCGCTTTTTATTTCGCTCATCTACGGTGTCGCGAGCATGTTATTGGGCGTGACAGCATCGGCACTTCTCCCTGACGAGCGCTTTCCGCTAATTGTATTTGTGGTCTTGTTCCCGCTTGTCGTTCTCGGCGTGTTCTACATACTTGTTACTAGACATCACGGAAAACTTTACGCACCAAGCGACTTCAAGACTGACGATTCATTCCTTCGCACATTGAGCACGGAAGAAATCGAGCGAAGACGCGAAAACGAGGTTAATGAGACACTGCCGGAGACTACTGGGGACCAGCTGCCAGAGTCAGTTACCGGCCAGTCGTCGCCACCGCAGAAGGCCCCCCCTGATAAGCCTGAAGTCGCTGCTCAAGCATCTGCTGCTGGGCCTTCTTTGCCGATGCAGCTCATGGAGGAGACTCGGAAAGTTGAAGATGGCGCGATAGCACGTCTCGAAAAAGAGCTTGGTCAACCAGCCACGCGCAACATTGAAATCGCTAAGGCGGGAGTGAGTTTTGACGCGTTCCTTCCCGAGGGTGCCAAGCCAACATTTGCCGAGGTCAAGCTATTGACCAAGCCACTCCTGCAGTTGAGCGTAATTGAGCGCGCCCTTTACAGCGCGCTCCTTGCAGACCGGGCTCTGAACGGTCATTTCCGATTGATCTTGGTCGTTGTATATGCCTTTCCTCCATCGGAGTTACCACGCGTCGAACGGTCATGGCGCCGCAAGGTTAAGCAATGCCCTGCCGAAGTTGATCTTCGCTTCATTCATCGTGGCGATCTTGATGCATAACCCTTCGCTGCAGCGGGAGGCTTCGGCATCCGCTGAGATGGCACGTTAGTCCCATCATATTCCGCGACTTCATGCAATGTTTTGCGCCGTTACTACAGAGCGCTGGTGTGGATGTCGATGCTTTGCAGCAGCAGGAGCAAGCCACGCCCACTTTGCCAGCCTGCTCGCGCGCTTTGCGCAGTTTGCGCAGTTTGCGGCGGCCAAGCCTTCAAATATTATTGAAAAGTGGTTCTAGCACTTATCTATAAATCACTAGCAGCTATCAAATAGATAGTCAAACTAGCCAACAGCCACGGGGCCAGCACCTCGGTCGCGCCCACCAGACTGGCGCAGGTGTCCACCAGGGACATGACCGGCACGCCTTCGACTCACTTCAGACCTTCCCACCAGTCAGTTGCCCGCACTTGAGTATGATTCGCATCCCCTCATGCTGCGCCGCACCATCCTCACCCTGCCTTTCCACATTGTGCTTCTGCTGGTGGCGTTGTTCAACGCCCTGGCGGGCGCGCCCTTGCATGAGGCGCGGCACATTCAGGAGCTGGTGCGCGGCTCCACAACCTCGGCAACCGCAGGCGATGTGGATGTCTACGCGGCAACCAGCTCCACAGCCAGCGACGATCACAGCGAAGAGACACACACCCCCTGCACCTGGTGCCTGACCCACGCGCTGGAGGCGGGGCTGGCGCATGCACCGGCGCGCCAACCGCAACCGCCCGCAGAACCCAGCGCCATCGCGCCGCATGGCGCTGACCGCTTCACGGCCCCGCAGGTGCGCTGGCCGTTTGCTGCACGCGATCCTCCGCCAGCCCACCGGGCCTGACACGCGTCGGGCCCCAGCCAGCCTGCGCTCTTTAGCGCATCCCCTTTTCGTTTTCGCCCGTGCACGCGCCCCGCGGCTGTGTGCGGGCATGCAACCTTGTGCGCCTTATCTCCAGGCGCGCCGGGCCCCGTTTTTGCATTCATCTGCTTTTTTGGACTGGTTTGCCATGCGTTCCTCCACTTCTTCCTCTGCACCTTCTACACGCCGTGTGCCCCTGCCCCGCCCCACCTTGACAGCTTTGGCTGCGGCGGCTCTGCTGGCCTCCCTCCAACCCGCCTGGGCCGCAGACGGTGATGTGGTCACGCCGCCCACCCTGTCTGCCGTGGACGTGGTGGGCCGCAGTGCCTCGGGCGCCTACTACGCCGACGAGGCCGAGGGGGCCAAGACCAGCCTGCCGCTGCGCGAGCTGCCGCAGTCGGTGCGCGTGATGTCGCGCCAGACGCTGGACGACCTGGGCGCTACGCGGCTGGATGATGTGCTGGACTATGTGGGCGGTGTCTCGCGCCAGAACAACTTTGGCGGGCTGTGGGACAACATCGCCATCCGGGGCCTGCCGGGCAACGAGAACACGGGCATGGCGACGCTGCTCAACGGGTTTTCGTCCAACCGGGGCTTCAACGCGCCGCGCGATCTGGCGGGGGTGGAGCGGGTGGAGTTTCTGAAAGGCCCCGCCGCCGCGTTGTATGGCAGCAGCGAGCCCGGCGGCACGCTCAACATCGTGAGCAAGAAGCCGCTGTGGAAGGCTGCGCATTCGGTAGAGGCCTACGCGGGCAGTTACGGCCTGGGCCGCG
>NZ_QAIH01000218.1 GCF_003060895.1 Acidovorax sp. HMWF029 | reverse complement strand
GGGCGAGAGGGGAAAAGCAGCCGGTTAGGCAAAAAAGGGCACTGCGGGTAAAATCCTGCCCTCTATTGTCACCGCCCGCATCGCCGGGACGGGCCTGACCTCCCCGCTCATCCTGATACGCAGACGCCCGCGCCCCCCGGCCGCGCGCTGCCAACCACCACAATTTATGTCGTCCAATCTGCACCCCATGCTCAACGTGGCCATCAAGGCTGCACGCGCCGCCGGCGCCATCATCAACCGCGCGGCCCTGGATGTGGAATCGGTGCGGATCTCGCAAAAGCAGATCAACGACTTTGTGACCGAGGTGGACCACGCCTCCGAAAAGATCATCATCGAGACGCTGCTGACGGCCTACCCCGGCCACGGCATCCTGGCCGAAGAGTCGGGCAAGGAATACGGCGCCAAGGATTCGGAATTTGTCTGGATCATCGACCCGCTGGACGGCACCACCAACTTCATCCACGGCTTCCCGGTCTACTGCATCAGCATCGCGCTGGCCGTCAAGGGCAAGGTCGAGCAGGCCGTCGTGTACGACCCCACCCGCAACGACCTGTTCACCGCCACCAAGGGCCGCGGCGCTTACCTGAACGAGCGCCGCATCCGCGTGAGCAAGCGCACCCAGCTCAAGGACTGCCTGATCTCCACCGGCTTCCCCTTCCGCCCGGGCGACAACTTCAAGAGCTATCTGAACATGATGGCCGACGTGATGCAACGCACAGCAGGCCTGCGCCGCCCCGGCGCCGCCGCGCTGGACCTGGCTTATGTGGCTGCGGGCTTCACCGATGGTTTCTTCGAGACCGGGCTGTCGATCTGGGACGTGGCAGCGGGCTCACTGCTGGTGACCGAGGCCGGCGGCCTGGTGGGCAACTTCACAGGCGAAGCCGACTTCCTGGAGCAGCGCGAGTGCCTGGCCGGCAGCCCCCGCATCTACGGTCAGTTGGTGCCCATCCTGGGCAAGTACAGCAAGTTTGCGAGCGCGGGCGACAAGGCGGCGGTGCGCCAGGCGGCTGCGGCAGACTCACAGCCTACCGACACCCAGGGAGCCGATGCAGATGCAGACGTGGCAGAACCAGCCGCCCCACAGGCCGACGCAGCCAAGGGCGAAGACGCACCGTTCTGAACATCTCAACTACCGCGCCTCACCGTGAAGCCAGCACAAGATCACCGCTGGTGAGATCTGATAGCGGGACCGTGCAGTAGGCGCCCCCCCGCCATGGCCGCCGCGCAAGGGCCGCCTCCCCGCGCTGGCTGCGTCCCCCTTCCCGAATTGCAAAGCAATTCGAGAGAAGGGGGAAGCGATGAAGTCGCTCAGGAGGTTGTCCTTTATCCAGGGTCAGGATATTTCTGCGCAATGCTGCGGAAGTCTTCCGCAATGTCCACAAACGCATCCACCATGTCGGGGTCAAAGTGGGAGCCCTTGCCCCGCACGATGGTGTTGCAGGCTTGATCGTGCGAAAACGCGGGCTTGTACACACGCTTGCTGATGAGGGCGTCGTACACATCGGCCACGGCCATGAGGCGCGCCGACACCGGGATCGCATCACCCGCCAACCCCTGCGGGTAACCCGTGCCATCCCACTTCTCCTGGTGGCTGTACGCGATTTCCTTCGAAACACTCAGGAACGCCACGCGCATGCCCAGGCGCCGCTCGGCTTCCTCAATCGCGTCGCGACCCAGCGTGGCGTGGGTTTTCATCACTTCAAACTCTTCCACCGTCAGCTTGCCCGGCTTGAGCAGGATGCTGTCAGGGATGCCGATCTTGCCGATGTCATGCAGCGGGGCAGACTTGTAGAGCAGCTCAATCATGCGGTCATTGAGCACATGCTCGAAGCGCGGGTGGTGGCGCAAGCGCTCGGCCAGCGTCTTCACATACAGCTGCGTGCGGCGGATGTGGTTGCCAGTTTCGTTGTCACGCGTCTCGGCCAGGGAGGTCATGGCCATGATGGTCACGTCCTGAATGGCCTGCACCTCCAGCGTGCGCATGGCCACTTCGCGCTCCAGGTAGGAGCTTTTGTCGCGCAGAAAATCGGCCGTGGCCTTGAGCGCCAGATGGGTGTTGACGCGTGCCAGCAGGATGGGCGGGCTGATGGGCTTGGTGATGTAGTCAACCGCACCCAGCGCCAAGCCCATGCGTTCGTCGTCGGGATCGGAGCGCGCGGTCAAGAAGATCACCGGAATGTCGCGCGTGGAAGCCGCCGATTTCAGGCGTCGGCAGACTTCGTAGCCATCCACCTCGGGCATCATGATGTCCAGCAAAATCAGATCGGGTGGTGCACCCGACTGGGCGATCTTGATCGCCTTCTCGCCATGGTTGGCCACCTTCACCAGGTAGAGCTCGCGCAGCAGGCTGCCCATCAGGGTAAGGTTCTCGGGCGTGTCATCCACCACCAGCACCGTAGCGATCGGCTTGTCAACGAGTGCCGCCTGGGTGGAGGCAAAGGGCGCGTTGTCCATGGATGTCCTGCGTGTTGTGCCGATGGGTGGTGCCGTTCAAGAGAGCGGGGCCGCTGGAAATTCGGGGCCCTGCAAGGCCGCCATGGCCTCCAGAGCATGTTCGAAATCAAAGTTCAGGGTGTGCATCTCGACGGATTTGAAGATATCCCCCAAGGCCGCGCCGAGTATCTTGCCATTGTGTTGGAAAAATTCTGTGGCTGCAGGGTCATCCTGCTCCAACAGGTAGCGCAGGCGCTGCACAGCCTCCGCCGCCACCTTCCCGCCCGGATCAGGCACCGAACCTGCAGACTCCAAGACCACCACCGACTCCACCAACCACGCCTGCAGCCCTCCGAGCAGTGGCGCCAGGGCCGCACGCAGCTCAGCCAGCACATGAACGATGGACTCGTTGCCGTGATGAAAACGCAGCGCATGCTCCAGCGCCTGGGCACGCTCTGACACAACAGACGCCCCGATGTTGGCGGCCACCGACCGCAGCGTGTGTGCCAGGCGCTCGGCCACGCCCAGATTGTTGGCGGCCAGCGCCTGTTGCAGCTCGGCCAGCACGGGCGCCTGTCCCTCGGCAAAGCGGCGCAGCAGCTCGGCATAGAGCCCGGGCTTACCCAGGGCGCGCTGCAAGCCCAGGTTCGTATCCAATCCTTCCAAGATCGGCAAGGGCGCTGCTGGCAATGGCGCATCGGGTGAGCGTGCGAGTGGCTGCATCCGCCCCCCCTCCCCTGACAGACTTGGCGAAACCACCGCCTTGGACGCAGTCCCCAAGCCAGCGCGGGGCCGTATCCAGCGACTCAAGGCCGCCCAGAGTGCCGCAGGCTCAATAGGTTTGGCAACATGGTCGTTCATGCCCGCTGCAAAGCAGCGCTGGCGGTCGGCTTCCATGGCATTCGCAGTCATCGCAATGATGGGCAGCTGGGCATGCCGGGGGTTGCTGCGCAGGGCACGGGTGGCGGATTCGCCATCCATGACTGGCATCTGCATGTCCATGAGCACCGCGTCGTAGTGCTTGCGCTCGATGCGGTCAATGGCGATCTGGCCGTTTTCTGCCACATCTACAGCAAACCCGGCGTCCAGCAACAGCTCCATCGCCACCATCTGGTTGAGTTCGTTGTCTTCCACCAGCAGTACCTGAGCACCCCGGATCTCCAACGGCAACTCTTCAGCCGCCGGTGCTGGGGAGACGGTGCGGCGCCCGGCGGCCGTAGAGTGTTCCTGCGGCTGCATAAGGGTGTCGAACAGCACCGAGGCATTGACGGGCTTGATGAGCACCGTCTCGATGCCCTGGGCACGCGCAGCGCGCATCACGTCCTCGCGGCCGTAGGCGGTCACCATAAGCATCTGCGGCACCTTGGCCATGCCCAGAGTACGGATGTGGCCTGCAAGCTCCACGCCGTCCATGCCCGGCATGTGCCAGTCCAGCAGCAGCAGGCCGAAAGGTCGGTGCCGGGCCATGGATTCGCGCAGCCGGTCCAGCGCCTCCAGGCCAGAGTGGGCCTGCTCGACCTCAAAACCCATGGCGTGCAGCATGTCGGACAGCACCGTGGCCGCCGTATGGTTGTCGTCCACCACCAGCACGCGGCTGCCGCGCAGGTCGGGCGGTGGCAGCAGTACACGTGCAGCTGCACCACGCTCCAGCGGCACGGCCGCCCAGAAGGTGGACCCCTTGCCAGATACGCTCTCGACCCCGACCTCGCCGCCCATGAGTTCGGCCAGGCTCTTGCAGATCGCCAGCCCCAGCCCCGTGCCGCCATAGCGGCGGGTGGTGGATGTGTCTGCCTGCTGGAAGCTCTGGAACAGGCGCCCCATCTGCTCTTCGGTCAGGCCGATACCAGTGTCGCGCACCTCAAACCGCAGGCGCACCTCTTTGCCAGCCGACGCCAACAGCCGCACAGCAATGCTGATCTCGCCCGACTCGGTGAATTTGATGGCATTGTTGGCGAAATTGATGAGGATCTGCCCCAGGCGCAAGGCATCGCCCACCAAATTGGGCGGCACGTCGCTGGCCACGTCGCAGACCAGCTCCAGCCCTTTGGCGCCAGCCTTGTAGCCCACCACGTCGGACACACTCTCGAGCATGCGGTCAAGCAAAAACGGCTGGCGTTCCACCACCAGCTTGCCCGCCTCGATCTTCGAAAAATCCAGGATGTCATTGATGACGCCCAGCAGGTGCTGGCCCGCCTGCTGAATCTTGCTGACGTAGTCGTGCTGGCGCGGAGACAGGCCTGACTTGAGCGCCAAGTGAGACATGCCGATGATCGCGTTCATCGGTGTGCGGATCTCGTGGCTCATATTGGCCAGGAAGTTGGACTTGAGCGCAGTGGACTCCTCGGCCAGCTCCTTGGCGCGGCGCAGGTCCTGCTCGGCGCGCTGGCGGTCGGTGATGTCCACAAACGTGCCGATGGTGCCACCGGGGCTTCCGTCTGCACGCCGGAACCCGTGCAGCCAGAACAAAGTGTGGTGCATATCACCATCGGCATAGGGCAGGTCCACCTCACGGTGCACCGACTGCTCGCCGGCCAGGACCAGCGCGTTGTCGCGCTCGAAAAGCACACGCGAGGCGTGAGGCAGGAACTCCAGATCCATCACCGTCTTGCCCACCAAGGATTCACGTGTCACGCCAAACGCCTGCTCGTAGGCACGATTGACTCCCACATAACACCCGTCGGCCCCCTTGTAGAACAGTGGCACGGGGATGGCATCGATCAGGGCTTGCTGGAAATCCAACTGGGCCGCTACCTGCTCTTCCAGAAGCTTCTGATCGTGGATGTCCACGTTGACCCCGACCACCCTCACAGGCTGCCCCTGTTCATTGCGAAAAATGCGTGCCGCCTCCAGGAACCAGCGCACCTCGCCATCGGGGCGCACAATGCGCCACGAGTCACGCAGGTGGTCTTCGTCTCCTGCCAGACAGCTGTCGAAGTAGGCACTCGCCTGCACGCGGTCTTCAGGGTGCAGGCAGTTCAGCCAGAAATCACGGCCATCGGGCTGGGTTCCGGGGGGCAGGCCCATCATCTGTGCAAGTTTGTCGGACCAGAGAATCTCGCCAGTCAGCAGATTCAGGTCGAAGACCCCGATCTTGCCCGCCTCCTGGGCCAGCTCCAGGCGCTCCTTGGTCTGCTGAATGGCCCGCTCGGCACGCCGCTGGTCGCTCACATCCTCGATCACCCAGATGGAAGCGGCGCCGGAGTCATTCATCTTGAGGCTGCGCCCCGCCAGTCGCGCCTCGAAGCGGCTGCCGTCGAGGCGGAACAGGGTGGCCGACTCGCGCAGCGCCTGACCAGACGCCAGGCTGGGCGCCACGCGTGCGGTGAACAGTTCCGAGTGGCCCGGGCCTCCAAACAGAACCGACACCCCCAGTCCCAGCAGTTGCGAGGCCGTGCCGCCCATGAGTTCGACAAACGCCGGATTGAACTGGCGAAAATGGCCGTCACACACCAGCACGATGGGCGGCGCGTTGTCAAAAATGGCGGTCTGCTGCTCTAGCAGCTCGTTGAGCAGGCGTTCGCGCCGCTCTAGCTCCTTCTGGGCCTCGATGCGTGCTGACACGTCCTCATGCAGGCCCACGATGCCGATACGCCGCCCCCGTCCGTCAAATACCGGCGACAACGTGGCTTCGTCGTGGTAAATGCTTCCGTCCTTGCGCCGGTTCACAAAATGGCCCTGCCACGACTGCCCCGACAGCAGCGTGGACCACATCACCTGATAGGTCTGTGCCGGAGTTTGCCCACTCGACACCAGCGACGGTTTTTTGCCGCGCACTTCCTCGAGCGTGTAGCCGGTGTTGCGTTCGTACTGGGGGTTGACCCAGTCGATGTGACCTTCGCCATCGGTGATGACCACCGAAACCGGGCTGCTCTCCAGCGCAGCGCCCAGTACGCGGAACCGCTCTAGCGCCGATGCCACCCGTGCGCGGCTGCGCAGCAGGTCCAGCAGCAGCAAACCCAGTAGGCTGAAGACTACAAATGCGGCTGCACCGACCTGTACCCGCTGGGTGGATGTCATCAAGGTACTGATGTCGTCGAGCATCACCAGATGCCACTGCCCCCCTGGGTCGTTCCATTGGATGGCGCGGTGGACCACTGCATAGGCCACCCCATTGAGCACAACCTCGCCTGCGTCGGCAGCAAACGGCAGGGCCGAAGCCACGCCTTTCTCGAAAAACTGCCCGAACTGGCCAGATGCGCGCAGGGCGTCAATGCGGGCCTGGGTCAGAGGCGGGGCTACGGCAAACTGCCACTCGGGTCGCGTAGAGGAAAACACGGCCCCCTGCGGAGAGAGCAGCACCATGGGCAGCCCCGCCCGCTTGAGCAGCAGGTCCACCGGCTCAAAACCCTGCTTGAACATCACCACCCCAATGATGGAGCCAGTCGGAGTGTCACCCTCATACAGTGGCGCAGCGTAGTACAGGCCACGCTCCTGTGTATTGGTTCCGACAGCGGGATATACGCTGACAGCGCCCCGGATGGCCTGCTGAAAATAGGGCCGGAACGCCAGGTTAAGCCCCGTGGAACGCGTGTCGGACGTCTCATGCGCCACCACCGTGCCATCGGCCGAGATCACGTAAACGCCGCTGACCAGGAAGCGCCCACGCGCCACAGCCAGCCGCGCCAGCGCGTCCGGGTTGTCCGGCGGCAGTTGGCCCATGGCCATTTTCTTGAGCAGGGGCTCACTCAGACCCAGCAGCGATACGGCGCCCAGCATGGCCCCGCCAGTGGTCTGGCTCATCAAGGCGTCGGTCGTCTGTTGCAGCAGGCGAGACCGCTCGGCCGCACGCTCGGTGCTCCGCCAGTGCAGCGCCCCTTGCACCACCAGCACAGCCCCCAGCAAGGCGACCGCCAGCACCATGAGCAGTCCACGTATTCCAGGGGCCTCGCGATCCAGCACTTTGTCAAAAAACATGCCTACGCCTTCACATGCAACGCGCACAAGCGGTCGGTCACGCCTCTTGTGGCGACCACCGCACGTTGACTTGCCAAGGCCCCGTCAGCGGTGTGGGTGCAGGAAAACATCCATTTCCCCCACCGGCCCGGGCCGCCCAAACAGATACCCCTGAAACCCCTCGCACCCATGCAACCTCAGGAACGACAGCTGCCCCGTCGTCTCCACCCCCTCCGCCACCACCTGCAG
>NZ_QAIH01000217.1 GCF_003060895.1 Acidovorax sp. HMWF029 | reverse complement strand
CTGCCGTTTTATTGGCTGGCGCTGCGCAAGCTGGGGCGGGCGTTCACCGTCAAGACCTTCATCGCGGTGCTGCTGCTGTCGCTGCTGACCGAGCTGCAGTCGCAGTTCCTGCAGTTTGCGCAGTTGCAACCGCTGTATGCCGCCATTGCGGGCGGACTGATCACGGGAACTGGCTTCCTCGTGCTGTTTCGCCACCGCTGCAGCCTGGGCGGCGTGGGCATTGCCGCGCTGTACCTGCAAGACCGCTACGGCTGGCGTGCAGGCAAGGTGCAAATGGCCGTTGACTGCTGCATTGTGCTGCTGGCACTGTGGACGGTAGAGCCGCTGCGTGTGGCCTGGTCCGTTGCGGGCGCAGTGGCACTGAACCTGGTGCTGGCCATGAACCACCGGCCAGGACGCTACATGGCGGTGTAGGGATGGTGCAAGCAGGCTACGACGACACCTGCCAGCCCAGCCCGCCGTGCAGGCGGTGCTCCAGCGTCTCGATGGGCACGGGACGGCTGAACAGGTAGCCCTGCCACAGAGTGCAGCCGTGCTGCTCCAGAAACGCACGCTGCGCCTCGGTCTCAACCCCCTCGGCAATCACGTCAATGCCCAAGCTCTGCGCCATGCCGATGATGGTCTGCACAATGAGCGCGTCGGTGTGCTGAATGCCGATGTTGCGCACAAAACTCTGGTCGATCTTGAGCTGGTCCAGCGGCAGCCGCGTGAGGTACGACAGTGACGACTGCCCTGTGCCAAAGTCGTCCATCGAAAAGCGCAGCCCCAGCGCGCGCAGGGCGTTCATCTTGGCGATAGTGTCATCCACGTTGTCCAGCGCCAGGCTTTCGGTCAGCTCCAGCTTCAGGCGGTCAGGCCGCGCGCCGGTCTGGCGCAGCACCGTGACCACTTGCTCGATGAAGTCGCCCTGGTGGAACTGGCGTGCGCTCAGGTTCACAGCCAGTTGCAGGTCGCCCGTGGCAGGGTGGTCCTGCCACCGGCGCAGCTGCGTGCACGCTGTCTGAAGCACCCACAGGCCGATGGGCAGGATCAGGCCGGTCTCTTCGGCCAGAGGGATGAATTCGCACGGCGACACCATTCCGCGTGCGGGGTGGTTCCAGCGGATCAGCGCCTCGGCGCCCACCACGCGCGCTCCGCAGCCCATCTGCGTCTGGTAATGCAACGTGAACTGGCCTTGCTCCAGAGCCGTGCGCAGGTCGTTCTCCAACGTTGCGCGGGCCGTGACGGCCGCCTGCATACGTGGATCAAAAAAACGGATGCAGTTGCGCCCGGCGG
The DNA here is from genome assembly GCF_003060895.1 of Acidovorax sp. HMWF029. GTDB lineage: Bacteria > Pseudomonadota > Gammaproteobacteria > Burkholderiales > Burkholderiaceae_C > Acidovorax. Next base: position 2,841 of record NZ_QAIH01000217.1, on the reverse strand, counting down.
TCTTGGCCGCATACATGGCCAGGTCGGCATGCTTGACCACGTCCTCCACCGTCTGCCCCTGGCCGCGAAACAGCACGGCGCCCACGCTGGTGGTGCTGTGCACATGGTGCGATGCCAGCTGGTAGGGCTGATTGAGCGCAGCCAGAATCTTTTCGCCCACCGTCTGCGCCTGCTCGGCCGCGTCGGTGGCCTGGGCGCCCAGGTCCTCCAGCAGCACCAGAAACTCGTCGCCGCCCAGGCGGGCCACGGTATCACCCTCGCACACGCAAGCGGTCAGCCGCTGCGCAACCTGCTGCAGCAGCACGTCGCCCATGTCGTGGCCCAGGGTGTCGTTCAGGGTCTTGAAGTGGTCCAGGTCCAGGCACAGCAGTGCACCTTGCAAGCCAGCGCGCGCGCTGGTGGCAAACGCCTGTTGCAGCCGGTCCATCATCAGGCGGCGGTTGGGCAGGTGGGTGAGCGGATCGTAGAAAGCCAGGTGCTCGATCTCGCGCGCTGCAGCTGCGCGCTGGGTGATATCACTGAGAGTGGCCACATAGTGGGTGAGCGCTCCGTTGCGGTCCGTCACGGCGGAAATGGCCATGAAATGCAGGTTCACCTCGCCGCTCTTGCAGCGGTTCCAAAGCTCGCCTTTCCACTCGCCTGTGCTGGCCAGGCTTGCCCACATGGCGTCGAAGAAGGCTTTGTCCTGGTGGCCCGATGCCAGCAGGCGGGTGCGCTGGCCCACCACCTCTGCAGCGCTGTAGCCGGTGATGCGGCTGAAGGCGCGGTTGGTGCGCAGGATGCGGGTGTCGGCATCGGTGACGATCATGCCTTCCTGTGATTCGAAGGCGATGGCGGCAATGCGCAGTTCGTTCTCGTCGCGCTTGCGGGCGGTGATGTCCTTGCCCACGCCCCGGTAGCCACAAAACACGCCCTCGCCGTCAAACACCGGGGTACCGCTGATGGACACCCAGTACGAATTGCCCTGCCGATCGTGGCGCTCGAACTCAAAGTCGCGGAACTCCTGGTGGCGCTCCAGCAGCGCGCGGTGCTCTTCCCACAGCGCATCGCTCATGCCCGGTGCGGCCAGCTCCCAGCGCGTCTTGCCCATGTGCAGCGCGGCCTCCTGCACCAGCCGGTCATCGGCGCGGCCTTCCACATGCGTGAGGCGAAACTGCGCGTCCTGCTCCCAGTACCAGTCGGACGACAGCGCCGTGAGGGTACGAAACCGCGCTTCGTTGTCCTCCAGCTTGCGGCGCACGCGGTAAGACTCGCTCACGTCGCTGAACACCAGCACCACGCCCACGATCTCGCCCTGGGGATTTCGAATGGGGGCGGCACTGTCAGCAATCTGGTACTCGGCCCCATGGCGTGCCAGCAAGGTGGTGTGGTTGCTCAGCGCCACCACCTGGCCCTTGTCCATCACCTGCTGAACAGGGTCCACTTGTGGTTCGCGCGTGCTGGCGTTGACGATGCGGAACACATCGGCCAGTGGCTGACCCAAAGCCTGCGCCAGGGGCCAGCCGGTCAGGCGCTCGGCCACCGCGTTCATGCGGGTGATGCGGCCCTGTGCATCGGTGGCCACCACGGCGTCGCCGATGGAGTGCAGGGTGATGGCCAGGTTCTCCTCGCTCTGGCGCAGCTCGGCCTCGGCGTTCTGGCGGGTCAGTGCCATGTGGTCAAAGCGGCGGCCCAGCTCCGTCAGTTCCTGGAGCCCCGTGGCGGGGACGCGCGACACATAGCGACCTTCGGCCAGTTCGTCAGTGGCATGCAAAAGGCGCCGCAGGGGCCGCATCACCCCGCGCCGCACCCCCACCTGGGCCACCAACACCGACACCACCAGGCCCGCCAGCAAGAAGGCCATCTCGGTCCACATGCGCTGATTGGCGGCTGCATACAGGTTTTCCAGCGGCACAGCCAGACTCATTGTGGCCACGGGCTTACCCGCTGACTCGATAAGAGGCTGAAACACCACCAGCTCGGGGGAGCCGTCAGCGCGCGTGCGCAGACGCTGGCCCCGGGGAGTTTGCAGCACCAAGGCGCGGAACTCGCCGTCAGCAAACGGGGCGCCCAGCTCGCTGGCATCAGGCGGGTAACGTGCCAACACGCTGCCATTGGGGTCCGACACCCGGGCAACGGCCCCATCGGGCAGGCCCAGGTCTGTCAGCCGCAGGCTCCACCACTGCAGCGACACCACCGCCACAGCCGCCCCCACCACGTCCTGCGTGCCCGCCGGGATCACCGGGTAGGCGAAGTTGACACTGGCTACCTGAGCGGCGCGGTCCACCTGAAAGCTGCCCACGGAAAAGTCCCGGCTGGCGATCGTCTGCTGAAAGTAAGGGCGGTTGGCCACATTGACCGGCGCCTTCAGCGGGCGGGCATTGCACAGCAATTCACCATCCACACGCGGCACGCCAATGTTGATGTAGGTGGTGTTGAGCGACAGCACCTCGGCCAGATAGCGTCCACACTCGGGCGCCGAGGGGTCGCGCACCTGCGACATGGCCGCAAGTTGCTGCAAAAAGTGCCGTGTGTTCTCAATCAAGCGCTGCTGCGTTCCAGCCACTGAATGCAGGGTCTGCAGTGCGCGCTCTTCGGCTGCCGCGATCGCGTCGGCGCGGTGGGCCCGAGCCTGGTAGACCACCAACAGCACCGCTGGCAGCGTGGCGCACAGCACCAACCAGCGAATCCGCGCGGGCAAGGTGTTCCACAGTCCTGCAACCCAGGGGGGCATATTGGCCTTTCTGTGCAAAACAAAGAAAGAAGGCAGGTGCGCAGGCCCGCCCCAAGGCACAGCCGGCAGGCCGCAGCGGACATGTTTTGTTGCATATTAGCGCCCCCCGCCCCAGCCGTCCTCTCTTG